>NZ_JAMYOX010000072.1:0-15639 GCF_040320025.1 Mesorhizobium sp. M0808
GCTCCCAGCGACCGCCAGAAGCCTCTTCCTTGAAGATGCGCTTGCAACCTGCATCGGCGAGAGCCTTGGCTTGCGCCTTGTTCGACTGGTCGTCCCCCTTGCTTAAGGGGTCGCAGCGGTTGAAGATCGTCTACCAATCCCGCGGGTCAGCTATATCCACCGAGCGAGTGGTCGAACCTTACGGAGTGTTGATTGGAATCCGACGCTATCTGGTGGCCAGGCCAACAACCGATCGCGCAGGTCCGCTCAGGCACTTCGTGGCTGAGAAGATCGAACGCGCGGAATTGACCGGCGAGGTCTTCGAACGTGATCCAGGCTTCGACATTCATGCGCATGCGCGGAAGGCGTTCGGAGCTTTTCAGAACGACAGTGAGTTTGGCGAAGTCATCTGGAAGTTCAAGCCTGACGCAGCGCCGCACGCGCGAACTTTCCTGTTCCATCCGGCTCAGATACTGGAGGATCAATCCGACGGTTCACTGATCGTGCGTTTCTGGGCGTCCGGTCATATGGAGATGTGCTGGCACCTCTACATGTGGGGAGACAAGGTTGAGGTCGTGGCGCCGGAGGCCCTTCGCAGAATGGTCGAGACGCACCAGCGCTCTGACTTTCCCTCGCTTCCATAGAATGAAATTTGCCAAACTTTGAACCGTGGGACCTGCACAATCCGCGGCTGGTGACAGATTCTGTCATTAGCCTGTGGAAACCTGAAATCGCGAGAGATTGGCAGCCTAGGCACGAACCTAAGCGCAGGCCAGTATCTGTTTCGGGGAATCAAAGCCTTCTCACGCGAAGGCAAAAGGTGAGGGCATGGCTTTTCGATTTGTTCATACGGCGGACGTTCATCTGGATTCGCCTCTTCGGTCGCTGGCGCTACGCAACCCGGAACTAGGCGAACTGATTGGCAACGCGACGCGGCGTGCCTTTGTCAATATCGTCGATCTCTGCCTATCCGAGCAGGTCAACGCGCTTCTTCTCGCGGGTGATCTCTACGACGGCGATCAGACCTCCATGAAAACTGCGCGGTTCCTTTCCGAGCAAATCCGCCGACTGGACCAAGCCGGAGTCCGGGTGTTCATCATTCGGGGCAACCACGATGCGTTGTCGAAGATCACCAGAGAACTGACGTACCCAGAAACCGTAAAAGTCTACGGTGGGCGTCCGGAGGCTATCTCGCTCGAATTGGGGGATCGAGCGACCCCTGTGGTTATTCACGGGCTTAGCTTTGCGCAGGCCCAGTGTCCCGAAAGTCTGGTCGAAACGTACAAGCCACGGGTCGAAGGCGCTGTGAACATCGGTCTTCTGCACACCAGCCTCGCAGGAACGCGGGGGCACGATCCTTACGCACCCTGCAACGTCTCGGATCTGGAGGCGACAGAGTTCGACTATTGGGCGCTCGGTCACATTCACAAGCGGTCAATCAGTGCCGGACGCTGCACCATCGTAATGCCAGGCATACCCCAGGGGCGCGACATCAACGAATCCGGCCCAAAATCCGTGAGCCTTGTTACGATAGCTGACGACCGAACAGTCCATGTTGAGGAGAGGTTCACCAGCATCGCCCAGTTCGAGCGCGTCGTGATCGACCTCGATGGCGTCGCAGATTGGCGTCAGATGGTGACCACGGTAGCGTGCAAGCTGGGGGCTGCGCGGGAAGCTGCAAATTCCGAACATCTTGTGGTCCGGCTCTCCTTCACCGGAAGAACGCCGCTCGCATGGCAGCTCCGTCACGACGCCGACCTCCTCAAGACCGAAGCCGAGCACAGGGCATCTGTCATTGGCCGGACCTGGGTCGAGAAGGTGGAGACCCAGTGCACCGACCTCGTTTCCGCAGATGGGTCCAACGGGGATCCACTCGTCGAACTTCGAGAGCTTGTCGGAAGCGAGATCATCGGCTCGGAAGCTTACCACGCCGCGCTTATCGAAATTGGGGAGGAGATTCGTAGTCGTCTGCCACCTGAAAGCAGAGGCAGTTTCGGTGCTGATCAGGAGGAATTTCGGGCCACGTTGCGCCTGCTCGCGCAGGAGGGGGTCGAAGATGTGCTCGCACGGCTCCAACGTCGGAAGCAGGATGAGGTAGCATGATGCGCATCAACCGGCTTGACCTTACCCGTTACGGCAAATTCACCGACAAGCACATCGACTTCGGGCGTGTGGAGCCGGGCCGTCCAGATTTACATATCATCTACGGTCCGAACGAGGCGGGCAAATCGACCGCCCTATCTGCATTCCTCGACCTCCTCTTCGGCATCGAATCCCGCAGCCGCTATGATTTCCTCCACCCATACGCAACGATGCGCATCGGGGCCGCATTGGACATCGGTGGTGTTGCCCGGGAGCTTGTCCGGATCAAGAAGCCCCAAAACAGTTTGCTCGGTCCGGGTGATCAGCCGATCGGCGAACATTTGATACTCGGCGAGCTTGGTGGAGTTGAGCGTGACGTCTATTGCGCGATGTTTTCACTCGACGATGACACCCTTGAGGAAGGCGGCGAGAGCATCCTGGCCAGCAGGGGTGATCTCGGACAGCTTCTGTTTTCGGCAAGCACAGGTTTGGCTGCACTAAGTCAGACACTTGTTGAATTGCGTTCGCAGGCTGACGGCCTTTTCAAGCTCCGTGCCCGCAGCAGTGAAATCGGCGACTTGAAAAGTCGGCTTTCCGATCTGAAGGAGCGAAAAGAGCAGATTGACACGCTCGCCACCCATTATCGCCAGATGGTGGAAACCAAGGAGCGGTCACTGGCACACTATGACGAAGCGATGGCTGACCGAACCCGGACGCAGCTGCGGCTGGACGAGATCAAGAATCTGCTGACCGCACTGCCACGATTGGCGGAATTGAGGGACATCCGTGACGTTCTCGCCGAGTTGCAAGATATTCCCCAGGCCCCGCCTTCGTGGGGAAACGAACTTCCGGCACTTCGTCAGGAGGACATTGAGCTTGCCGTGAAGCGGGAGACCGCGAAAGCGTCCATGGCCGAGCTTGAGAAAGGGCTCAATGCCATTGGCCTCGACGATATCGCGCTCACTTTGGGGCAAAGGATGGATGCTATCAGCGAGTTGCACGCCCGTTATGTCACCGCTGCAAGGGATCTGCCAGACCGTCGTCTGCAACTGATGGAAGTCGACCGGGAAATTGCGAATATTCTGCGGCTTCTCGAGCGCCCTGAAGACGACGAGCCAAGCAGCCTGATGCTCGGAAGTCGCATTTCTGGGAGCATCAGAGATCTCGTTGAACGCCGCTCCGGTATCGACGCGATACTCCAAAACGCGAAGCGCGAAGCCGCAGAGGCGAACCGCCGTCTGATCGAGTTGCGGAGCAAATTGTCGAGCGAAGCCGCTGCCTCCACAAACAGCGCAGCCGTTGCGGCGCTGGCGAGGGAGCTCTCGGCGCTTCGAGAGAATGATCATGCAGCCCGCCGCCGTGTCGCGGAACGCTCCCGTGTGGATTTGAAAGAAACACTGGCGCGCCAGATGTCGGAACTTCTACCGTGGGGCGAAAGCCTTGACCAGGTACGGCAAATGAGAGTGCCGGCACCTTCTGAGCTGGAGGCCTGGAAATCAGCTCTGTCTAAAGCGGAAGCCGAGATCGATCGCTACAGCGATGACAGCGGGCGCCTCACGAGTGAACTGCGCTGTTTGCGAGCCGAACTGGATGCACTGAAGAATTCCACCGGTGTTGTGGACGATCATGAGGCAGCGACGTCGCGATCGGCGCGTGAAGCGGCATGGGCTACGCATCGTGACGCGCTCGATGAATCGACCGCTGCGGCGTTTGAGATCGAGCTGCGGAAAGACGACCTGATCACCAGCGCGCGGCTGGGACACATGAGCGACCTGGCGAAGCTGAATCAAACCTATCAGAGGCTCGCCGTCGCGGAAGCGGAATTGGAGCGCTCAGCGGAGCTGCTGAACGCGGCGAAGTCGAAACGCGAAGCCATCAGGACCGACATTCTGGATTCCGCTCGGAAAATGGCTCTGACCGTTTCTGGCGAGATCAACCTCGGTGGGCTTGAGGCATGGCTGGGACGCCGCGAAATGGTCCTCGCGACAGCCGACTTGTTCCGGGAGGCCGAAGGTGACTTACGCCAGGCGGTAGCGGACGGCACGGCGGCGCGCAACCGGCTCTCGGCGGCACTATCGGCGGCAGCCGTTTCCCAGGATCACTCTGACTCCTATGAAGCGCTTCTGGCCAGGGCCCAATCCGCCGTTGATCTTGAAGTCGAACACAAGAATTTGAGGGAGCAACTTGAACACTGCGAAAGGGAGCAGGCTTCCCGCCAGTCAGCCCTTGAAACGGCCACTGCCGACGAGGCGCAATGGGACGCATCATGGGCTGAGGTTTGCAAGACCTGCTGGCTCGGCGCGGGAGGGACTATTCCCAGCTTCGCGACCGTCAAAGAGGTCATGGACAGACTTGCCGAACTCAGCCCGGCCGCTCAACGGCAAGCGGGCCTGGCAGATCGCATCGCCAAGATGGAGGAAGATCAGGCTGCCTTCTCGCGCGAGCTTGCATTGATGGCCGCAGAACTCGGAATGGAGCGACCAGCAGAGAGTGCCCTGAGATTTTGGGCGCTGATGTCCGCCAGAGTGGAAGAGGCCCGGTCGAAAAAGGCGGAAAGGGAATCCAAGCACCTTGCTCTGGAGGATCAGATTCTCAAAAACCGGGACCTGGAGGGTGAAATCGCGGTTTGCGAGCGCCGCAAATCTGAAATGACGCAGCTGTTCGGAGTATCATCCTTGCAGGAGGCGGAGAAAAAGCTGCGCATGATCGAGCAAAAGAGAGACTTGCGCCGGCGGTCCAATATCATCGAACGCGAAATCCGAGACGCGCTATCAATCCAGGACATGGCCGATGCAGAACAGATGCTTGACGCCGCGGATCGGCCTCCGCTGGAGGCCGAGCAGGTAGAACTCAGAGCCCGCTTTGAGGATCAGGATCGGCGCGTACGAGAGTTGTTTACAGCATACAGCAAAGCGTCCGACGAGGTGGATGCCGTCGACGGCGATTGTGCCGTGGCTGCTCTTGAAGAGCAACGGCGTACGGTTCTCCTGGAAATCGAGGATAAGGCGTTCAGCTACTTCCGCCTCAGGGCTGGCGTCGTCGCGGCCGAGCAAGCCTTGCGCCTCTATCGCGACAAGCATCGCAGTTCGATGATGCTTCGCGCCTCGGAGGCTTTTCAGGTGATCAGCCGTGGCGCTTATCGTGGTCTGGCGACCCAGCCTGACAAGGACACCGAAGTCCTTATTGGCATCGGGGCTGATGGGAGTTCCAAGCTGGCGCAGGAAATGTCAAAGGGAACGCGCTTCCAACTCTATCTCGCGCTCAGAGTGGCCGGCTACCACGAGTTCGCTCAATCTCGCACTCCTGTTCCCTTCATCGCCGACGACATCATGGAGACGTTCGACGACTTCCGTGCCGAGGAGGCCTTCCGGCTATTCGCCGACATGGCCAAAGTGGGTCAGGTAATCTACCTGACGCATCACCAGCATCTTTGCGATATCGCTAGACGGGTTTGTCCCAATGCGCGCATACACGAGTTGGCGCCGCCGCTCGCTCTGGAAAGCCGTGCGGCATGAGACGTCGGAGCAACAGCCCTGCGACACCAGGGACGGGCACACGGTTTTTGCCTAACCGGTTCAATTGCAGCGCCAGAGCGATCTGTGGCTTCCCAGAAACAAAACGAGATCGAAGGCTGGTCGATCTCTCGACAAGGAGCGCAAGACGATGACGAGCTTGTGGGCGAAGCGCGAGCAGCAGATCCTTGGCCTGATTGAGGCTACGGCCGGGATGTATAGCGACTTTCAGGGCATTACGGGGCGGAATCTGCAGGTCATAGAATTACTCGATCCGCTAATGATTGAGAATTCGCTTATGGCGAATTTGAGTAGAAGTTCTGTCGATCGGCAGATATAGCATTACGCCGATAATATGTACCGGGGGGGTGCGCACGCGTGTCAGGCAATCAAGAAGAAATCCAGCGTGTTTCTGAAGACTCCCTAAACATCCTTGAACGGATTTCGTCGGCGGCGAAGAAAAAGCTGGGTGAGCCATACACTACAGGGCCGTCGGCACTAGCGAACCTCAACACTTTGACGTCAAGCGAGGCGATTAAGGCCCTCGGCGCCATAGATGGCGCGAGCCGGCGCAGGCTGGAGACGCTCGCGCGCGAGCCTGCCATTGCCCGCGTCGTGGTGCTGTCGGACGAAGAAGAAATCCTGGTCTATTACATTTGCCGAGACACTCCGGACGATAGTCCTGGCAATGGTAGGAAACTCGCTGGCCGCAATTCGCCGGCCGGCCGGTTGGCGTCGCTGAGCGTAGGGCAGCAGTTCGAAATCTATACGCCAGGCGGCGGTATTTCTGGAGAAATCCTGGAAAAGGCGATCCTTCATCCCCACTGGGCCGCCAGCGTTTGGGATTCCCGCCAATCGGTTCTGGCTGGCAAATCTTACGGGCCGGTCACAGTCGTTTCGATGCGTGATGCGCTGGCGCGGACTGCGCTCACAGATGATGGCGATACGCTCCTAAGGGAAATCATCGAAGCTGACGAACGCGCTGCCAATATCCTCGACGGAATTCGTCGCAGTGTTATCACAAAGATGGGGCTACGCGATCAGCCGATCCTAGATCACTATCAGGATGAAATATTCAGGCTCCCACTCGACACTCAACTCCTGATCGTCGGCCCTCCTGGGACTGGAAAAACGACGACCTTGATACGCCGCCTCGGACAAAAGCTTGACCACGAATACCTTAATGACGACGAACGTCAGCTGGTCGCAGCTACTCGGGCGGCGGGGGCTCCACATTACGCTAATAGCTGGATGATGTTCACGCCGACTGAACTCCTAAAGCTATACCTTAAGGAGGCATTTGCGCGGGAGAACATAGCAGCACCCGATCAAAAAATTTCCACCTGGTCACGATTTCGGTTGGACTTGGCCCGGAACCGTTTTCGGATTCTGCGAACGTCGAACGGCGGTGGTTCCTTTGTTCTCAAAGAACACGAGTCGTTCTTGATGCCGGAGGCTGTTGCGCATCAGACAGGCTGGTACGACGATTTCGAGGCTTGGCAACAGGAAGACTTCTGGAGCGATTTGCGAGACGCAGCCAAGACATTGAAAAGCGCTTCTAATGCGAGCGCATTACGACTTTCAGCATTACTTGCGACAATTGTTACAGGTTCCCAATCAAGTTCGATCGCTCGGGGAATCGGCTCGCTTGTCGGATCTGCCCCTACAGTTGATGAGCTCTTGCAAACCTTAAAAGGAGAGACCACCAATGCGCTCCGTCGCAGCCTCACGGTGCAGCTGAATCGGAATCGCAAATTCCTTGAAGACCTGGCGGTGTTCCTGAATGGGTTGAGTGCCGCCGACGAGGAACTCGAGGAACAAGATGGAGAGGACGAGGATGACCAGATACAGTCGCCACGCACGGCGAAAGCGGCGGCGGCAGCCGCCTATATCAGCAATCTTCGTGCGCAGGCGCGAGCAAAGTTCGCGCGCCGTGTGCTGAGCAAGACTTCGCGTGCCGGACTTATTGCAGATTGGATTGGTCAGCGCGCTTTACCTGAAGCTGACTTGCGTCAGGTCGGTGAAAGTCTCCATACGCAAGCTGCGCTGCGCAAGTTTACGACCCCAGTTCGCCGATATATTGATGGGGTTGCAGGGCGGTACCGACGGTTCCGGCGCCTACGCCAGACCGAAGGCAACTGGTACGCCGATAAAATTCAAGCAAACGATGTGAATCCGCTTGAGGTCGATCTGATGCTGCTCTGCATTATGCGCACGGCGTCTGTTCTGCTGCAGGACCGCTCGATCCGCCGCAATATCGACGATCCAGCATACGTTCTCCTAAAGGACTTCCTTGGCCTAACGCGTGATCAGATCATGGTCGATGAAGCGACTGATTTTTCACCTATTCAGCTCGCTTGCATGGGTGCGCTGTCCAACCCAGATATTCAGTCTTTTTTTGCCTGCGGCGATTTCAACCAACGTATTACCAACTGGGGCAGCCGGTCAATCGACCAAGTACTCTGGGCTTTCCCACACATCGAAGTCAGACCCATCGAGGTCAGCTATCGCCACAGTCGCCAACTCAATCATCTTGCTAAGGAAATTGTGCGACTTTGCTCAGGCGAGTCCATCAATGTGGTCTTGCCACCCAATGTGGATAACGAGGGCGTAGCACCTGTGCTAGGGACGGGGCTCAGCCAACTCGATGATGTTGCCGATTGGCTTAGCACCCGAATAACAGAAGTCGAGCGATTCACAAAGCCGTTGCCATCCGTCGCGGTACTTGTGAACTCGGAGGCGGAAGTAGGGCCGTTGGCGGACAAGCTACAAACCGTTCTCTTGGATCAAAACCTAAACGTCGTCGCATGCTACAAGGGCCAGCTTGCCGGACAGGAAAACGACATCAGAGTGTTTGACGTACAGCACATCAAAGGGCTCGAATTTGAGGCTGTATTTTTTGTCGGGATAGACACGCTGGCCGCCATGCAGCCAGAACTGTTCGACAAATATTTATATGTTGGTACTACGCGTGCGGCCACATATTTAGGGCTAACCTGTGTAGGGTCTGAGCTTCCAGCAAAGCTCCAGCCGCTAAAAAATGCGTTCATCAAAAGCTGGTGAGCGATCAGTGCGACGCTTTGAAGCCACTCCGTCCCCGATGCCGCAGTGCTGTCGCGCCAGTAAGCAGATGATGGCATGAGAATCATCGACAACACTTCGAACCTGTTCGGCGATGACCTGAAGGAAACGGTGAATCGCGGATCGAGGTTGAAAATCGCCGCCTCGTGTTTCTCGATCTACGCCTTTGAAGCGCTCAAGTCTGAGCTTCTGAAGATCGAAAGCCTACAGTTCATTTTTACCGCACCGACTTTCGTTCCGACCGAAGTGACCGACCGAATGCGCAAGGAACGGCGCGAGTTCTTTATTCCGAAAGCACGGCGCGAAAGCGGTCTCTATGGAACGGAGTTTGAGATCCAACTCCGGAACAAGCTGACCCAGAGGGCCTTGGCGCGCGAGTGCGCCGACTGGATTCGCAAGAAGGCCAAGTTCCGGTCGAACACCACGAAAGCCCCGATGCAGCAGTTCCTGCATGTGGCGAGTGATGACGGCGGAATTGCCTACATGCCGATCAGCGGCTTTACGGCCGTCGATCTCGGCTATCAGAAAGGCGATGCCGTGTCGAATTTCGTGACGCGGTTCGACGCTCCGAACCACACGCAGATGTACCTCGAGCTGTTCGACCAAATCTGGTCCGACCCGGAGAAGCTCGATGATGTCACGGCCGCGATCTGCGACCACATCGAGTCGGTCTACCAGGAGAATTCGCCGGAGCGGATCTACTTCCTGATGCTATACAACATCTTCCAGGACTTCCTCGAGGATATCGACGAGGATGTCCTGCCGAACGACCTCACCGGCTATCGCGATAGCGTCGTCTGGAACAAGCTCTTCAATTACCAGAAGGACGCCGCCACCGGCATCATCAACAAGCTCGAAACCTATAACGGCTGCATCCTCGCCGACAGCGTCGGTCTGGGTAAGACGTTCACCGCGCTGGCGGTCATCAAATATTACGAGCTGCGCAATCGCGCTGTCCTGGTGCTCTGCCCGAAGAAGCTCGCGGACAACTGGCAGAACTACAACACCAACCTGACGACCAACATCTTCGCCAAGGACCGGTTCAACTATGACGTCCTTTGCCATACTGACCTGTCGCGGACGTCGGGCGAGTCCTTCGGCATTCCGCTCAATCGCGTAAACTGGGGTAATTACGACCTCGTCGTCATCGACGAATCGCACAATTTCCGGAACAACGATGTCTTCAAGGATCGGGAGACACGCTACCAGAAGCTGATGAACAAGGTCATCCGCGCGGGCGTGAAGACCAAGGTTCTGATGCTCTCCGCGACGCCAGTGAACAACCGCTTTACTGACCTGCGCAACCAGCTTGCGCTTGCCTACGAAGGGCAGTCGGAGGCCCTCAGCCAGAACCTGAAGACGCAAACCAGCGTCGAGGAAATCTTCCGCCGCGCGCAGAAGGCTTTCAATGCCTGGACGATACTGCCTCCGGACGAGCGAACGGCGGCCTCGATCCTCAAGGCGCTGGATTTCGATTTCTTCGAGCTTCTCGATGCCGTGACGATCGCCCGGTCGCGCAAGCACATCGAAACCTTTTACGACACGAAGGACATCGGCAAGTTTCCCCAGCGCTGCAAGCCGCTGTCGTTCCATTGCCCGATCACGCAACGGACGGACGTGATGGGCCTGAACGACATCTTCACCCGGCTTTCGGTGCTGAAGCTCGCGGTATACGCCCCGATCAGCTACATCCTTCCGAGCCGGCTGCCGAAATACGAGGAGATTTACGACACCCAGGTCGAGGGCGGCCGGGGCAAGCTTCGGCAGGTCGATCGCGAGCGCAGTCTTCAGGCGCTGATGACCACCAACCTGCTCAAGCGCCTCGAAAGCTCCGTCGAGGCGTTCCGCCTCACCCTACGTTCGCTCAGCGGGAATATCTCGCGGGCCATGGACGCCATTCGTGACTTCGAGCGGTCGGGCGGCACGCAGAGCGTGAGCGATTTTCTGGCGGACGAGGAATTGCTCGACGCCGAAGACGACGATCTGGCCGGACTGGGCGAATTCACGGTCGGCAAGAAGGTGCAAATCAGCCTTGCCGACATGGACCTGCCGTCATGGAAGTACGATCTCAAGGCCGATCTCGCGCTCATCGAGGACCTGATCGCCTCGATGGACAAGGTCGAACCGGACGACGACGCCAAGCTCCAGCACCTCATGCAGGTGCTCCGGCAGAAGGTGAGCGAGCCCCTCAATCCGGGCAACAGGAAGGTCCTGATCTTCACGGCCTTCGCCGATACGGCGAACTACCTCTACGCCAATCTGGCGCCGTTCGCGCAGCAGCTCGGGTTGCAGACCGGCAAGGTGACGGGCTCCGGCGCGCCGAAAACCACCCTCAGAAAGAGCTATGATTTTCAGGGCGTGCTGACGCTCTTTTCGCCGCGGTCCAAGGAGAAGGCGATCATCCTGCCCAACGAGCCGGGTGAGCTCGATATCCTGATCGGCACGGACTGCATCTCCGAAGGCCAGAACCTTCAGGACTGCGACTATCTGGTCAACTACGACATCCACTGGAATCCGGTGCGCATCATCCAGCGCTTCGGCCGAATCGACCGCATCGGTTCGCAGAACGCCCAAATCCAGTTGGTGAACTATTGGCCTGACATCTCGCTCGACGAGTACATCAACCTCAAGGAGCGGGTCGAAAACCGCATGGTGATCGCGGACGTGAGCGCCACCGGCGACGACAATGTCCTCACCGCCAAGAGCAACGATATCGCCTACCGCAAGGACCAGCTGAAGCGCCTTCAGGAAGAGGTCATCGAGCTGGAAGACGTGAAGACCGGCGTCTCGATCACCGATCTCGGCCTCAACGATTTCCGGATGGACCTGCTCAACTACGTCAAGGAGCACGGCGAGCTCGACAACCTGCCGAACGGGATGCACGCAGTTGTTCCCCCTTTGCTCGAGCTGGGCCTTCGGCCCGGCGCGATCTTCGCGCTCAAGAACATCAACGACAGCGTCAACATCAACCTGCAGAACCGCCTGCACCCCTACTATCTGGTCTACATCGGCAATGACGGCGAGATCATCGCCGATCACACCGAGGTGAAGCGCCTGCTCGACCTCGTCCGCTCAAGCTGCAAGGGCCGGCCCGAGCCGATCCAGGAAGTCTGCCGCATCTTCAATGAGCGTACGCAGGATGGCCGGAAGATGGATCGCTACTCCGAGCTGCTGAGCAGCGCCATCCGCTCGATGATCGAAGTGAAGGAAGAGAAGGACATCGACAGCCTGTTCAGCGGCGGCCGGACAACGGCGCTGGTGCATAGCATCGCTGGGCTGAATGACTTCGAGCTGATCGCCTTTGTCGTGATCGAGGGGGGCGACGCATGACGGCCTTCTTCGACTATCCGAAGAGCGCCGCCTTCGGCCGCGTCGTGCCGAAGAACAAGATATACGAGCACGCCGGCGCCAACACCGCGCTCAAGGATCTATTCGTGCGCGAGGTCGATCAGATCGTCTGGCGGTTCAAGCTGGCCCCCGAGACGACCAATCTCGACGCCACCTCCTCCGTGTCCGAGGTCCAGGTGTTCGGCATATCGCTCAAAACTGGGAAGCTCGACGAAGCCGTCCTGCGCGCGATCGACAAGGCGATTCCGTTTCCTTTGGTCTTCGAGCTGACCTGGCACGGCAAGCGCAAGGCGACGGCCGCCTTCAAGCGCCCGAGTGAGGCGGACGGTTCCAAATGGGTGATCAGCGAATATTTCGCCACCGATTGGGCACCGGAGGATGCGCCGCGTCAGACTCTGCCCGTCGCGCTCGATCTGGGCGCGCTCTATGAGCGCCTTCTCACCGCCATGATGCCCGCGTCAGCGCAAATCAGCGAGGACATCCAGACGAGGGTGGACCGGATGGAGGCGATCCGATCCAAGACCCGGGAGATGGAGCGGATCAACGCGCGACTCGCCCGCGAGAAGCAATTCAACAAGCGCGTAGCCATCAATACCGAGTTGCGCGCGGCGAAGCAGGAACTGGAGCGGCTGACCCGGGATGATCCCGTCGGCGCTGTGACGGAAAAGTAAGAGGACACGAATGGAAAAGCTGAAGATGCACAGCCCCGACCTGAGCCAGGAGAACATCGCGAAGATCCGCGACCTGTTCCCGAGCTGCGTGAGCGAGGCAAGCGACGGTGCGACAGGCGAGCTGCGTCTGGCGGTGGATTTCGATCAGCTACGGCAGGAATTGTGCGGCTACGTCGTGGAGGGGCCTCAGGAACGGTATCGGCTGGATTGGCCGGGGAAACGAGCGGCCCTGCTAACTTCGAACGCGCCTATTGCGAAGACGCTTCGCCCCGCAGTCGAGGAGAGTGTCGACTTTGAAGCAACACGTAATCTATTTATTGAAGGTGATAATCTAGAGGCCTTGAAATTGCTTCAGGAGATCTATCTGGGTGAGATCAAGTTTATATATATAGATCCGCCATACAATCGCAAGAAGGGCAATAATCTCGTCTATCGGGATGACTTTGTTGGCAATACATTTAAATATCTGCAATCGACGAACCAAGTGGATGATTTCGAAAACAGACTGATCGCTAATACGGAGGCCAATGGCAGATTTCACTCTGACTGGCTGAGCATGATTTATCAGCGGCTCCGTGTCGCGAAGAACATTTTGGCTCCAAACGGTGTCGTGATGATATCGATTGACGATGCCGAGACCTCAAATGTTCTTCAGGTTTGCAACGAAATTTTTGGCGAGGGAAATTTCGTGGGGACACTCATTTGGAAGAATGCAACAGATAATAATCCGACGAACATCGCGATCGAACACGAAAGCATACATGTTTTTGCTAAAGACAGATCCTCGTTAGAAGGCGTTTGGAAAAGCTCCGTATCAGACATAAAAGATGTCCTTAAAAGTGTTGGAGATGAACTAATTGCGAGCCACGAGGATAACCACGATCTTCAGGAATCGTATTCTCGGTGGTTTAGAGAGAACAAATCGCAGCTCGGGCCGCTTGACCGGTACAAGTACATTGACCGAGGTGGCGTCTATACCGGCAGCCAGAGTGTACACAACCCTGGCAAAGAGGGATATCGGTATGCTGTGATACATCCAGTAACAAAGAAGGCCTGCAAAGAGCCATTGATGGGATACCGGTTTCCAAAAGAGACGATGGACAGGCTGCTTTCTGAGGGTCGGATATTATTTGGAGATGATGAGACCAAAATTATCGAACTGAAAGTGTATTCTCACGAATTCGAGGATAAGCTAGCAAGTGTTTTTGATCTGGACGGTAGGACGGGGCCATATGACCTAAAGGCGTTGTTCCCGGAAGGGAAAAAGGTCTTTTCCAATCCAAAGCCTGTGCTCTTGCTGGAGAGACTTCTATCGTTCGCAACAGGCCCGAATGATATCAGCGTTGACTTGTTCGCAGGTTCATCAACGCTCGCTCAGGCTGTCATGGAACTGGCTCGTCGTGAGGGCGGAGGACGCCGGTTCATTAGCATCCAGTATCCGGAGGAAATCGGGCAGGATAGCAAGGACGCAAAGGAAGCTTATCAGTTCTGCACGAAGGTCGGGCTAAAGCCATATATTTCAGAGATATCTAAAGAGCGCATCCGGCGCGCTGGTGCCAAAATTCTCCAAGGTGAAGCGCATCCTGACTGGAGCAAGGACGTCGGCTTTCGCGTCTTAAAGATCGACACATCGAACATGCAGGACGTGTACTTATGAACAGCTGAAGTCTGGCGATGGCTTCAAGGTCACCGGGTCGACCACGGAGCAGGGCGGGTCCGTCCATTCGCTAGTGAAGTACGATCTGCTCGGCAAGATCGCCGAAAACACGGAGCTGACGCGAAAGACGGCGGCGGAAGTTCTTACGGGGGTCGCCGCCAGCGTGTTCGGCCAATTTCGGGAGAACCCCGAGCATTTCATCTCCGAGGCCTCGCGAATCATCGCGGAACAGAAGGCCACGATGGTCATTGAGCGGCTCGCCTATGACGGCCTGTCCGAGCGCTACGACGTCGACATCTTCACGGCCAATCAGACCGGACAGGATTTCTCCAAGGCGAGCGCGAAGCTGAAGAACCACGTCTATGACTATGTCGTCACGGATTCGGATATCGAGCGCCGATTTGCCGACGAGCTCGACGCAAGCAGCGAAGTGGTCGTCTATGCGAAACTTCCCCGCGGCTTCCTAATCCCGACGCCGGTCGGCGACTACAACCCGGACTGGGCCATTTCCTTCAGAGAGGGCAGCGTCAAGCATATTTATTTTGTCGCAGAAACCAAGGGCACGATGTCCTCGATGAAGCTCCGCGAGATCGAAAACACGAAAATCGAGTGCGCCCGGAAATTCTTCGACGAGATAGGCCGACGGGTCACGGAGGACCGCGTCAAATATGACGTCGTCACCAGCTACGAAAAGCTAATGGATATTATCGGGCGTGTAGCCGCCTGACGGAGAAACAGAGTTCACCGGCCAATGGCCGAACGAACGACAGCAGGGTGGTATGAAGAGCCGACCCGGGCTGTCGTACCTTAACGAGAAGGGCGGGGCGTCATGGAGCCGTTGGACCTTTGCCGGTCGACGCCATTTTTCTTTTAGGGGGACCAACCATGGCACGCAGGAAAGTGACCAAGGCGCGCAAAGCCCTTCTGATCGAGCTTGAGTCGATGATCGGCAACGAATGCTATAACGCCAACATTCAAAATTGGGGCCCGGTCGGTGTGTTCGAAGGCGAAGGCCGCGAGTTTCGCTATCCGATCACCTTCCGCGACGAAGAGGGCCGCAAGGTCAAGAAGCGCTCAATTGACGGTGACATGAGTGGCGACACCGTGCTCGGTAGCTATTACGCGTTTGGAGCCAACGAACTCCACATTATGAACGGCCTGAATCAGGTGCTTGACTACCTTGAGCGCGAATACCAGCTCAAAATTGGTAAGCGCTATTTTCGCTGCACCTTGACGCGGGCGCTTTCGACGGATGGCCTTCGAATCGGGAACGGTATCTGGTCTGATCAGGCTGCTGTTGCTTTGGCGA
>NZ_JAMYOX010000073.1:0-14490 GCF_040320025.1 Mesorhizobium sp. M0808
CGCGGTTTTCACTGCGCGTTCGGAAGAATGCTTTTACGGAAGCCTGGCACGGCAATGAGGCCCATCTCCTCGCCGACATTGACGCGCAGTCCGCTGCCTACCGCGAAGCGTGGGCAAGCGGCGATCCCACGATAGCCGCGATCATGATTGGTGAGGCCGCCGGCCTCATCCACGACATCGAGCCGGCGAGTGACATACTCCTTCGCACCGTTTCTGAAGCGATCACCCTGCTTCAGGGCGCAAGTTCGCTTCTGTTTGTCGAGGACAACTGTCACAGCCAGTAACCGACCGTAGCGGCGAGGCAGACGGCAGCGAGGAAGTTAGTGGCCGATCGATCGTAGCTGGTGGCAATGCGGCGGAAATCCTTGAGCCGTCCAAACATGGCGTTGCGATCACGGTAGAGGAAGGGGAGAAGCAGTTCTTCCAGCGCCGGTTGGCTTTCGACGGAATGTTCGGCATCGCCCCTTTAGCCTCGACCTTGTGGCGAATGGCATTGGTGTCATAGCCCTTGTCGGCGTGCAGGATCGGGCTCTCGGGCATCTGCTCCAGAAGCAAATCTCCGGCGCTGCAATCGGCGACCTGGCCACCGGTCAAGAGGAAAGCGATCGGGCGGCACAGGCCATCGGTCAGGGCGTGGATCTTCGTGGTTCGCCCACCGCGCGACCGGCCAATCGCCTGATTTTGCTCCCCCCTTTGCCGGCAGAAGCGCAGCGATGCGCCTTCACGGCCGAAGAGTCGATCAGGACCTCAGCCGGAGGACCGCCAGCGCTTGCCGCGCGTGTCGGTTGGCAGCAGCGCCTGCAGCCGCGAAAACTGCTCCTCGGTCAGCCAGAAATAATCGCGATTCATCGGTGGCCTCCCTTTGGAGACCGTGAATCATAAAACCACCGTCAGTGGAACCCTTTATGGGTCCGGACCCTAGCAGGTTGTGACCATTGCTGTGGCAATGCAGCAGTCCTGGATAATAAGTCCAAGATGCCCCGGGTGCGCTTCCACCGCACCACCGGGACCTTCGCTGCAGCTAAATGCAGAAAATCCACGCGCGCGCTGAAGCCCGAAAAGGCGGCGGCGCTGGCGGGTTGAAACTCCAGTCGGGCTACGCCCTCCCTGCGTTCCAACCCGCCAGCATTCTCATCTTGATTGAGGCAACGCTCGCAGCTTCATTGTCGCGCCGCAGGTGGCGGATTCCTCCGTCTGCCCGCTTCACTCCGTGCCCGGCGAGACCCCTCCGCCCCCCTTGCTCCCCGCTGCTCGCCGCGATGCACGGGGACAGGCGACCTGAACCCGTCCCCAAGCCGATCTGATGGCAGAGGCGGTGGGGCTGGACATGGGCCCGTGGTGGACATACGTGCCACACAAATCCTCATGCTCGCCTAACCGGCCGCAAGGTATGGCAATCCGGGCTGACCCGACGAGAGAAGGAGTAGGTCTCGGCCATTCCCGTGTCCGAGCCCAGAAAAGTTACTGGTTTCCTTACGGGCGCGATACAAAGGGCACAGGCTGGACTTGGCTGCCGGGGGCGGGGCTTGTCGACCGCTCGATCGAAAGTGAGAGACGAGGAGGAGAATCACCGACCCGCAGAGCGGCAAGGCGCTCGCCTACCTCCCTGTCAGTCACCGTTAGCCGATGGTTTAGACGAAGATAGTCCGTCCATGTCGGCGTGCGGAATGTCTCGGTCCAAAGAGTCGAGTTCTGAAGATCGCGCTGGAGGGTCCAGTCCCGCGCACCGGCACGGCTCTGAACGCGCCGCCTTTCGCGCATGCAGCTCAGAAATTCCTCGATATTCTCCTCGGGGATCGAGTACTCCACCTTGATCACGATCGGGCCGCTCCTGGGCTTCAAATCGAGGGCCAGTTCTGGTGGCCTGAAGTCGAAGGCCCCTTGATCCGATTCCTCCCATAGCCGTACCGGCAATAGCTTTCCCACAGCTGCAACCAGCAACAGCGCCGCTGCAGCACCTTCCAAAGCCCACGTCAGGGAATAGTACTGCGCGACAGCACCCCAGATCCAGCTGCCCGCTGCCATGCCGCCGTAGGTCAGGGCGTAATAGATCGACAGGGTGCGACCAACGACCCACCTTGGGCTTGCCAACTGCACACACACGTCGGTTCCGGTCCAGGTGACAACCCAGCCGGCGCCAGCGATTGCAAGCGCGATCGCTGCTACAGCCACCGATGATGTGAGAGCCAGTAAAAGGCAACACGTTGCGCAAGCAACGGACGCGAGCGTGATCAATCGATTTTGGGACGTGATGCGTCTCAAGTAGCTATTGCCAATGCCCGCGATGAAGGCGCCTGTGCCGAAGCCGGCCAACAGGACGCCGTAAACAATTGGCCCCCCCGCCAGTTGGTCGCGAACCAGGAGGGGGAGCAGAGCAAGGATCGAGATGCTTGACAGCCCGAACAGGGTTGCACGCACGATCGCCACTCTGATCTCCGAGGAGATTGCCGTGAAGCGCATGCCATCATGAATGGCCGTCGTCATCCGCTCGCGCGGAAGAGGCGAAGAACGAACTTGCCACTTGGAGC
Source organism: Mesorhizobium sp. M0808 (assembly GCF_040320025.1). Taxonomy (NCBI): domain Bacteria; kingdom Pseudomonadati; phylum Pseudomonadota; class Alphaproteobacteria; order Hyphomicrobiales; family Phyllobacteriaceae; genus Mesorhizobium; species Mesorhizobium sp. M0808. The sequence continues at coordinate 2,529 of NZ_JAMYOX010000073.1, forward strand.
GCAGGACAGCGCTCAATGGGACCAGGTCGGTCAGCGCAGCGAAGGCGAAAGCCGTAAGGGGGCCCAGCAAAGCCAAAATTACACCGCCCAGCGCCGGTCCTATGCTCCGAACCACGTTGTACCCCACCGACATCAGCGTCACTGCAGCGGGTATGTCGCGCTTTTCCAGGATGTCGCCGACCGAGGCGTGCCAGGCTGGATCATTCAAGGCAAAGCCGCATCCCGCCAAGAAACTCAGTCCCAAGATCAGCCATGGACTGACAAAGCCCAGTCCAACAGAGAGAGCCAGCGCCGTGGATGCCAATGCGATCAGGCAATGTCCGGCAAGCATCACGCCGCGGCGGCTGAAGCTGTCTGCAATCGCTCCAGCAAGGATCGACAAGAAGAAGGCGGGCAGTGTCGATGCAGCCTGCACGAGCGCAACCATCAGATCGGAGGCTGAAATCGTTGCCATAAGCCAGCTTATAGCCACGCTCTGCACCAGCCAGCCAAGGCTGGATATCTGCGTGGCTGTCCAGATCGAACGAAAGACCGGATTCTGAAGAGGGATCAGTGTGTTTGCCGCAAAGGGCGGGGAATCTTGACGCCGCATGACTTCTCACCTCCACCACGTAGTTCTTTCGCTCACTCACTTGCTGACAGCGGTGCGCTTACGCACAGCTGCGTCACAACCAAGTTCCGATATCGCGCTCGCAACAAAGTAAACAAAGTAGATGTCGCATCCACGGTGCTGATGCGCGATGAGTGTGCCAGTTGGGCGTCAGCTGGTCTGGGTCGCGCAGCCCGATGGGGTGCGGTCTGCCCTGCGACTCTTGGTCTTGGACGGTGCTACCGCCCCGATGGCCGGGTTGTCAAACTGCCACGGTGCTAGCAGCGCCCATCCCATCCTGACAGGCATGAGCATATGACGCAGCGCATCGCTGGTATCGGAGGCGGGTGACAAGATCAAGGGTGGCATCGTCCTGACAAGTACGAGCTGGTGGACGCCTTTGCCCGACCTATCACATCGGCGATTTATGGGGCCGCCGTTCAACTCGTTGGTCTATGCACAAAAAACATAATACGCTTGAAAAGACGTTTCGGGCCGGTGCCGGGGCCGAGGAGGGGGCTGAAGCCTTCACCATCGTCATCCCGCCGCCGAATGTCACCGGCTCGCTGCATATGGGTCATGCGCTCAACAACACGCTGCAGGACATTCTGGTGCGCTTCGAGCGCATGCGCGGCAAGAACGTTCTTTGGCAACCAGGCATGGACCATGCCGGCATCGCCACGCAGATGGTGGTAGAGCGCCAGCTTATGGAAAAGCAGATCCACCGCCGCGACCTGACGCGAGATGAGTTCATCGACAAGGTGTGGGAGTGGAAGGCCGAGTCCGGCGGCGCCATCCTCAACCAGCTGAAGCGGCTCGGGGCCTCGGCCGACTGGAGCCGGGAGCACTTCACCATGGACGAGGGCTTGTCCAAGGCCGTGCTCGAAGTGTTCGTGACGCTCTACAAGGAAGGGCTGATCTACAAGGACAAGCGCCTTGTGAACTGGGACCCGAAGCTGTTGACCGCCATCTCCGATCTCGAGGTCGAGCAGCAGGAAGTCAACGGCAACCTCTGGCACTTCCGCTATCCGGTCGAAGGCATGACCTTCGATCCGGAAAATCCGAAGACCTTCATTACCGTTGCGACGACCCGCCCGGAGACGATGCTGGGCGATACGGCTGTCGCCGTCCACCCCGACGACGAACGTTTCCGGCATCTCGTCGGCAAGAACCTCATCCTGCCGATCGTCGGCCGCAGGATCCCGGTGGTGGCGGACGAGTATTCCGATCCCGAAAAAGGCAGTGGTGCGGTCAAGATCACGCCGGCGCATGACTTCAACGATTTCGAGGTCGGCAAGCGCCATCGGCTGCCGGCGGTCAACATCCTCACCGTCAATGCGGCGGTGAGCCTCAAGGACAATGAGGACTTTCTCGCCGGACTGGACGTGACGCCGGAGCGCCAGGCCGTCTGGGACGGCCTCGACGGCCTGGACCGTTTCGATGCGCGCAAGAAGATCGTCGAACTGATGCAGGCGGGCGGCTTTCTCGAAAAGGTCGAGCCGCATCGCCAGGCCTGAAGCGGCGGTTGCGGCGATCCTGAACAAGGTGCGGTCTCTCCGCGCCAACGCATCCGACACCGAGATTTTCGATCGAAATCTAAGCATCGTCGAAGATGCTTTGCCTGATCTAGGCGCCCAACCGTAGCAGGCCGCATTGCTGCGCCAGCCGCCACGTAAAGCGCTGCCAGAGTTCTTGCACCCGCGTCATTCGGCTGCCGCTTTGAAGGTTCCGCCTAGGGCCTGCATCAGATCATCGACAATGTCCTGAGGATGCTCAAGTCCCACTGAGATTCGCAGTAATCCGCCTGGCGCCTTGGACTTGGCACCCTCGACGGATGCGCGATGCTCAATCAGAGAGTGCGTCCCGCCAAGGCTTGTCGCCCGGGCAACAACCTCGAGGCGGCCGGCCACAGCCATCGCAGCATCGGCTCCGCCTTTGACGATAAAGGATAGCATCGCTCCGTAATGGCTCATTTGCCGCTTAGCGAGATCGTGTCCCGGATCAGTTTGCAGGCCAGGAAAAAGTACTTTTTCGACACGCGGATGAGACGCCAAAGCCTCAGCAACCTTCTGGGCGCCTTCGCAATGCGCGCGCACGCGTACCGACAATGTCTGCAGGCCCCGCAATGCCAGCCAACAGTCGAATGGCGCTGCGACGCTGCCCTTGTGTCTCTGGACCATCCGCAGTGGGCGACCGAGGGGTGACGAGTGCGGGACAATGACGACGCCCGCCATCAAGTCCGAGTGGCCGCCGATGTACTTTGTCGCCGAGTGCATGACCGCGTCCGCCCCAACTTCGAGGGGCCGTTGAAGCACTGGAGTTGCCCACGTGTTGTCCACTACGGCCAAGGCGCCAGCCTCGTGCGCGATTTTGCAGATGGCCGAAATGTCGACAACGCGGATCATCGGGTTTGACGGCGTCTCGACCCAGACGAGGCCAGTCCGCTTCGACGTGACCGCGGCGCGCACGGCATCCAGATCGCGCATGTCGACGGCCGCAAAGTCGAAGCGAGATCCAATGTCGGTCTCGTCAATCAGCGAACGAATGCCGAAATACATGTCATCCGGCAGAACGATCCGACCCGTCGACGGATGGCTCTCAAAGACTGCAGCGATTGCAGCCATGCCCGACGCGAAGGCAATGCCATCTTCTCCGCCCTCGAGCGCGGCCATGGCCATTTCGAACGCGTTGCGCGTCGGATTTCCATCCCGCGTGTATTCGAATCCGGAAGGAAACGAGCCGTCGACGCTACGTCGGAACGTCGTGCTGGTGTGCAGCGGCAGGGACACCGCCCCTGTGGAAGCGTCGACAGCTCGGCCGCAATGGATCGCCTTTGTTTCAAAACGCATCGGTCATTTCCTCGCTAACGGGGCAGTTGCACAATTTCAGGCCGGTCATTATATTGACCGTAATAAGTGAGCCGAGGCACTAAGTCAATATAATGACCGATGTTACGACAGCGTTGGACCCCGAGCGGGTGCTTGGCCAAGCGATAGCGGTTCGGATCCGACAATTGAGGCGCGACCAAAACCTGACCCTGGATCGACTGGCAAAACTGAGCGGCTTATCCAAGGGAACCGTCGTCACGCTGGAGCAAGGCAAGGCGAACCCCAGCATCGGCATACTTTGCCGACTGGCGGCGGCGTTTTCGCTTTCGGTGGCCGATTTGTTGAATGACCATCCTTCCACAGTTCGCCTTCCTATTGAGCGGACAGAGACGAGGACGCTTTGGACAAGCGCTAAAGGAAGCTTTGCACAACTTCATTCATCGATCTCGGGACGAACGATGTTCGAACTGTGGAGCTGGGCCATTATGCCGGGCGACGTGTTTTCCGCAGATGCTCATAGTCCGGATACGCGCGAGCTGATCTCGGTGACTCAGGGGTCCCTAAGTGTCGTGGTGGGTACCCACGCAGTAATTTTGAGCCAAGGCGAGAGTGTGCGGCTTGTCACTGACCAACCGCACTCATACGCGGCGGCATCTGATCTGCCTGCCCACTTCTCGATGGCAGTTCTTGAGCATGGTGGACAGCGAGATCCGGGGCCCTCTTCGCCGGCAACGAAGATGCCCGGGCCCGTTCCGCAAGACACCGCCGCTCGCTAACGACCGCCCATTCGCGACAGGAGATCCACCGTTGTACGTTCCGCCCCATTTTGCCGTCCCCGATCACAACACCCTGCTTGACCTAATCGGGAGACATCCGCTCGGTATCCTGGTCACCCACAGCAAAGGCACACTCGACGCGAACCACATTCCCTTCGAGCTTGACCGCTCGAAGGGAGACAAAGGCGTCCTCAATTGCCATGTTGCACGCAAAAATCCAGTCTGGGAGGAAGTTGCCAATGGCGATGAAGTCCTCGTTATCTTCCGTGCGGCCGACGCTTACATCTCGCCGAACTGGTATCCAAGCAAGCATGAATTCCATAAGCAGGTGCCCACATGGAACTATCTCGTCGTCCACGCCCACGGACGCATCACTGTCCGGGATGATGAGCGCTATGTGCGCCGTAACGTGGCGAAGCTCACTCACATGCATGAAGCCTCGCAGCCTGCCCCGTGGAAGATGGGCGACGCGCCGAAGGACTTCATTGACACGATGGTTAAGGGGATCGTCGCCCTGGAAATCGAGATCACCGGCCTGGTTGGTAAATCAAAACTCAGCCAGAACAAAGAGGTGCGCGACATTCAGAACGCTGGTGAAATGCTGAATGCCCGAGGCGTCAATGGGATGGGAGAAGCGATGCTCGCGGCTGCGGCGGCCAAATCCCGATAGCATCTATCTTGTCCCGACAAGCCGCTGGTGCTGGATTTCCAAGGGGTGACCTTGAGAGACAAATGCTTCGGCCAGCACCTGACCACCCGCTATGCGGCAGATGGACAAGAACTCAGGCCGCCATCGCCAGCCACATCCGCAATGCCGCCGGATCGATGGAAGCTGCTTACCCCGCCAGCCTTTCCGGTCATGTCGCCTGGGTCGTCAATACCTCGAACAGCAGCCTGGCGCTTAAACCGAGTTGCGTGTTCGGTATGGCGGCGCAGCGGTTTCGAGATCGGAGCCGACTGGCAGCGAACGCCACCCCCACGGTGGCGATGCCTCGCAGCCAGGTTGGATGACCAAGCAGCCGGAATGTTCGGCAGGCTTGCACCCGCTTCAGATGCGAGACGGGTCAAGACGATCATCCTGCAAACGTCACGCGGCGGTGGGCCGGTTTCGAAAAGGGCCGGCCCCGGCCGTTCATACAAGTGGAGTTGGGGGCGGGGCCGGATCAAGCCTATCGGGTCGAACCCGCCGGGACCGCGCGTACATCATCCCGGCAACGCCAGGCGCTCGTCCGGGGCCATGCGGGCTTCGGCTTGGCGCGCCGAATGTCTGGACCGGCATCGCGGAGCATGGCGCACCAGTCTCCCACATTGTACGTAGTCGCCATGCTGCCCCTGGCCAGATCGCAAATGACGCACGGCTTGTTCGCGATGGCGAGCTGAAGCACGTTGACGGCCGTGCCGGGCGATGCGCCGTCCCAGACTATCATCCCAAAGTCCGCGCGTCGCGCCATCTCCCGGTCTTTGGCGGCTGGATCCAGTATCCTCTAGCGCCTTCACGAGACGGGACCTGGTAGGCAGCCCAGTCGCCCAGATTATTGCTAGCTTCCTCGCTCTGACCGCCGTCTCCCTCTGGCCCTGCGTGAGGGATCGTCATCCGGCTGCAGGCCGGCGCGCCCGGACGCTGCCGCTACGGGAGGCGCTACGCGCGTGGAGCTAGTGGCCTTTGTCGGCCAGCCAGAGGCCCACGTCCTGGATCGAGCGCATGAGCACCGACGGATTGTCCCGCGCGGGAATGAAGCCCCAGCTCTGCCAGTAGCGCTCGGCCTCGGCGTCGATCGCCCGCACCACCACTGCGCGGCCGCCGACGATGTCGGCGCCGGCGACGCAGCGATGCAGCGCGTCCTTGACCAGGCCGCTGCCGATGCCTTGTCCGGCATAGCGATGGTCGACGGCGAGTTGTCCAATCAACAGGCAGGGGATCGGATCGGGCGGGCGTCTGGTGCGGATGGCGCGCGGTGCGCTGTTTGGCTGGATCACGCCCGGCGCGAGGCCGTAATAGCCGACGACTGTTCCCTCATCGTGAACGACCAGGACCCGGGTAAAGCCGCGGACCTGGTTCGTTCGCGCGAAGCCGGCCAGCCAAGCGTTCAGCGCCGGCTTGCCGCAATCGAAGCTGTCGAGGCGGTGCGCGTCGTCGAGGAGTTCGATGCCTGAAAGCGCCACCTAGCGGTCCCAGGGCGGGGACCGACGCAGCCGCTCGGCCGCCTTCGGCGGGGGCGCAGCGGCGGGGGCTGAGATCGCCTGCATGAAGGCGTCATAAGCTTCCGGGGACACGCGGATGACGGTTTCGTTGAGGATGGCCGTCTGCGCCTCGTGCAGCGCGGCGCGCCGCATGAACTCCGTGCGCGACAGGCCGAGCAGCTCCGCGCCGCGGTCGATGATGGTGAGATCATCGTCGCGAAACCGCATCGAGACGGGTGTTTCCTTCCTGGTGGCTGTGGTGGCCATGGCGCGCTCCTGTGCTGCGGACGTATATACGGTAGTGTAACGCGGAACGCAAATACTTCGTTCCCTGGTGACGTCTCGTGGACGGATGGCCTCAGGACTCCTCGCGGCATCGGTTCTTCTCGGCTTCTCGCCTGCAATCGCCATTGCCGCAACCCAGAGCAAGGTGGCTTTGGTCAGCTCCGGCGGATCAATTACGGCTTAGGACGCGCATGTGTTCTTATCGGCCGGATGAGCGGCTCCAGAAGCGAAGTCGCTGCCATGACTGTCGCCGGACGAGCCCCGGCTATGCCGAACCCTGATGAACATCTGACGCGATGGCGACTTTCGGGCCGTCACGCCACAAAGGAGGAACGGCTATGAAGGCTGGGCGGCCGGCACTTTCATTCTCAGGCGCCGCTCTATGCCACCTGCCGGCCAAGCGCAGTTGGCACAAATCTTGAACCTCTCTTTGCGCGGCGGCAGGAGCTGCAATCGCACGTTCGGCCTCACGCAATGAAAGACCGGTCACGACCGCGGCACGTGCAGCCTCAGACAAACCAGTCTGCATTTTATTCAACGGCTTAGCTGCGAGTGCGGCGGCGCGCGGCCGAACATCACCGTGTCGCGGATGCGACAAACCCGACAACAGCGGTTTCAACGCAAGCGGCGACGAGTAGATGGTGCAAATCCCGCGATTCCCAGTCTGCTGTAGCCGCGCAGGCCAAGCGCGATCTGCTCGGCCGTCCTGACAAGCCGCGCGTGGCTCTGGGCGAGGTCGGTCGAGGCCCGCCGAAATCCCGTCGGCACCCGCCGCCAGGCCTCTTCGCTCGTCTCGCCGCATCGCGGAAACTTTGTTCGAAATCTGCCAGCCCGGTTTCCACTCCTTTGCCGGCGACCGGAACAAGTCAACGCCTCGAAGAGCATCTGAGTTTTGAATTTATTCGGCTTTTTAACTCTGGCATCGGACTTGCTCCGCCTTCGCATGTCCGCGGCACCAGGAGACGCCGCCGCCTGTGGAGGAAGGCCTGATGCAACAAACATTCTACGAGGTCATGCGCCGACAGGGGATCACCCGCCGAAGTTTCCTGAAATTCTGCAGCCTGACGGCGGCTTCCCTCGGCCTTGGACCGGCCTTTGCGCCGAAAATAGCTTACGCGATGGAGTCCAAGCCGCGCATTCCGGTGCTGTGGCTGCACGGGCTTGAATGCACTTGCTGCTCCGAAAGCTTCATCCGCTCGGCGCACCCGCTCGCCAAGGACGTCGTGCTGTCGATGCTTTCACTCGATTATGACGACACGCTCATGGCGGCCGCCGGCCATCAGGCCGAGGCGATCGTCGACGAGGTCGTCGAACAGTACAAGGGCAACTACATCCTCGCGGTCGAAGGCAATGCGCCGCTCAACGAGGACGGCATGTTCTGCATCATCGGCGGCAAGCCCTTCGTCGACCAGCTCAACCATGCCGCCTCCAACGCCAAGGCGATCATCTCCTGGGGCTCCTGCGCCTCCTGGGGCTGCGTGCAGGCCGCGCGGCCGAACCCGACGCGGGCCACGCCCGTCCATAAGGTTCCGGGCCTGCCGGACAAGCCGATCATCAAGGTTCCCGGCTGCCCGCCGATCCCAGAAGTGATGACGGCCGTCATCACCTACATCCTGACCTTTGAAAAATTCCCAGAGCTCGACCGGCAGGGCCGGCCGAAGATGTTCTACAGCCAGCGCATCCACGACAAATGCTATCGGCGCCCGCATTTCGACGCCGGCCAGTTCGTCGAGTCCTTCGATGACGAGGGCGCGCGCAAGGGCTATTGCCTCTACAAGGTCGGCTGCAAGGGACCGACCACTTACAACGCCTGCTCGACGGTGGGCTGGAACGGCGGCCTCTCCTTCCCGATCCAGGCCGGCCATCCCTGCATCGGCTGCTCCGAGGACGGCTTCTGGGACAAGGGCGATTTCTACAGCCGCCTGACCCGCGTCCACGGCTTCGGCATCGAGGCCGATGCCGACAGGATCGGCACGACGGCCGCGACCCTCATCGGCGCCGCCGCGGCCGCGCATGCGGCGGCGAGCGTGGTCAAGCGGATGCGCGAAAAGGGAGGGAACAAGTGATGGTCATCCAGACGCCGAACGGCTTCAATCTCGACACCTCCGGCCAGCGCGTGGTCGTCGATCCGGTCACGCGGATCGAAGGCCATATGCGCTGCGAGGTGAACATCGACGAGAACAACATCATCCGCAACGCGGTCTCGACCGGCACCATGTGGCGCGGGCTCGAGGTCATCCTCAAGGGCCGCGACCCGCGCGACGCCTGGGCCTTCACCCAGCGCATCTGCGGCGTGTGCACCGGCACGCACGCGCTCACCTCGGTGCGTGCGGTCGAGGACGCACTGGGCATCATAATCCCGGAGAACGCCAATTCGATCCGCAACATCATGCAGCTCTCGTTGCAGGTGCACGATCATCTGGTCCACTTCTACCACCTGCACGCGCTCGACTGGGTCAATCCGGTTAACGCATTGAGAGCCGACCCGAAGGCGACGTCGGAGCTGCAGCAGGCGGTTTCGCCGAGCCACCCGATGTCCTCGCCGGGCTATTTCCGTGACATCCAGAACCGGCTGAAGAAGTTCGTCGAGAGCGGCCAGCTCGGGCCGTTCAAGAACGGCTACTGGACCAACCCGGCCTATCTGCTGCCGCCGGAGGCCAATCTGATGGCGGTGACGCACTATCTGGAAGCGCTTGACTTCCAGAAGGAGATCATGACGACGCGCACGATCTTCGGCGGCAAGGACATCCATCCCAACTGGCTGGTGGGGGGCGTGCCTTGTGCGATCAACATCGACGGTGAGATGGCGGCCGGCGCGCCGATCAACATGGAGCGGCTGAACTACGTCCGCAGCGTCATCGAGCGCGCCATCGCCTTCGTCGACAACGTCTACATCCCCGACATCATCGCGATCGGCAGTCTCTACAAGGGCTGGCTCTATGGCGGCGGGCTGTCGGGCAAGAGCGTTCTTGCCTATGGCGACATCCCCGACAAAGCCAACGACTATTCGGCAGCCAACCTGATGATGCCCCAGGGCGCGATCATCGATGGCAACCTCAAAGAGGTGCTGCCCGTTGACGTGCGCGATCCCGAGCAGATCCAGGAGTTTGTGCCCCACTCTTGGTACAAATACCCGGACGAGGCGAAGGGCCTGCATCCATGGGATGGTATCACGGAGCCGAACTATCAGCTCGGGCCGAATGCCAAGGGCACGCGCACCGACATCCGCGAAATCGACGAGAGCGCGAAATATTCCTGGATCAAGGCGCCGCGCTGGCGCGGCCATGCGATGGAGGTAGGGCCGCTCGCCCGCTATGTCGTCGGCTACGTCCAGGGCCACGAGGAGATCAAGGAGCAGGTCGACTCGACGCTGCGGGCACTCGGCGTACCGCTGACGGGGCTGTTCTCGACGCTCGGCCGCACCGCTGCGCGCGCGCTGGAAGCACAGTGGGCGGCCCGCAAGCAGGTCTACTTCATGGACAAGCTGATCGCCACCATCAAGGCTGGAGACAGCTCGACGGCTAATACCCAGAAATGGGATCCGAAGTCCTGGCCCGCCGAAGTCAAGGGGGTCGGCTTCACCGAAGCGCCGCGCGGGGCGTTGGGCCACTGGATACGCATCAAGAACGGCCGGATCGAAAACTACCAATGCGTCGTGCCGACCACCTGGAACGGCTCGCCACGCGACCATGCCGGCAATATCGGCGCCTTCGAAGCGTCGCTGATGGAGACCAAGGTGGAGCGGCCGGAGGAGCCGGTCGAGATCCTGCGGACGATCCACAGCTTCGATCCGTGCCTTGCCTGTTCGACCCATGTCATGGGTCCGGACGGACAGGAACTTGCCAATGTCAAAGTGCGCTAGGGGAGGAATCGAAATGAGACACGCTATCCTGAAACTTGGCGCCGCAGCTTCGCTCGCGGTCCTTGCCAGCCCGGCGCTCGCCCATGTCGGCGCAGGGCATGCCGACGGGTTCGCCGCCGGCATCGCCCATCCGCTGATGGGACTCGACCACCTTCTCGCCATGGCGGCGGTCGGGGTCTGGTCGGCGGTGGCCATGCCGTCGCGGGTCCTGGTGGCCCAGCAACCTTCGTGGCGATGATGATGACGGGTGCGGCGTTGGCCTTTGCCGGCATCCGCCTGCCAGCGGTCGAAGGCATGATCGCGCTATCCGTGCTTGCTCTCGGCATCATGATCGTCGCCGGTGCCGGCCTTCCCGGCATGCTCGGCATCGGCCTTGCCGGGTTCTTCGCCCTCTTCCATGGCCATGCCCATGCGAGCGAGACGACCGGCGCGGCACTTGCCTATATTGCCGGCTTCACGCTCTCGACCGCGGCGCTGCATCTGGCCGGCACCGGCATCGGCCTCAGGCTCGCGTCGTCGCCTTGGGCGCGCGCCGGGCTCGGCATGGTCATTGCCGGCTCGGGCGCTACGCTCGTGTTCGGCGGCTAGGGGGCGGCCATGAGCGCGAGCCAAACTCCGCATGGCGAAGAAGGGGTCTATGTCTACGAGGCGCCGCTGCGCCTCTGGCACTGGGTCAATGCCTTCGCCATCCTCATGCTTGCCGGCACCGGCTACCTGATCGGCTCGCCGCCGCCGGCGGTTGGCGGCGAGGCGAGTTCCAGTTTCCTCTTCGGCTGGATACGCTACCTGCATTTCGTTGCGGGCTATGTCCTGATCGTCGGCTTCGCATTCCGCATCTACTGGGTCTTCGCCGGCAACGAGCATTCCCGGCAGATATTCCTCCCGCCTGTCTGGAACGGACGGTTCTGGAAGGAGCTCTGGCACGAGGTGCTCTGGTACGCCATGCTGGTGAGCGAGCCGATGAAGTGTTCCGGGCACAACCCGCTCGCGACGCTCGCCATGCACTTCCTGTTCGTCTGGTTCACCATCTTCATGATCGTGACCGGACTGGCGCTCTACGGCGAGGGGGCCGGCATGGGGTCCTGGCAGTACGACCTGTTCTCGAGCTGGGTCATCCCACTTCTCGGTCAGAGTCAGGACGTGCATACCTGGCACCATCTCGGCATGTGGGTGATCATCTGCTTCGTGATCATCCATATCTATGCCGCGGTGCGCGAGGACATCATGTCGAAGCAGTCGATCATCTCCTCGATGTTCTCCGGCTGGCGGACCTTTCGCGGCAACGGCGCGCCTCGTGATTCCCACTAGGACTTTCGCGACCTCACCTGCCGGGGGGGGGGGGGGGGGGGGGGGGGGGCGGGGGGGGGGGAGGGGGGGGCGGGGGAGGGGGGGAGGCAGACGAAGGGCGAGGGAGACAGCCCCGCGACAGCGCAAGGCGGGG
>NZ_JAMYOX010000074.1:0-13532 GCF_040320025.1 Mesorhizobium sp. M0808
AGTTCGATCGTCGCCGCCGCGCACTCGCCACCTCCGAATCCCTTCGGAGCCAGTGAATCATTGCTGCGGTCCGGTGGCGAGGGCCTTTTTCAACAGCCTGCTAGGCGTTTGCGTGCACAGACGCATCCAGAATGTTCAGACCACGTTGAAGCGCCTGCTTATCGATGGTTAAGGGAGGGAGAAGCTTGATGACCTCATCCTCTGCGCCGCATCGCTCTACCACAAGCCCATCTTGAAAGGCCTTGCTGACGATTTTTTCGGCTAGTTTGCCCGTGTTGCAATCAAGCCCTAACATCATGCCCCTTCCTCGGACGGAAAGGCTATGATCTCGGCTATACTGAGTGATCTGCCAAAGGCGCTCGCTCATAATCCGTCCTGTTTCTGCAACGTGCTCTGACAACTTTTCATTGGTCCAATATTTCTGTAAGGCGGCAGTCGCCGTCACGAGCGCAAGGTTATTGCCTCTGAATGTGCCGTTGTGTTCGCCCGGCCGCCAAACGTCTAATTCAGGTTTGAGCAGCAAGAGAGACAGCGGCAGCCCAGAGCCACTAAGGGACTTGGACAACAAAACCATGTCTGGCGCCAAATTAGCGAACTCGAAACTGAAGAAACTGCCCGTTCGTCCGCAGCCTGTCTGAATATCATCGACAATCAGAAGGATGCCGTACTTTTTGCAAAGCCGCTCGAGTGATCCTAGCCAATCTTTGGTTGCAGGGTGTATGCCGCCCTCGCCCTGGACGGTTTCCGTAATGATGGCAGCTGGCAGATCGACACCACTGCTTGCATCAGCAAGCACCCTGTCCAGATAGTCCGAAGTGTCGTTATTGGCTCCCCAATACCCATCATAGGGCATGAACACTACGCTGGGTAGAGGAAGGCCTGCCGCATCTCGGTAATAGCGGTTACCCGTTACCGCAAGGGCGCCCAAACTCACTCCATGAAAGCCGTTGGTGAATGAAATGATACTGCGTCTTCCAGTGACCTTGCGGGCGAGTTTCAAAGCGGCTTCCACGGCGTTGGCGCCGGTGGGGCCAGGAAATTGAAACTTGTAGGTCAGACCACGCGGCCGCAATATTATCGCGTCAACACACTCCATAAACTCTCTTTTGGCTGAGGTAGCCATATCCAAGCCGTGAACGATTCCTCCTGAGTCCAAGTATTTAATCGCGTCATTTAGCAAATCAGGATCGTTGTGACCGTAGTTAAGGGCGCCTGCGCCGGAGAGAAAGTCGACAAACCCGCGACCGTCCTCGTCCTCGAGAATGGCTCCTGCAGCCGTCCTGAACACTACAGGAAAGGACCGCGAATATGACCGCACATTCGACTCGAGGTTTTCGAAGGCAAGTAACGAGTTGGGGTTATTCACTGTCACGATTATCTTCCTTAAGGTTGCGGTCCGGCGCTCGATCTCGGGTGTGTCATTGCGCCAAAGCTTTATCACATCAATACGGCGTATTATATGATTTTGATCGAAGTTCTCGTTGCGGTAGTTTTTATGATCTGCAACATTTTTAAAACAAAACCTTATCGTTTTCACTGGAAAGAGAGGAAGATACATACTCCATTTTACAAATTGAATAGTTGGAAAGGCGGGCGTAGTGATTAGCCCGTGAGCTGCTGCTTCTGGTCATCGGATCGACGGATGATCTCAACCACGAAGTCCAGATAGGCGGCCTTGTCCATGAGCTTTAGCCGATCATAGGCGCCGTCGGCGAACAGATGCTTCACCCAGGGCCAGCGCTGGCGAATACCATCCAAGATCGCCTGAGCGCCGGCGCTGTCGGAGATATCGGCCGGCGTCAGGTTGACCATCAACAGCCGCCCATCCGTATCGACTGCGATATGGCGCTTGCGTCCGACGATCTTCTTTCCGGCGTCGTAACCCCTTGTTCCAGCTTGCGGAGCCTTGACAGACTGGCTGTCGATCACCGCCGCCGACGGGCTCGCCTCGCGTCCGGCCCGCTCACGATCCAGCATCAGCGCCACATCGTGGACGGTCTGGAACAGAAAACGCCGCGCCAGCTCTCGAAACCAGCCATAGACCGTCTGCCAGGGTCCAAAGTGGATCGGCATCATCCGCCAGCCGCAACCCGAACGGACCAGGTAGCGCACCGCATTGATCACCTCGCGAAAATCAACCTCGCGCGGACGGCCACGCCGCCCAGGCTTGGGCATCAGCGGCGCGAACTGCTCCCACTCCTTGCATGTTGGCTTTGCAGCATTTGTGCGAAGCATGTTGCGAACCTCGGCGGATGGCCATCCGCCGGGGTTCGGACGGCCGGGACCGTGCACCCCTTGGCAAGAACCGGGGATGAGCTTGGTCCGTCCGTCCTCGCGCTGGTCCTGAACAGATGATGGGGAGCAAGTCCAGCATGCAAGGCAAGGTATTGCCCGAACCGAACGCGACGCCGCCAGTCGTATGCCGGCATCGATGTGTGTAAAGAGTGGCTGGATGTCTATGTCCACCCAGCCGGTCGAAGACTTCGCGTCGCCAACGACGGCTGCGGCCGTCGACGCCTTAACCGAGAACTCGCCGCGCTCGGGGTGACGCGGGTGGTGATGGAAGCGACCGGCAAGTACCATCGCGCGGCGCAGCGTTGTCTGCACGCGGCAGGTTTTGCCGTGGCTTGTCGACCCGCTGCGGGCGCGGCTGTTCGCCAAGGCCTGCGGTCTGCTCGCCAAGACCGACCGGATCGATGCGCGACTGCTCGCCCTGATGGGGGAAGCGCTCGAGCCGACGGCCGTGCCGCCGCCGCCCGAGGCATTGCAGGAGCTGCAGGAACTGGTCAATGCGCGCACGGCCGCAACCGCCGAGCGCACGGCCCTCATCGATCGGCGCGATGCGGCGCAGACGGCCTTCCTGAGGGCTGAACTGGGCCGCCGTCTCATGGCGGTTAAGGGCCATATCGGCCGCCTCGACGCCGAGATCGAACGGCGCATCCGGGCTGTACCGGAACTCGCCCGCCGCTACACCATCCTGACGTCCATTCCAGGCGTGGGAATGGTGACCGCCGCCGTCCTGATCGCCAACTTCAACGAGCTGGGCGCCTGCTCGGGCAAGCAAGTGGCCATGCTCGCAGGTGTCGCCTCCGAGAGCGGCGAACGCATCGGCCCCCGCGCCATCAAGGGTGGTCGCCTCGGCGTCAGAAACGCCGTCTACATGGCGGCTCTCTCCGCCAGCTCTCATAACGCTGATCTCGCGGCCTTCGCCAAGCGACTGCGCCAGGCCGGCAAACCCGCCAAGGTCGTCCTCGTCGCCGTCATGCGAAAGCTCATCGTCTTGGCCAACACACTCATCAACCAAAACCGTCCCTGGAGCCCAATTGCCCCTTGACGCAAAACACAGATGCTCATCCGTCTAATCAGACGGGTAGCGCTTGGTCTTCTTGGCGATCTGGGCCATCCGGCCACGGCTCTGCTTTGTCCACATCCACAGCTTGAATCATAACCCAGCCTCAGACGACCTGAGTGTGGTTCCCGATGAAGGCCACAAGGCTATGCAGGATCTCGTCCGCGCCCGAGCCGCGGCAGTCGAGACGCTGCGTGTACAGCCCCAGCAGGTGAAACTCGACCGAATCGCTCATTGCCAATGCGCTACGGCTTCGGCGCGGCGCGGCCATTGACTGTCGCGACGGGAGCCAACTCGGTGCGGGGCGCCTTGTCGGCTTCCCTGGAAGATGCTCGGCAACCTACTAAGACGATTTGGTTTGTCGCGTCCGCGACGCAGTCGTGGTTCAGGCAAACTCCGTGTAGCCCAGTCTTTAAGCCGTTAAATAACATTCAGAGGGTTACGGGGAAGCTGGCACGGTTTTTGCTTCGCAGGCGGAAGGAACTGCCATACCGTTCATATCGTGGGGCGAGCATGGGCCTTGGACCGTCTCTAATCAGTCGCCTTTCAGCTAATTAAGGTTCGGGCTAGGCATATGCATCATGCAATCGATAGATCCGGTCGCCAGTGCTCCCCAAAACGATAGGTTCAGCCTGGAGGGTTGTGGATGGCCGATGACAGACAGCGCCGATCCGACGGTCAGTCGGAGCGGGTGACATTCCGAAAGCCGGCGTACAATCATGCAGCCGATGTGTGGGCTCTCATCGCGCTCTGCCCGCAACTAGACCGCAACTCGCTTTATTGCGAACTCCTGCTTTGCACTCATTTCGCAGACACTTGCACAGTCGCAGAGCGTGCTGGAGAGGTGGTTGGCTGGCTGTCGGCATATCGACCGCCCAGCGAGCCCTCCACGCTCTTCGTGTGGCAGATTGCTGTGCATCCTACGGTGCGCAACACAGGGGTGGGCAAGGGACTGATCGTCTCAGCCTTGACCAGGCCATGTTGCAAGAGCGTGACGCACATCAAGGCCACTGTGGCGCTCACCAACAAGGCTTCCAATTCCCTCTTTGCAACTCTAGCTCGGGACCTGGGCGCGCCAATCCGGCAGACGCTCTGGTTCGACCGTGACGCCCATTTTAAGGGACGGTATGAGAGCGAGCATATGATAGCGATCGGCCCCATCAAACTAGGCTCGATTTAGCCCCTGCAGGCATTGTCAGGCCTAAATAGGAAGCAGCGATTGGCCAAATTGAACTCAATAGCGGAAAAATCTGCGATCCTCCACCATCTTAAGACCTAGGTTTGCGCGGTTGTGGCCCTAGCCTTCCCACAGTGGTGGAGGGGCACGACGGGCCCAGCGGTTTCCGCGAACTGGGACAGGGGCGTTGCACATTATTGGAGCGCAGACGCGAGGAAGGGCATAGCCTCTTTCAGTGGTCTGCAGCGCGCTACCTCGTTCCATTCGCCATGACGTTGAGCGGTGATTCCGGGTCTGCGAGGCAGACCCTGTTGAGCGATGAACGAAGAGATTGCGTACTGCGGAAACGGCGGAGACGAAATGCTGATGGGAACCAATGCTGCTGAAGCCGTGCCGCGAAATGGCTGATCATCTCGCTGTTGCCGGGTGGCGAAGAGCTCAACGACGAGCAGCGTCGCGACCTCCTGGAAATCGTCGAGGATCGGTACGAGAAGCAATCCACCATCGCCACCAATCAGGTGCGGTGAATCACTGGTATGACATGATCGGCATCCAACCATTGCCGATGCCATCCTCGACCGCATCGTTCACAATGCCTTCCGCATCGAACTTACCAGCGAGCATGCGAAAACAGAAAGCCGCGCCACGGACCAAAAAACCCCTGCTTGACCGCCAAACGGGTTCAGGTCAAAAACTCACACGACCCAGGGGCACACCATTGTCGGCTTCCGCAGGCTCGCGTCTCGACGGACATGCCGGCTTCATCATCGGGATAATCGAGAAGCGCAAGGACATCACGCTGAAGGAGTTGGTTAAGCGGCTCGCGGTCCCTTGGCGAGCTGGTGCCCTCGAGCCCAGCCGCGGGCGAGATAGTCGAAGACGGTTTGTGGGGTGACCCGCACGGCAGCTGCCGCCCCCACAACCGAGTAAGATCCGTCGGGCAGCCGCGTGCTGCGACAAAGCCTTCCGCGTTAAAGGCAGCCGCGATCTCCTTGTCCACTTTGCCTGCGGCCTTGAGTTCGATCACGCGGCGCCGCAGCCGCTCCAGACCAGCGTAGTTGGACACCTCGAACTACCGGCTTTTCCAGAGGCGGGTGGTGCGGCAATGAGGTTGCGAACAGCCTGAGGCGCGGCGGTGGCTGGATTTCGATCGTTGGGGCTGATGCTGGTTGCCGATTTCGGCATCGCGGCGACGTTTTCCGCCGCTCTCGCCGTCATGCGGGGGCAGTTCGCCCTTGGTGCCAAACGAAGCGGGTGAGATTGTAGGCGAGGTTGGCCATGCCGATCTTGCTGCGGGCGCGGGCGATGCCGATCGTGCGGACAAACAGGCCCATGCGCGATTTCTGCTGCGCAAAGACGTGCTCGACGAAAGCGCAGATTTTTGAGCGCCGGCCATTGGCCCGTGCCATCGCCTCGCTCATCGGCCGGCCTTTCGGTTTCTTGTGATGAATGGCCGAGACGTAGCCGTTCTTGTCCAGCCGCGCCTCATTCTCTTCGAGCGATAGGCGGTGTCGGCCCACATCGTCGAGCCGGTGTTGTTCTTGTCCAGCAACGTTGCGAAGCTGCGCCCCGTCCCAGGCCGAGGCGCCGGTGACGTTCCAGCCGCGGATGAAGCCGTGCCGGCGATCGATCGAGGCATGGTTCTTGTAGCCGAAGGCGGGAACGGCGATATCGCGCTGCTTCGTCTTTCCCTCCTCATCGGCCTTGGCCTTCGAGAACTTCACGGTCCAGCGTGCGTCCCGGTCCTTCTGGCGCAGCTTGGCTGGCTTCTTTTGCCACTCGTCCGGCACCTCTCCTGCCTTGATGTTGGCCTTTTCAGCATCGGAATTGCGTTGCTTCGGTGCCGCCACGATCGTGGCATCCACGATCTGCCCACCCATCGCCAGATAACCGGCCTTGGTGAGGTGCTTGTCAAAACGGGCGAACAGGTTCTCCACTGCCCGGGCCTGCGTGAGGTGCTCCCTAAACAACCAGATCGTTTTGGCATCGGGAACCTTGTCGCCGAGCCCCAACCCGAGGAAGCGCATGAAGGAAAGTCGGTCATGGATCTGGAACTCGGCCTGATCGTCCGAGAGACTGTAGAGCGCCTGCAGAACCAGGACCTTGAACATCATCACCGCATCAAAGGGCGGCCGGCCGCCCTTGGCGCCATCGGGGCGCTTCAGCGCCTTGGCCAAAGGTTTCCGGAAAACCTCCCAAGGCGCGACCCCGTTCACCTTCTCCAGTGGATCGCCGGCCTCGCTCAGCCGGACATACCGCTCGTCAATGTCCCAGAACCCAGCCTGTCCCCGCATTCAACGCCTCCGTGCAAATCACCAGACGAAGTGAATCAAAATGCGTCCTCGATTGCCAGGTTTTTCGAGGCGTCCAGTTGCTATTGGAAGTGAACTTGTTCCGAATATCAGATACGACACAGTCGCAACGCTCGTAAAGTAGCGGCTCACGGATTAGTCGCCGATGGTTTCGAACTTGCTCTCCTCTAACATAGCGCTATCTCGCTAGAGAAATATTCAGCTTAAAACTTCGCCTACTTATCGACAATTTGGAACAAACATACGGCGCATCTCCGATCAGAATCTGTCCAATGGTGCACCGGATTCAAGCCGTGATTCATGAATGTCTCATTAAATGTATGCAGATTGACTTTGCGCATGATCTCCGTCCTAATCATCTCTCCTTTTTCTAGGCAAAACGAGAATTCTAGTTTCTCGAGATTGACGGATTGGGCCTGCATGGCTTCCACGTGGGCCTCCATTCGGCAGAGAGATTTGTTGTGAAATGCGACATGTCGAAACTGGAAGACATTAAAGTTCCCATCAAAGCGCCAATTCAAATGCTGAAGAACGCACAGGTTGGTCAGAATAGCGCTTTGATTATTATAGGCAGCTTCTAATATATCTGAATTTTTATCCAAGTCTATACCGACGAGAAAAAAGTCCCCGAGAGCGAACAACGAACGTATCGAGTGAAGCAGATCGTGCAATTCATCATCGTACATGTTTCCCACTGAGCTGCCGAGGCAAACCAAAAGCTTTGGACCTATGACGGCGGCAGCCTGTTCCAATCCGGTTTGGTAGACCCCAATGATGCCGGTAAAGTTCAAATCTGGTGTGATCGAGAGGAGGTTTTCGGCTGCTTCCTCCAGGATTGAACGGTTGACGTCAATGGCGGCGTAAGAAGTTGGGCCGTAGTTCTCCATGTAGGCGTTCATCAACAGCGTCGTTTTTTGTGCGTTTCCAGATCCCAACTCGACGATCGAGGCAGGGCCTGTCATGTCGGCAACTGATTTGGCGTGATGCGCCAGTATCTCCCGCTCTGCCCTGAATAAATAGTAGGAGTCCTCTTGGCAGAGCCGTTCAAACAGCGCCGATCCTGTATCATCATAGTAGTACATGGAGCCTATCGAGCGCGGGGACCCCGATAAAGACTGTATCAACAAGTCGCCGCGAAAGATTTCCGTTTCGGGAATATCTGCACCGATTATGGTACATTTTTGGCGACCGTCTAGCTTGCGCTTGCTTGGAAGTCGTCGGAGCATGTCGATACATCCTGAACAAAATACTGCACTCCCCCGTGAGGGCATGGCGGAAATTCCGTCAGCCCGCGACTGGCGAGTACCAAGATTTATGCCAATTGCGGACACCAGGCCGCACGCAGGCAGTTCCTCCTTTTAGAGCAATGAGTTAAGACGAAGTGTACCGGAACGCGGCAGCGTCGCTCGGTGTCGCGGCCTCGACAAACTCGACATTAGGTGATGTGTATGGCTGATTGCTGCTGTTTTGGCCGGCTGGAATTGGAGTACTCCTGCCATTTCCTGCGGCCGATCGGCAAAGCAGAAATGTGCAAGCGGCCCAAAGGCGGCAACGATAATCCTGCGCAAAGCGATCGTGTCTCTGGGAGTGGTGTAGCTGACGGCATTGGTCGCCGCGCTCTCCGGCAAGGGACGGAATGATCAGGGCGCCACTGCCGGCAGGCTGATGAGCGGATCATCGCTCATCTGGTTATGGTCTCAAGAGTCATGTAGCGCGCCCGCTGCACAGCCCATTCATCGTTCTGTTCTAGGAGCAATGCGCCGACAAGTCGGACGATGGCGTCGTCGTTGGGGAAGATGCCGACGACCTCGGTGCGCCGCTTGATCTCGCCATTGAGCCGTTCGATCGGGTTTGTGCTGTGCAACTTGGTCCGATGCTCCCTGGGGAAGCTCATGTAGGCGAGCACGTCGTGTTCGGCATCGTCCATGATGGCGGCGAGCTTCGGCACCTTGGGCCGGATCTGGTCGGCAACGGCACGCCATTGGGTGCTGGCGGCTTCCGGCGTCTCCTGGGCGAAGGCGGTGGCGATGAAGGCGGAGACGACACGGCGCCCGCTTTTGCCGGCATGGGCCAGGACGTTCCTCATGAAATGGACGCGGCACCTCTGCCATGTCGCGCACAGCACCTTGGTGACGGCCGCCTTGATGCCTTCGTGGGCGTCGGACACGACCAGCTTGACGCCGCGCAGGCCGCGACGGGTCAGCTTGCGCAGGAACTCCGTCCAGATCGGCTCGGCCTCGGACGAGCCGACCTCCATGCCGAGCACCTCGCGCCGGCCGTCCGCATTGACGCTGATGGCGATGATGACGGCGACCGAGACGATGCGCCCGCCACGGCGCACCTTCGGGTAGGTGGCATCCACATGGCCAGTCACCCTCGATCGGCCGCTCGAGGAAGGCCTTCACCTTGCCGTCGATCTCCTCGCACAGCCGTGACACCTGGCTCCTGGACACCCCACTCATGCCCATGGCTTTGACCAGGTCGTCGACCGAGCGCGTCGAAATACCCTGGATATAAGCTTCCTGGATTACCGCCGTCAGCGCCTTCTCGGCCATGCGCCGCGGCTCCAGGAAGCTCGGAAAGTAGGAGCCCTTCCTGAGCTTCGGGATGCGCAGCTCGACGGTGCCGGCCCGCGTCTCCCAGTCCCTATCGCGATAGCTGTTGCGCTGGACAAGCCGCAGCGGGTTCTTCTGGCCATGGGCCGCGCCGGTCGCCGCGCCCACTTCCATCTCCATCAGCCGCTCGGCGGCAAAGCCGATCATCTCGCGCAGGATATCGGCGTCGGGGATCTTCTCCACGAGCCCGCGCAGGTCGATCATGTCGTCGGTCATCGATGGTTCCTTCGAATCAGGTTGTGTCAGCAACCCAACCCTACCGAAGAACGTCGATGACCACCGCTACGCCGCTCGCTCGCTTGTATGGGGTGATCTTTGTCAACGTGATCTTTCAGTCGTTCAGTCTCCTTGTTCAGCCGTGGCGACCATTTGTTCCTGCTTTGGCTCCGAGGGGTCCATTGGGGCGCCGCGCGCAGTGACCGTCAAGGGTGGTCCTTTGGGCCATCGCGAAGCGACTTGCCCTTGATGGTCACGAGCACGGCGGCAGCGTTACATTGAGCCGGCAGGTGGCCCTGTTTGTAGAGGTCTATAACTTGCAAACCGAGGGGAGCTCGCCATCAGGCGCCGTAAACGCGCCGCAAGCTTGTATGCGGTTGATCCGCGCGGATCAAAAACCATGATGCAGCCATACGCATCGGCGGCGAAGCTCCGGGCGGTGGGCCCATTCTACAGCGCGGCGTCGTAAGGCCATGTGAGCGACCGGGATCACCACCACCTCGGATCGTTATCGGCAGACGCTATTGCAGCTGCCAAACTTCAATGCTCGTCCTGTCGAACGCTCCCCCATGCTTTATACCGGACGCAGGGCTACTCCGTCGGGATCTCGCCGGTCGTGACAAGTCGCCAGAATGCAATCAGTAGCTTGCGCGCCAAAGCCACGATCATTGTCTTGCGCGTACCGCCACGGCCATCGGCCGTTCTCGCGCAAAACCAGTGCGCCAGCGCGCTGTCCTTTTGGAATTGGAGGAACCGCCAAGCCAATAGGATCATGCCGTAGCGGACGCGAGCGTTGCCGGCCCGCGCAAGACCTTTCTCGCGCCTGCGTTGGCCGCTCTCATCCGGCGCCCCGGTAAGTCCGGCATAGCGAGCGACGGCTCTCCGATCACGCAGGCCGCGTGAGAGAATCTCATTCACCAGCATGTCCGCAGTCTCGATACCGACACCGATGATCCGCGAAAGAAGGCGAACCATTGCGAGCGGACCCTTCTCCGTGTCTGGAACCACCGAGAGCTGCCGCAACCGCTCCTGTTCGATCTCGTGGATTTGTTCACGCAACAGGTGAAGCCGTCCGAGATTGCGGCGCAACTCTGCTCGGCTTCGTTCCGGTAGGGGCATGCCTTCCGCCGTATGCAGAGCCTCCAGTTTCTCGGCAGCTTTGCGCAGATTGGGTTTGAAGGCGCGAATGCCGAAGCGAGCGAGGATTGCCTTGATGCGATTGACGATCCGAGTACGTTCGCGGACGAGATTGTCTCGTTCACGGTTCGGACGGCGAGCCTCCTCCTCATTGATGGTTGGGATGGCTGCCATGCTGCAGTGGCGCTTCTCGCCCCGCAGCCAGCCAAGAAAGGCGCGCATCAGCAGTTCGGTATCGAGGCGATCGGTCTTGGCGCGCCGATGTTCGCGGGAAACCGCGACGCTCGATGGATGTATGACATAAGCCTCGACAGCGCGCGCCTGGAGCCAGCGCGCCAACCAAAAGCCGTCGCGTCCGGCCTCATAGGCGACAACGATGCGCCGGACTTCGCGCCCGCCTTGGATGGCTTCGCTGCGCCAGCGGCGCAACAGCCTGAGCACCGAATCCGGGTCGGCATCGAGCTTCTTGAGAGGACTACGTTCAAAGCCAGGGACTGTCGCAGCAATGAGCCACTTTGTCTGGCTCATCTCAATCACTGCGACTAGCGTGCTGTCCTGATCAAGGGCGGTAAGGGATCTGCTTGCATCAAAGAATGGTGACATGGGGGCGCTCCTTAGATAGCTGCTCAACAGCGCCGAGGGTGCCACACGCTCGCCGCCGCCCATAGCATCTACGGCGCTTCTGAGGGCGCGCTCGCGAGCGGCTTCTCCACCGTCTAGCTACACCACTCTGCGGGAGTACGTCATGCCAAGCTGATGATTGCTTGTGGGTGCAAGTCCCATCCGGCCAAAGCCGTAGCGGGCAAGCCGGGACCGAGTCTTGCGGGCCTCGCGGCAACGCGGGGTCTGAAGTGTAGACAGGAGCCATGCGGGGTGCGGGAATGAGCCTCGAAAGGTGGATGTTCGCGGAGGCCGAGTGTGTTCCCTAGTCACGAAGGCAATATGAGCATCGTCGTTACGCGAGACGATGCCGCTCCCTCGGGGTCGATGGCCGGATCACGCATGGAAGGTAATCATCGGAACATGAGAGGCCCGACCGGGTCCGCTGGATTGGTCTCCAGCGGGGGACAGCAGCAAGGTACTGCCAGAGCTGCCGTCCGAGCTGAGGTCGGGAGTCGGACTGGTTCATAGTACCCGTGAAGCCGTCGAAGGAAACGAGGCGAGTGGAGGGAAGGGACCAGCCTGAGGGGAGCCTGCGCGAGGAGGCCAAGGTCCGGACACAGAGCCGGGTGCCTTGCCGCTGAACCTCAACGCGGCGGCCAAGCAGGCTGCCCAAACCCGGTTCACGGCCCTGCTGCATCACGTCGACGAAGAAGCCCTTTACCGGGCGTTTCGGCGACAGAAGCGACAGGCGAGTGCTGGGGTCGATGGGATGACCGTGGCGAAGTACGAACAGGGGCTGACGGATAACATCCGTGATCTCTGCGAAAGGGTCCACACCGATCGCTACCGGCCACAGCCGGTGCGGCGGGTCTACATTCCCAAAGCCGATGGCGGTAAACGGCCTCTCGGGGTGCCGACGCTGGAAGACAAGATCGTCCAAAGCGCGGTGGCCGAGGTGCTGAGTGCTGTCTACGAGGTCGACTTCCTGGGGTTCTCCTACGGCTTCCGGCCGGGGCGGAGCCCCCACATGGCGCTTGATGCCCTGCATACAGCGATCATGAGCCAGCGTGTGAACTGGGTGCTCGATGCCGACATTCGCAGCTTCTTCGACTCGGTCGACCACGAGTGGCTGCTGCGGATGGTGGCGCACAGGATCGCTGATCCTCGTATCCTACGGCTCATTGGGCTGTGGTTGCGGGCTGGCGTCCTTGAGAGCGGCGAGAAGCAAGAGACGGACAGGGGTACCCCGCAAGGGGCGGGCATCAGTCCGCTCCTCGCCAATATCTTCCTGCACTACATCCTCGATCTCTGGGCCCACTAATGGCGTCGTCGCCATGCACACGGTCGCGTTGTGATCGTGCGTTACGCTGACGACTTCGTCATGGGCTTTGAGAAGAAGGCCGATGCAGAGGAGATGCTGTTGGCCCTCAAGGCGCGGCTGGCCGGCTTTGGCCTGACACTCCACGAGGACAAGACGCGGTTGATCGAGTTTGGGCGGTTCGCGGCCCTCTCACGACAGCGGCGTGGCGAGCGGCGACCCGAGACCTTCGCCTTTCTGGGCTTCACCCACTACTGCGGGCGGACCCGGGATGGCCGGTTCATCGTGAAGCACAAGACGGAAGGGAAACGCCTGACGTGCAAGCTGACAGCGCTGCGCCAGGATGCCTGGCGGCTCATGCACGCGCCAATGGCTGCGCAGCACAGGTGGTTCGCCGCCGTTCTGCGTGGACACTACGGCTACTACGGCAGGCCGCACAACTACCCAGCGCTCAACGGATTCCATCGTAAGCGGGTAGCTGATGCCGTTCAGCGGTGGTAGTTCCAAGGCATGAGCGCCTCGATAGCGCTGTTTGGCCAGCCATTGGCGATGCGCTCGAGGGTCTGGGTGAGCCAGGCGTGCGGATCGACCTGGTTCATCTTGGCGGTGGTCAGCAGCGTGGCGATGGTGGCCCATGTCCGTCCGCCGCCGTCGCTGCCAGCGAAGAGGCTGTTCTTTCGGGTAATTGTCTGTGGCCTGATGGCGCGCTCGACGGTGTTGGAGTCGATTTCGATGCGGCCGTCGGTGAGGAAGCGCTCCAGCGCGGCACGCCGGCCGAGCGCATAGCGGATCGCCTCGGCGGGCT
>NZ_JAMYOX010000075.1:0-13528 GCF_040320025.1 Mesorhizobium sp. M0808
ACCTCGATGCCTGCCGTGCGCAAACCGTAGCCGGCGATATCCAGAACCGCGCGGATCAGATCGTTGACGTCGATACTGCGGCGCTCCGGCTGGCGTTGTCGCGGGACGCCAGAAACACCACCGCATTGGCAATTTCCTCGGCCGTCCCAAAGCGGCCTGCCGGGACCATCCCGACGACAGCTTTCGCCCGAGCCTTCGTTTCCACCGGACCCAGACCAAGCTTGTCGTTGAGCGGCGTGTCTATCGGGCCCGGGCTGATCACATTGGCGCGGATGCCGCGCCCTATCAGCTCACCGGAGAGCGTTCGCGCGATAGCAGAATGACGGCGAAGACGCCGAACCGCCGACACGTGAAGCAATCAGCACTTCCGTGGCAGAAGGATCAATCCACGACCAGGAAAAGCACACCGTCAGTATGGAACCTCAGACATGGGCGGCTCAGAAGCGGTATGTTATGCCGAGAACCGGACCGGACACGGTTGCATCAAACACATAGCCTTCGTCATCGTAGTCGATCGGCAAGTGCTTATAGCCGGCGGAAACCGAGAAGTGGTCGGTAAGCAGGTAATTCACGGTTCCCAGCACCTGCCAGGTGAAATCGGCGCCCACCCCGGGGCCCTCCTATATCCGCCTGCGCCATCACGGAAAGCCTGTCGGTGATGTTGTAGAAGGCGCGCGCCCCGATCACCGGATCGACCCAGCCGAAATCCTCCTCGCGCGACAGGAGAACCCAGCATATTGCACTGTCACATCATTCGAGATGTACCAGACGCGGGCGCCGGCAAGCGCGTCGAACGTGAACTGCGGAGTGTCCAGGACACGATCTGTAAGGAGAACGCAAAGTTCACCGAACCTGCTCATTCTACAGATCAGCAGTTGCTCTCGTTGTGGCTAGCTGTTTAGTCCCGGCATTTAATGGGTTGGATTCCGCCAGGCGCGTCAGGCAATACAATGTCGACACGCCTGAGGACAGCTAGGAAAGAAGCTGAACAGGATGTCCTTGCGCTGACAGCAGTTTAACCGCCTTGCGGTCGAAGGAGAGGAATGTCTCCCCGCCCAGCCAGTCGCCGTCGAAGGCAATCACGCCGTCCGCAAAATCACCGCCGGCCTCAAGCACTGCAAGCCCTGCCACGACAGCTGGCCGGTTGACGACGACATTTGCGGTATTCGCCAAGGCTCGGATTGCCGCCACGATATCTGCGCGTGCGGTTTGATACTGTCGGCCCAAAACCCATGCGAACTCGCACAAGGCCTGAAGGCTAACGGCCACGATGTCTGCCTTCGCCAAGAGATCGACGGCCGCTTCCGCCTGTCGTTCATCGTCGGCGACATAGGCACGCAGCAGAACGTTGGCATCGGCCGTGACTTTCATTCCTTGCTCGATCCCGCTGCAGTACCCGCTTCCGCGATTGCCTCGTTGATCTCTTCAATGCTCAACACCCGGCCATTCGTCTTGCCCTTGAGAAAACCGTAGAGCTCCCGGAATGATCCCTTTGCCCGCGCCGCCTTCAATTCCGCCCGGCCGTCGGGGAGCAGATCAAGTTCGATCTTCTCGCCCGGCCTGATGCCCAGATGCTGCAGAACGTCCTTGCGGAAGGTCACCTGTCCCCGTGCCGTCACCGTCAATGTAGTCATTTTCGCAGCTCCAACTCATCCACACGATTAGATAATGCAAATCTGCATTATCATCAATAGCAAAGGCGCGTTGTCGAGCAGTTGCGCTCTGGCGGGTCCACAATCACAACGGCCGGAGGCATCCTGTGCGCGTAACGAATCGCGACATCGGCATCGCCGGCGCGCAGGTACGGCTATTAGCAGCGTGCTCGCCGAGTGCGGCGGCCGGAGCTCGTGCCGGCCGCCCAAGGAGCGCACCTGTCAAATGGAGTGAAATCCTTAGTCGTTCCTTCATTCATCCTGGCTTAAATATTTCCATGGAATGGGGCGCCCGTATCTTGAGGCGGTTTGTTAGCCGTCTGCTACAAACAGGCGAGAGCGGCAACGTTGCTACTATTTTTGCCCTGTCTTTGCCGATTGTCGTCGGCGCAGCGGGTCTCGGTATCGAGACCTCCTACTGGTATTTTAGCAGCCTGAAATTACAGGCGGTGGCGGATGCGGCGGCCTATGCTGGCGCTTTGGAAAAGATTTCGGGATCTGACAAGCCAACGATTGTCTCCGCCGCGACACTGTCAGCGACGACGAACGGCTGGGACCCGTCAACAGGCACAATCGAAATCTTCACGCCTCCGTCTTCCGGCCCGAATGTCGCCCAAAAGGCCGTCGAGGTCATCGTTCATCAGACCCTCGATCGGTTTTTCACATCGATATTCACGCAAAACCCGGTCGGCGCACGGGCAAGAGCGGTGGCTCTTATCACGGATTCTTCAAAGGCCTGCCTTATGGCGCGCAATCCTTCCGCTCCGAAAGCGGCGCTGTTTTCCGGCAGTTCGAACCTCAAACTGACCGGCTGCGTCGTGATGTCGAATTCGATAGCCGCGGACGCCATCAAGCTTCAGGGATCGGCAAACCTTCAGGTCGATTGCCTAATATCGGCAGGCGGTGTTTCGTTGAGCAACCCCGTGACGACCGTCTGCGCCAGTCCGATAACCCAGGCGTTGCCCGCTGCCGATCCTTTTGCCGACTTGCCGGCGCCACCGGCCACGAACCCCTGTCAAAACAGCAATCAGTCGACGTTGCAACCTGGAACATACTGCAGGGGGCTCAGCTTGAGCGGCAATGTGACGCTCTCGCCCGGGGTATACGTCATTCAGGGGGGAGATTTCAAAGCGAACTCGAATGCAAATATTTCAGGCGAGGGAGTCATTATCTATCTGGCCGGCAGCTCGGGCGTCAGCATGAACGGCACGGCCATTGTCAAGCTCAGCGCACCGACGTTAGGCACCTATTCGGGGGTGCTGTTTTACGGAGACAAAGCTAACCAGACGGGATCGAACACGTTTAATGGCACGGCAGATTCGCTTTTGACCGGCGCTTTGTATTTTCCAACACAGGATGTCAATTACCTCGGCAATTTCTCGGGCAAAGGTGGTTGCACTCAGGTCGTCGCCAGTACCGTGCAGTGGTCCGGCAATGCGAACGTCAATCAGGATTGCACGAGCCTTGGGATGCGAGACATTCCGGCCACGCAATCGATAAAGCTTGTCGAGTAATCTTCGTGGCACGGTTACCAGCCCGGATGTTCGGGAGCGATTCGGGTATTGCCGCGGTGGAGTTTGCGCTGGTTGTGCCGATCCTTTGCCTGGTACTTCTTGGCATCATTGACGGCTGGTCTTTTGTATCAAGCGCGTTGTCGATGCGTGCGGGCGTGAAAACGGCGGCCAATCTCGTGATGCAAGGCGCAGCCGACGACGCGGCTACCCAGACCGTCGCCCTTTCGAGCTGGGAAAATCATCCCGATGACGCGCAGGTGACGCTGAGCCGGAAACATATGTGCGGGATCATCGTGGTCGATCCATCTGTGCTGTGCGACAGTTTGAAAGCTTCCGCGGTTTTCGTTGAAATACAGGCGACGGCCACCTGGTCCCCGCCCTTCAGTTTCGGCGAGTTTTCCCTCTCGCGCGAGCTCAGCCACAAACAGGTGATACGTGTTCGCTAAAGGGAGAGCCTTCATACGTGAGGCATCAGGCGGAGCCGCACTGGAGTTCGCGCTGATCGCGCCTATTCTGATAATGCTTTTGATCGGCATCTTCGCATTCGGCTGGGCTCTGAATGCCATGTCAAGTGTTCGCTACACTCTGGAAACGTCCTCACGAGCGCTGCAAATGAAGAATTCGCTGACCGAAGCCGAGATAAAAGCGATAGCCACGGCAAAATTGCTGAGTTTGGGATTAACCGATGTCGACATAACAATAGCAATCGACGCCCCCAGCGGCGGCTTTCGAATGGCCCATCTGACCGCCAAATATGCGTTCGCGATCGAGTTTCCGTACTTCGACCGATACTCGATAAATTATGCGACAACTGTCACAGTTCCATTGGTTGCGTCATGAGCGCACCCAATAGTCTCTTTACGCAACATGCGCAGTGATCGGCTTGTTCTTCTTTGCTTGCGTTCAGGTCTGCTTCACCGCCACCGGCGCAGAACGTAGACTTCGGGCGCGGGCCTTCATCCTGGCTATAGATCGGGGACGGCATGTATGATCACGGCCTTTGCCCCGGCAATGCGCGGCTTGCCGTCCCTCACCTCGGCCGCTATTCCCTGCCTAACGCCATCGCCCGCGCGCTGCACAGCGCGGACCCGACGGCAGAGACTCCCTGACGGACATAATGCCGGCCGCCGGCTCCGCGCTCGCTCACGATCTCGCCAGTGCGGAAGTCCATGCACAGCGGGCGCTATCGCTTAACGGCGATCGGCGCCGGCCTGGCGACGAAGAGCACATATTCCGGCAGTTATTCCCTCGCACAGCGCACCTGCGGGTGCCGCGGACAAATTCGCCGATATCATTCAGGCGCCTGTCGAACATCGGGAGGAGCCGCTTGGTCCGGGCACAAGCCTGGACGATCATCTCTCCGAAAAAAACTGGCGACGCCACGCGAGGACAATTTCGAGCATGCCGTTGGCGAGACGCTTCTGGTCGCGATTGCGCGGCGTCTTGAGAAAGCAATCAGACGTGGTGGCTTGGTTGCGAGATTGGTGGAGATGAATTCGCACTGCTGATGTCCGGCCCTGCGATGGGACCGGCGACCTTAGCCTCCCGACGCGGCTCATGAAGAACTTGGCGCAACGACTGAAGGCGGACGTTGGCACCCCCTCCGGGCGGACCCATCGGCTACCCGGAAGGGTAGTTCAAGAATCCTGACAGGGCGCTGTATCAGGCCGAGGCAAGGGGCCGAGGCATATGGAAACACCCTTTTGACCCGACTGGACAGCGATCGCAGCTCGACGCGGGTAACAACGCTCCGCGATTCAATCCGGCTCGCGCGTGGGCGGTTCTGATTATACAAGTGGGGCGCCTAACGGAGGTCACAATGGTTGAAGAAGGCGACAACCGCCGCGAACGGAGACAGCGCGTCCTGAAGGGTGCCGCGATCATTAACGGCATCAACAACTCCGAAATCAGCTGCACCATTCGAAACCAGAACGTCGGCGGAGCCGAACTCAAGGTGCCGGTCGAAGCCCTGGTGCCGGAGCATTTCCTTCTCTACGTGCCGACCGATGGCGTTGCCTATCGGTCTGTGTTGCGCTGGCGCAGGAACGACCGTGCCGGTGTGCAGTTCACCGAAACAGTGCCCGAACCGCGCCTTCACTATGGCTGAAGTTCTCGTCGCACCAGCCGAGCACCACCGGTAGCAACAGTTGGCACTGACCTTCAACACAGCAAGAGAAGCCGCCGCACGGCCATGGGCAAAGGCTCAACTCACACAAGCCGTCGATTGTCTCGTCGACCTTCAGGTTCTGACCGCTCAGCGCGGCATCGCGCCAAAATGTCGCCGCATCACGTTGATCAGGAAGCGGACGATGATTGGAACCGAACTCGCCAGCGCGGCCTCGCGGCGGTAGACGACCGAGAGGCTCTGCCGCCCCAGGATTTCCCCGGTCAACCGCCGCAACCCCGGCTCGCTATCTCCGATGATGCGGGGCAGCACCGCGAGGCCGAGCCCCGCCACGGCCGCCGCGGCCATGTCGGCCATCTCGCGATTGACCAGCACAATGCTGGCCTGCTAGAGGCCGCTTCTCCAGGTGGTTGCGGTTTCCGGTTGATTGGGAAACTCGTCCAACATTGCGAGCATATCTCCGCGGGTATCGCTCTCGGCGTCCGCCATATCAACTTTGACATTTGGGCTCTCGCCCTGGCGGCAGCCATTCCGGCAAGGACCTGTTCACGGCGCGCGATGATCGTAGGGTCTTTCGTGAAATCCGTCTTCTTGCCGGGCTTGCGGCCAGGCTTCACATGGCCGTTGCTCTGACTTCCATCGGGAATGCCGAACATGTGGTTCGTCTGACCAGTGTGCGTCGCGGCCCACGCCGGCTCCGCTGAAGGTCGCGGCCAATCTGCAATCTGGGGACCAGTTCCAGGGCGGCATCGAGCCGCTTGTTCTCGATAACCTCCGATCTGTGGACTGAACGCAGCGTCGCAAATGCTACGGAGGCAGTAGGTTTCCCTCTTCCTTGGCCGCTTCGAGAAACGCCCTGCGGACCACTTCGGGTTTCACCTGATCGATCATGGCATCCATGCAGAGCTGCACTGCGCTATGGCACTTGGGGCCACGCTTGGTCCACTGCAACAGCTGCTCGGCGGCCCTTCTCGACGTTGTTGCACCGATAGGCAATGCCAGCGCGGCTGGTCCTTACGGACACTGGCGGGGAGAACCAATGGAGCGACATTCGTACATAAGTGACGGCTTAACTAAGAGTTCCCTCAACCAAGCCCGGTTCGAGCAAGGATCGGGTAAACCGGCTCGGGACCCTACTCCTCCGGCCAGCTCTGTTGCGGAACCTATTCAGCGGCACCAAAGTTGGGGTGGAGGTCAGGAGTGTGCGATGAGTTCCAAAACCGGGGATGGTCGGCTCTCTTTCATTGAGTTTCAGTCGCCCACGCTGGTCGAGAACGCGCCTGAGGGCAGCGACTGGCTTCATGAGATCAAGTACGATGGCTACCGCACCGAACTGATCATTGAGGGCGGCAAAGCGCGAGCCTTCACGCGCCGTGGCTACGACTGGTCGCACCGATACCGACGAATGGTTCAAGCGGCGGCGGGCTTGCCGGTGAAGGCGGCGATCATCGACGGGGAGGCTGTCGTTCTCGGCGACAGCGGCCTGCCGGATTACCAAGCCCTGGAACGGGAGTTGGTCAATCCAAACTCGGCAAGGCTCATCTTCTACGCGTTCGACCTGCTGCACCTCAACGGGCGCGATCTACGACAGCAGCCGCTGGTAAAGCGCAAGGCAGCCCTGGAGAAACTGTTGAAGAATACGGCGCCGACACTGACCTATGCCGAGCATCTGGAGGTGAGCGGCACGGACGTGTTTGAACATGCCTGCCGAATGGGCTTGGAGGGGATTGTGTCTAAGCGCACCGATGCCACGTACCGCTCGGGTATCCAGACGAGTTGGCTCAAGGTGAAGTGCATTAAGAGCGACACTTTCCCCATCGTGGCATTTGTCGAGAAGCTCGGCGCTTACTCGCGCCGCATCGCATCGCTTTACATCGGCCGACGCGAGGGCGACCGACTGCTCTATGCCGGGAAGGCTCGCAGCGGCTATACATTGAGCGCTGCGCAACGGGTTCGAGAGCGGCTTGACCCGCTGATCATCAGCAAGTCACCTTTGTCAGAGCCCATCGTGAAACCGAAGGCGACGTGGGTCAGACCAGAGGTGCTGGCCGAGGTACAGTTCAGCGGCGTCACTGATCGCGGCGTGTTGCGCGAGGCAGTATTCAAGGGTCTGCGAGAAGACCTCGTGGCGATCCCGGCCAAGCCTCCGGCGCCATCAAAGCGACGTGGGCCAGCCCAGGAACATGGCGTTCCCAGCGAGAACATCCTGCAACTGCTGCCCGACGCGGTCTCGCCCTCCAAGGAAGAGCTTGCGCGTTATTGGCAGAGGGTTGCCGATCACGCACTCGTCCATCTCGGCCACCGACCGCTGAAGCTGGTCCGCCATGCTCTCGGGGCAACCTTCTACCACAAAGGCGCGCTGCCGAAGATCCCAGCAGCAGTGCATCAGTTGCGCGTTCAGAAGCGCGGGGGTGGCGAAGGTGTGCGCGTGTGGGTGGACGACCTTGCCGGCTTGCTGGGGCTGGTCGAGATGGATGCGGTAGAGCTGCATCCTTGGAATGCCACCGTTGACGACATCGAGCATGCCGACCGCATCGTTCTGGACCTTGATCCGGGCGAGGGGATCGAGTGGGATAAAGTGATCGAGACCGCGCTAACGCTCCGCGACATCATGGAAGCGGAAGGTCTGGAGAGCTGGCCGAAGGTGACGGGCGGCAAGGGAATTCACCTGATGGCCCCACTTGAGACGAAGATCACGCACGACAATGCCCGGCTCCTTGCCCGATCGTTCGCCAAGCGCCTCGCTGAAGCTCATCCTGATCGCTATCTGCTCTCCGCCGCGCCGGCAGCCCGAAAGGGCCGCATCTTCATCGACTACCTTCGCAATGGGCGCGGTAACACGGCGGTCGGCGCCTTCTCCCCACGGGCGCGACCTGGCTTCCCAATCGCCCGTCCCGTGACCTGGAGCCAGGTTGAGGCAGCCATCCGTCCAGATGCCTTTACCATTGACCGTCCGTTCAGGGCGGCCGCCAGAAAGGCAGCGTGAGCATCAAGGACAGGGGACGAACTTCCCATAAGGCATCTGTTAGCAGTGGGCGAAGACGCCCGCCGAACAATGGATGACTCAACTCGTTGCCGAGAGGTCGAGCTCTATCCAGGCAGGCACATGATCGCTCGGCTTTTCCCAACTTCGCAGGTCAGCGTCCACGCCCGCGTCACGTAACCTGTTCGAAAGTGATGGGCTGACGAGGAGATGATCCATCCGCAGGCCGGAGCTCCGATCATAGCCGCCCCGGTAGGAGAAGTTCCAATACGTGTAGATGCCTTTTTCCGGATGGATGGTACGGACGGCATCCATCCAGCCATTGTCTAGCATTTCGGCGTAGGCCTGCCTGCTCTCCGGAAAGTAGACTGCGTCGCCCGTCCAACGTCTCGGCACCACGGCATCGAGCGGCGTTGGCACGACGTTGTAGTCGCCGCACAGAACGCTTGTGATCCCCTCCTTGAGCAGTAGCTGGCCGTAGCTGATCAGACGGTCGAACCAGCGGAGCTTATAGTCGAATTTCGGGCCGGGCGCTGGATTGCCGTTGGGCAGGTAGATGCACCCCACCACGATCCCATCCACCTCTGCCTCGATATACCGGCTGTGAGTATCGTCAGGGTCACCCGGCAGGCCGCGTCGACGCTCCAGGGGCTCCTTTCCCCGTGCGAGTATAGCTACACCGTTGTAGGACTTTTGCCCGTGCCAGATCGCGCCATAACCGGCGTTCCTGACGGCTTCCGCGGGAAATTTCTCATCCGAAGTCTTCAATTCTTGAAGGCACACGATGTCATAGTCGGTCTGACGCAGCCACTTGATGAGCAAGGGCAGGCGACCGTTCACGCCGTTCAAGTTGAAGGTCGCGATGCGGGTCACTCGGAGTTCTCAACAAACATTTGCCCATTGGCAATGGAAGGCTCAGGTGCTGATCCTCGCATCATGCCGGCAATGGGGGAGTTGTCAGTCGTCTTTGTAGGACTTGGCTGCCTCGCCAATCTTTCGCCAGTCGTTTCCGTACCGACGCACCAATTCCCGCGCCTGAGTTGGCGACAGATCCTGTGTCTCGAGGGCATGTTTCACCTCTGCGTCCGCCCCTTTTATGGGACGCGAACGAGCCTTTTTCGGCCGCACGGCCGCAGCCGCTCTCATCTGATTTAGACATCATTCGTCCTCTCGGCACTCCTTAACCGACGAGTGTGGGGAAAGTTTCACTGCGCGCGTCCTGAGCATTGGGCATCAGGGTTCAGGCGCAATATTCCCGCGGGGCTTGTCCGGCTGGTGAACCTTTAGGGCCGGCGCTGCGTTCAGTGCAGCGAACTCGACTGATGCACTACGATGGAATCCGACGCTCGTCCCCCGCCGCAGAAACGCGAGGCACCTGGTGCCGAAGCCCGCTTTTCGTTCGATCGAATGGCGGTGGAGCGGTTTCAGCAAGCTTTTCCGCGTGCCAGATGGAGCGACGAGCGCAGGAGCTGGTTTGTCCCCGGCAACACAGCAGCCCGGCGGATCGACCGCTGGCTGGCGAAAGAGGCAGCGTTACGGGCGCCCCATGACGATAGCAAGGGACGCGATGCCTTCGCCTTCGACCCAATTTCGAGCCGGTATCTGGAAATTGCGGACGACCTCCGTATTCGCACGCCGTATTCGAGGACGGTGCTTGAAGAATTGCGTGCGGTTCCGTGGGCGAGTTGGGACGATGAGTTGCGGGCCTGGAGAGTTCCATGCCGCTCATATGAAGAGCTCCGGCGCCGATGGCCAAACATCGAAAAGGCTGCGCAGCTTGCCGAACCGGAGGAAAGGAAACTGCGACGTGCGGCTGCCAGGAACACCGAAGCATATAAGGCCGCACAAAAGCGGGCTGCTGAACGCCGGCGCCATCGCTACCCGTTGCCAGTTCAAGATCTACCTACCCTGGGCCGCGCAGTCGCAACGGAACAGTACGGGATTGTCGTCTTCGATGAAATTTCCGGTTGAGCTATCCGACGCAGCCATCTTCTATCCCCACGCAATGCCTCCGAACGGCGACTTCATTTGGGGCAGGTGGCGTTGGGCTACGCTGGCGGAGCTTGTGAGCACATGGCCCGCTCGGGACGGGCCAACCGAACGCTTCAGGGGCTGGTGGAGGCCAACGCTTGCCGAACTTAGAGCTGCCCGTCGAAAAGCCCGCAGTCGGGAGCGTAGTAGGCGAGGTCGCGAGCGATAGATGCGGCGCTAGCCTGTGTGGCAACGCGTTGCTTGGTAAAGTGATTCCCGATCAGCGAGGGGAGTCGGGTGTCGCTTAGAAAACGACTGCATTCTTGCGGTGAACTGCCAAGGTCGAACACAAGCTGGGCAAAAAGTGAGCCTCGGCCGCACAGGATGCCGGCGAAGTTGACGATAGCAAGAGCTGAGGGTTCAGCGCAGGGGGAAACGCCACCCCGCGCTGCGCGCCGACTGCCGCGAATATCTCACGAGGGGGCATGCACATGACTCGCATCGCTACCTTCAATGTGAACGGCGTCAACGGCCGACTGCCTGTGCTCCTGAAGTGGTTAGGCGAAAGCGACTACGACATCGTTTGCCTGCAGGAATTGAAGACGTCGGACGTCAAGTTTCCTATCGATGCGATCAGAGAGGCGGGTTACGGCGCAATCTGGTACGGCCAGAAATCCTACAACGGTGTGGCGATCCTGGCCCGAGGAATGGAACCTGTGGAAGGCCGACGCGGCCCTGCCTGGCGATCCTGACGACACTCAGCCGCTATATCGAGGCCGAGGTGGATGGGGTCGCTGTGGGCTGTCTCTATCTGCCCACCGGCAATCCAGCGCCTGGCCCAAAGTTCGACTACAAGCTGCGCTGGTTCGATCGTCTCATCAACTACGGCCAGCACTTGCTCGAAATTGGGGCACCCAGTGTTCTCTGCGGCGACTATAACGTCGTTCCAACCCAAATCGACGCCGTGGTGCCAAGGCGATGGCTGGGCGATACTAATGATTAAACCGGATTCTCTCGAAATGACAGGCTTGGCGCGCCGTTCCAGACCGGGAAGCTGTTGTCCAGGCGGGCGATGTCGCCTGCACGAGCGAACTCGAAGCGGCGTTTGACGAGTATATTGTACCGAGTCGCGTCGGCGCGCAGCTAGGCTGCCTTCTTAAGCTCCGCCACCTGAACGCCCAGCCGGAACGCCTGACCATCTGCAAACGAGCGCGCGTAGCTCTCGGATGCAAAAGGGACGGTGGTGGTGGTGCCATTGACCGTCACGCGGACCGACCAGTCTTTGTCTCTGACGATTTCAACGGCATGTCGCTCATGCGGAGCCATGCATTCCTCCCAGAATTTGAGGAGGGAGGATAGCGTCGCAACACTCGTTTGCATGCAAATAATCCGACACCGCGATGTCAAAATGTCAAAACAGCGCACAGCTAGGCGAACTTAAGTCGATGTCCTCGCCTTGAGCTGTTCAGGTGGTCTCTTGGCGAAGTTAAAAAGTGCGGTGGCAGTCTCTTCAGCCGTCCAGCCTTGCTCGATGCAAGAGGACACCAGAGCCGTGAAAGCGGTTTCAAGGACGGCTGCGCAGTTCACGTCCTGTCCAGGCTGTCCTCGGCAAGAGTGGGCGGTGCAACTTGTGCTGTTTGGGACATGAAAAATAACTGGCAGTGCCAGAAAAAAATTCTGACTTTCATCTTGCCGTCGGTCAGCCGTAGTGAAGTTTCGGTTTTGGCTCGGTGCCGGTGAATTTGACGCCGATGCGGTCGTTGCGACGCCAGCGAACCTCCCATCGATAGGCAACTCCATCGACCGACACGTAGAGCAAGAAGCGATCGGGAACCCTTGGCATCGGGCGCGACCTTCAGCTCAGCGCCCCCCTCATGCTGATTGCGCAAGGTGCAGCTGATCTGGATCCGGTGATGATCGTCCCGCCCTTTAGCACACGTTGGCGGCGCTCGCGCCGATGCTCGTCGGAATTCTCATCAACTGGGTTCGCGGTGTTTGCCATCGATAAAATGTCAGATCAGCTGAATTCGCCCGCTAGGTATACCGAACACAGGCGCGCAGCAATGGATCGGTCATGTTGCCCTATTACGTGACATTACAGGGCATGCTCAGGTGAATCTGTCGGGTCGCGCAGAAAAAAGGCAATCATCTAGCAAAGGTCCCGCGTTTGCCGACATGCCGATCAACATGGTTTCCAAGCTTCTGGTCGACGCCGACCTAAATGCTGACCTTCCGGCAGACAGGCCCAGTAGCCGTCGAACTCCACCTCGTATATCCAGGCGTCGCCTCGGGCGGCTTCTCGACCAAGGTCGGCATCAAGGCTCAATGAACTCCAGCCGGCTGGTGCCTGCACCTGCCCACCTACGCAAGGAACCGAGCCTGGATCGTGAGATCCGGCGGCTAGGGGTAATCAGATTACCAAAATTAGCAATGATGCATGAGATGGCCTATAACTTGCGCAACCGGCGAACGACCCAATTGCCGCCAGTTAGCGCCAGCGGCCGCTGGTCACCCCCCGATTGGCTGCCGGGCCGTTCCTATCAAACCGCTACGCTCGATTGATCGGCTACTCGCGACTATCGAAAGCCACCAACAGGTCAAGGGCCGCAGCGACTTCGAGGATAGCCTCGGTTATATGGTCGTCGCATACTGTCAAATCAGGCGCAGACTGCCGAACGTGGTATAGTGCGGCTTTGACCGAGACGGTGTCCCCCCGGTCCGCCCTGTTGAGGATTGCGGCAATCGCCTGTTCTAGAACTGGACCGACCCTTTGGACGATGCTCATCCACCTTCCCCCCCCGGGAACGCTAGCGTCAAAACTAACGTGTTCGATGCCGGAATGCAACCGATGGGCGAAATCGCGACTATTTTTCGGTCTAATCGTTGCGCATCCGCAAAGGAGACCGAAGGCAAACATGCCGCAGCGGAGCCAAGGGCGATGAATCGTCTCAGAAGGCTCATCGTTGTCAGAGTTACAAAAGTTGAACTGCATCGGGGAACACTCTTTCTGTCTGCCTGTTGGATTTGCCAGCGCACCCCGCGCATTCAGACAGGAGAAAGAAGATGAAACGCATCCTTTTGGCTTCGGCCGTGCTGGCGGTGTCGGCCGGGCTTTCCTTTGCCCAGACGACCAGCGGAACTTCGAGCGGAACCTCAACGAGCGGAACCTCGACCACGACAACCATGCCCAGCACGACGGATCAGGGCACCGGCACGACGAGCAGCGGGACCAACATGTCCGGCGATCAAGGCACCGACACGACCACCACCAGCGGCACCACAA
>NZ_JAMYOX010000076.1:0-13181 GCF_040320025.1 Mesorhizobium sp. M0808
GCGCTGCTCTCTGGTTCGCGGACTAGAAATGCGCTGGCGTAGCGCTACTCGAATGCGGGCCAAGAATTCGCGCATCCCGAAAGGCTTGGGAATGAAATCGGTTCCAGTGCAACCACTTTTTCCGCCTCATCAAGCCGGTCGCCGCTGATCACTATGATAGGAACATCCGATTTTGTCGCCAGATTGCGGACGATCGCAAGTCCATCCTCCCGGCCTAGGTTAAGGTCAACAACCACGAGATCGACTGGCTCACGTGAAAGAACATAGTCAAACTGCTTGCTATCGTGGACTGCGGTTACCTTCAGGGCATGCATCGGCGATGAGGCGCCGCATTGCGGCATCATCGTCAATGACAAGAACATGTTTCAACGGCACACCTCGTTTTGGGGGTTGCGCCCCGATCAGGGTTGCATTACCTGAATCTGCAAGCAAAAGGCATGTATTAGTGATGACATTACTTGAAATTGAACAACTGGTTCTCAAAACCCTCAACGCTCTAGTTGCCGAAAAAGTAGAGGTGTCGATGACAACCAGAATGCGGGATCTCGGCCTCGACAGCCTCGACTATAACGAGCTTGCTACGGCGATCGAGAGCCGACTTGGCTGGTTTGTCGACGATTACAAGCTCTGGCAATACGAGTCCGTAAGGCATGTCGCCGACGCCGTCGCCAGTCAGGAGTTGCGCACCGCGGAACCACCAGCAGTGCGGCAAGTGCTGGAGTAGTGCTGTAGGCACAGGTTACGGTGAGGGCAGCTTGGGCGGCGGTAGCTATGGCCATTGCTCCGCTGTGGTTTCTATTCGTGACTGGTGTGTTTGAGAACTGTTGGGTCAGCCCGGTCCATGTCGCAGTGCCGATGCCCCCTTGATGGCGTTGCCCGCAATTGCGATCGCTGCGCCCAGGGCACCAATGCTGACGGTCGTTGTCAGGCCACCCGTTGAATTGTTGTCAGAGGCAACAGTGCCCACCACACCATCCCAATTGGTGGTCGTATAGACCGACATGTAGTCACGGAACACGCTCTCACTATACGTGGTCACGATCGTTGCCGTCGTACCGGTTGGCACGAGGGCTGACCACACTGACAGATAGACCACACCAGAATTGAAGATGCTTTCCACCTGAGCGAGAAGGGTGGCAGCCACACCCCCAATCGTCATACTGTTGACGGTCACTGCACTTTCGGTGTCA
This sequence comes from Mesorhizobium sp. M0808, assembly GCF_040320025.1. NCBI lineage: Bacteria > Pseudomonadati > Pseudomonadota > Alphaproteobacteria > Hyphomicrobiales > Phyllobacteriaceae > Mesorhizobium > Mesorhizobium sp. M0808. The sequence continues at coordinate 1,191 of NZ_JAMYOX010000076.1, forward strand.
GTGGTCTCAGTTGTCACGATGACACGACGATTAGCGTGTGGCGCGACAAGAAGCGGAATGCTGGTGTGGGTGTAAACGGTCGTGGCAGTCGAGTCTTCGTGAGTGCCATTGAAGACCAGATCTATCGGGAACATTTTCTCCCAGACGCCCGAGCTGCGCACATAGACCTGTCGAGCCTTGGTCCAGAGGCTTGAGATTTTCACCCATACGGCGCTGGCCGCCCCCCAGACCCCGGAGGCTTTGACGTAAAGGGCCATTACGGCTGCACCCAGAAATCACCGTCCACGCCGCCAGAAGGGGCAGCGGCCGAGATCGTGACGCTGCGATTTGCCATCGTGCCGACGCCGAGAAGCGCCTTGGTCTGGGCAATGGACTGCGGTCGACGATAATTGTCCCCGGTGCCGTCACTCGACACGCGACCGATGAAGCTCGTCACAGCGTCGGCACCTGTGGCGTAGGTCGAGCGGTACAAACGCGTCGTGATATCACCAGCGCCATCGCGCTGAGGCGATGAACATGTATGGCGAGAGCAGAACGTTTGGGGCGGGGCGGGACGAAGAGGTTGCGGAGGGCTGACAAGGTCGAGACGAAGCGTTGCAGGCCTCCCGGCGATCGGACCCCTGCATCATCCGCTCCCGTTTTCGCGGCGGCACATGGGAATTCTCCGCTCCGTTGTTCAACCCCTTGTGCGACCGGTGCTTGACGTCCGGCATTACCTGTCGCTTTGCCGCTCCATACGAGCGCAGCTAGTCGGTGATCATGCGCTTCGGCGCGAGCCCCTGCTTCTTCAACAGCCGCGTCAGCAAGCGCTTGGCGGCCTTGGTGTTGCGGCGGTTTTGCACGATTTCGTCCAGCACATATCCATCCTGGTCGACGGCGCGCCACAACCAAAGCTTTTTGCCGGGCGATGGTGACGACCACTTCGTTCAGGTACCAGACATCATTCCGGCACGGCGGGTTGCGGCGCAAGCAGCGAGCGCAGTCCAGCCCGAACTTGATGCCCCACCGGCGACTTGTCTCATACGAAACCACGATGCCGCGTTCCAGCAGCATTTCCTCAACCAGGCGCAGGCTAGCGGAAACCGGAAATAAAGCCAGACCGCGTGGGCGATAATAGGCGGCGGAAATCGGGGGGCGTGTAGCTGACGGCGGGCGTATTCATGCCCCCCGGCGTCCATGTCGCAAATCTTGACGATTGCTTTGTGTGTCAAGCCCGCCGCAGTCTCAACGCGTTCATATGCAGACATTGTGAAAATCGCCCTATTCCGCCTTTTTTTACCGCCCCTTAAGTCCCCCGCTCGCATGCTTGTCGATGCCATTGAACTCATAGCCATCGGCCAAGGATTTTGGAAAATATGTTTCCGCTCGCAGCAGAAAACGTGAGAGTCGCTGTAGGCCTAACGTTAAGGGGAGAGAGCGGTTTGATTGGACGAAATGGGTACCGGAGTACCGAGTCATGAAGCCACGAGGTAATCTGGTCCGACTGAAGCAATTTCAGGTGAATGAGAAGCGGCGACAGTTGCACCAGCTAGACATCATGATTGCCGATTTCGAACGCATGGCGCGAGAACTGGACTTCCAGTTAAACGCCGAGGAAACGAAGGCCGGCATCTCCGATGTCAATCATTTCGCTTATCCGACGTTCGCCAAGGCCGCTCGCCTACGTCGTGACAACGTCAAGAATTCACAATCGGACCTTCTGCGGCAGAGAACCGCAGCCGAGCCATGCCTCGCCGAGGCTGAAGCAGAGCTCTCCAAGGCGCAAATGCTAGAATCGCGCAGCGGCAGAGGCCACGACCTCGAACCCGGCAACCGAAGCGCCATGATCGGCTGAGCCGGATGGCTTCAGCGCGCCTCATTCGCGACACCCGACTGGCCGTTGGCGCGCGAGAGGCGTGCGGGCACTGTAAAGATATCAGCGTCTTGATGCAGCGATAGCTGGTCGGGACGGCTGTCATGCTGCGGCGACATACGCGATTTTGTTCCAGATTTGCATGGCGGCGTTACGCAGGTATTGGGGGAAAGTGGAACTGGTGGCAATCGGATCTCGGTGGAAACGAACCGCTGCGGGCGGACCGGCGCCTGGCGGCAACGCCTGGCGCTTTCGGCGGCGGCGGTAACCGCAAAGCAGGCTGGCCGCGTCGAGGATGAAGCGGCACCTGCGCGATGCCGTTCTGCTCAGGGCCGGGAGACGGGGTCGGCCCCGCCGGCCGGATGCTGCTCGCTTGGCGCGGCATCGTAAAGTCAACCGACAGCTTATGAAGATGTGCGTACATTGGGCCATGTCAGAAGTTGCTCGTGATCCGCTCTATGGTCGCCACCGCTTTCCCGCCGAGATCATTGCGCACGCGGGCTCTACTTTCGCTTTCCGCTCAGCCTGCGCATGGTTGAGGACATGCTGGCGGCCCGCGGCATCATCGTCACGCATCAGACCGTTCGAAGCTGCGCGGAGAAATTCGGACGGCATTTCGCCCAGGAGATCAATATCAGCCGGCTGCCTGGGCGACAAATGGCATCTCGACGAATGTGTCGTGGCTATCAGTGGCAAGAAGCAGTGGCTCTGGCGTGCCGTCGATCAGGACGGCTTCGTCCTCGAAGTGCTGGTACAGAGCCGCCGAAATGCCAAGGCGGCAAAGCGTCTGATGCGCAAGTTGCTGAAAGCTCAAGGGCGGACACCACGGATCATGATCACCGACAAGCTCCGATCCTATGATGCCGCCATGCGCGACCTCATGCCCGGCGTCGAACACCGGTCGCACACAGGCCTGAATAATCGAGCGGAAAATTCGCACCAGCCGACCCGACGACGCGAAAGGATCATGAAACGCTTCAAGTCGGCACGCCAGCTTCAGCGGTTCGTTTCCATCCATGATCCGATTGCCGACCTGCTCACTTTCCCTGCAATGCGCTGTCATCGGCTCAACATCGAGACCTGCGTAACGCCCCATGCAAATCTGGAACAAAATCGCGTGTGTCGCCACAGCGTGACAGCCGTCCCGGCCAGCTATCGCTGCATCAAGCCGCTGAAACTTACAGTGCCGGGCGCGCTGCTACCTGAATTTCCTTACCGCTCAATCAATGTGACAGCACCGATTCTTCTCAACCGCGGCATGCCCTAAATCGTCACCTGCGTGCCGATCTCGACCACGCGCCCGGTCGGGATCTGAAAGTACTCCGTCGCGTCGGCCGCAGTGCGCGCCAGGCCGATGAACAGCCGGTCCTGCCACACCGGCATGCCGGAATTGGGCGAGGCCTTGAGCGAACGCCGCGAGAGGAAGAACGAGGTCGTCATGATGTCGAACTTCCAGCCCTGCTTGCGGCAGATCGCCAGTGCGCGCGGGATGTTGGGCTGCTCCATGTAGCCGAAGGTCAGAGTCACGCGCATGAACAGCTCGTTGACCGTCTCCATCTTGACCCGGTCGCTGTCGGGCACCACCGGCTGCGGCGCGGTCACCACCGAAAGGATGACGTTCTGCTCATGCAGCACCTTGTAGTGCTTCAGGCTGTGCATCAGTGCGGTTGGCGCACTGAGCGGATCGCTGGTCAGGAACACGGCGGTGCCTGACACAAGCTGCGGCTTCTTCTTCAACAGATTGCCGGCGAGGAAATCCAGCGGGATCTCGTTGCGGCGGGTCTTGTCGAACAGATAGCGGCTGCCGCGCACCCAGGTCCACATGGCCAGCACGACGGTGAAGGCCACGGCCAGCGAGGCCCAGCCGCCCTCGAACACCTTGACGATGTTGGAGGCAAAGAAGCCGACATCGATGAAGCCGAACAGCGCCGTAAGCGAGATTGCCACCCACAGCCGCCATTTCCAGATGCGCGTCATGACGACATAGAGCAGCACCGTCGTCACCAGCATGTTGCCGGTCACCGAAATACCGTACGCCGACGCCAGCCTGCTGGACTCGCCGAAGCCGACCACCAGCATCATCACCACCAGCGCCAGCAGAAGATTGACGCGCGGCATGTAGATCTGGCCGGACTGTTTCTCCGACGTGTGCAGGATTTCGAGCCGCGGCAGCATATTGAGCTGCACCGCCTGCCTGGTCAGCGAGAACGCGCCTGATATCACCGCCTGGCTGGCGATGACAGTCGCGGCCGTCGCCAGCACGACCATCGGGATCAGCGTCCAGCCTTCGTTCATCTCGAAGAATGGATGGCCGACGACGCCGTTCTTGGCCAGCACGAAGGCGCCTTGCCCGGCATAATTGAGCAGCAGGCAGGGAAACACGATCGCCAGCCAGGCGAGCACGATCGGCTTTCGGCCGAAATGGCCGAGATCGGCATAGAGTGCTTCGGCGCCGGTGACGGCGAGGAAGATGGCGCCGATGGTCACGAAAGCGACGTCGGGCGAATTGATCAGGAAGGCGACGATGTAGTGCGGGCTCACCGCCCACAGGATTTCTGGATCGGCGATGATGTGGTTGAGACCGGAAAGGCCAATTGCCAGGAACCATACGGCGGTCACCGGGCCGAACACCAATCCCACCCCGCCCGTGCCAAAGCGCTGCACCGCGAACACCATGGCAAGGATGACCAATGTCAGCGGCACGACATAGGGTTGGAAGGTCGGCGTGACGACGTTCATACCCTCGACCGCCGACAGCACCGAAATCGCCGGTGTGATGACGGCGTCACCGAAGAAAAGCGATGCCCCGACGATGCCGATAGCGAGCATCAATGCTGAACGCTTGGGGAAACTGCCGCGCGCCAGCGCCATCAGCGACAGCACGCCGCCCTCGCCGCCGTTATCGGCGCGCAGCACGAACATGATGTACTTGATGGTGACGATGATCGTCAGCGACCAGATGATCAGCGACAGCACGCCGAGGATATCGCCGCGCTCGGCGACATTGCCGCCCGACGACGCCACCAGCGCCTCACGGAACGCGTAGATCGGGCTGGTGCCAATATCGCCATAGACAACGCCGAGCGCGCCTAGCATCAGCACCTTGGGGCTTTGCTGTTCGATTGCCGGATGGCTCGACTGTTCGACGGGTTCTGCCTCGCTACCAGTATTGGTAAGGACCATGGACGACACTCCGATAAGGGGCGGCCCTCTACCTTTGCTGCACTGCAATATCAAGTGCCGCGAGGTAATGGCTCCGTATGCGGACCGCATTTGTTGCCGCACCGGCGGATTGTCTCATACGAAACCACGATCCCGCTCCCGGGCCATTTCCTCGACGAGACACAGGCTAAAGGGGACCTGAAGGAGGGCCAGACCGGATGGGCGATGATCTGCGGCAGGAAACGATGGCGCTGCTTGTAGCTGACGGCATATCTTTCTCCTTTGTGTGTCTGCCAGACGAGCGGGCGGGCACGGAAGTGGTCGCGCTCTGGCTGCCAGACATACTCGTCCAACCTGATGAAAACCTGACTTGTACACCCAGCCCAAACAGGTGCGAGGGGTCGGTCTATTACCAAAGGCTCTGAGGGCTGATTCTCTAGGGTTCCCGCCCAGATTGATCCGTGACCCTTGTTGTGTGCCGCCCCGGGTTGATCGGAGGCTCCAACTCCTGAGAAGGTGGAACCATGACAAGCAAGGCGACCAACAAGTTCTCTCCCGAGGTCCGGACCCCCCGCGGTGCGGCTGGTTCTGGATCACGAACGCGAGCATACGTCGCGGTGGGCGGCGGTTTCATCGATCGCCGCCAAGATCGGCTGCAAGAAAGCCGAGCGTGACGGCGGCGTGCGCGCCGGAGTTCCCACGGATGCTGCGACGAAACTGAAGGCTCTGGAACGCGAGAGCCGCGAGCTTCGCAGGCCAACGAGAGCAAGGCTTCCGCGTATTTTGCCCAGGCGAAGCTCGACCGCCGGTTCAGGCCACGATCGCGTTCATCGACGATCACCGCAAGGCGCATGGGGTTGAGCCGATCTGCAAGGTGCTGCCGATCGCCCCGTCGACCTACCACGACCATGTCGCCAAGCGCGTCGACCCCTGCCGGCTGTCGGCTCGGGCAAGATGGGATACAGCCTCGAAGGATGAGGTCCGACGGGTTTGAGGCGAACTTCCGCGTCTACGGCATTCGCAAGGTCTGGCGGCGGTTGCGTCGCGAGGGCTTCGAGGTCGCCCGCTGCACGGTTGCCCGCTTGATGAAGGCCATGGGCCTCGAAGGCATCGTCCGCGGCAAGCCGATCCGCACTACGGTGAGCGACAAGGCCGCACCTTGCCCTCTCGACCACGTCAACCGCCAGTTCCATGCTCCGGCGCCGAACATGCTGCGGGTCTCCGACTTCACCTGCGTCGCGACCTGGACGGGCTTCGTCTATGTCGCCTTTGTCATCGACACCTATGCCCGTCGGATCGTCGGCTGGCGGGTGAGCCGGACGGCGCATGCAGCCTTCGTTCTCGATGCCCTGGAACAGGCTCTCCATGATCGGCGGCCCGCGCGGGGAGGCGGGCTCATCCATCACAGCGATAGAGGCAGCCAAGGCGGATTCAACCGGATCGTCGCAACACCGGCATCATACTGTCCCCCAAGGAGCTGGTCGAGGAGTTCGGCAGGTGTTTTCCAGCCGAGCGTTTTGCGCGGTCTTGTGTTGATAGCATGGGCAACTGCGTCCAGTTCCCGGGCTGTGTGCCGACTGAGATCCGTGCCCTTTGGAAAGTACTGTCTCAGCAAGCCATTGGTGTTTTCGTTGGAGTCTCGCTGCCACGGGCTTGGGGATCGCAGAAGTAAATCTCGAGCCCGGTGTCGATGCGCAGGTCGGCTGCTGCGCCATTTCCGCTCCATGGTCCCAAGTCAGCGACTGACGCAGCTGCTCGGGAAGTTTGCCCATGGATCGGGCTATGGCTCTGCGGACTGCTTCAGCGCCGTGGCCTGCAAGTGGTGGACCGTTCTTGATGCGCAGGCTCTGCTGATAGCCATGCATGCGCGGCAGGTGAAGCACGCATTGTGAAGCGTGAACTTCGTTCCACGAGCGTACCGATCGCCTAGCTTCCGAGGCCAAGGATGAGGTCGCCTTCCCAATGTCCGGGGACAGCCCGATCGGCAATTTCGGCCGGACGGTCGCTTATTATAAGGGCGTCTCCAATGAAGGACTTGTTGCGAACTCGGGCCCGTTCGCGCGGTACGCGCGTTCGCGCGGTACGCGCAACGCTCGGCCTGAACGCAGACATGCGGTCAGTCCTCGGCGCAATGCTCCGCGTCCTTGAATGTACAAGGACTGATAGATCGTCTCGTGGCTGATCCGCATGGTTTGATCCTCTGGGTAATCGATCTGAAGCCGATTTAGCGATCTGCTCGGGGCTCCAGGCTGCCGACCACCTCCGGCTCTGTCGTTTTTTCCATACCCACCTTGGGGCCCTCGAATGAGGCGCCATTGGGGTTGGTGACTTTGCCGGCCAAGCGCTCCTCAACATATTCACGCAGAGCCGGATTGACCGCCAGCTTGCCAGGAGGCCGCCGGGACTCACGATCGGCGTGCCATTGGGCGGCACTGGCCGGTAATCCAGATTGCCGCTGCGCGTCGCGGCATTGCGCCTGACCTCCCGCGAGATTGTGCTCGGCGGCCGACCTAGTTTACGAGCAATGGCCCGGATGCCGATTCCCTTGGCAAGCTCAAGCGCAATATCCTCGCGCTCCCGAAAGAAAGATATCGCCCCGAAGGCGGCTTCGCCCACGGCGCCAAATGCGTTGGCGGCATCCCTCCTGCACTCCGAAACCAGCGCGGACCAAGAGGCGTTGATGTACCGGCATCCAGTGCGGCCTCCTCGCTCGAATGTCCCAAGGCAATAGCTTGCCAGAACCGGAAGCGATTCTCACGCTGCCAGGCAGGCGGACGCCCGGGCGAATCTAGCTTCTTTCGAGTGCACCGATCTGAAGCGCGTTGGTGAACCGTCATTGCAACCTCCAATCCCTTGGTGTTGCGACGACCGGTTGAATCCGCCCAACACGTCAGCATTCAATACACCGAGCGCTTGGCGGAGGCCGGCGTCGAACCCGCAGTGGGCAGTGTCGGCGACTCTTTCGATAATGCTCTCGCGGAAACGATCATCGGTCTTTTCAAGGCCGAGGTGATCCATCGACGCGGACCCTGGCGCTCATTCGAGGCCGTCGAGTTCGCCACGCTCGAATGGGTCGACTGCTTCAACAATCGCTGGCTGCTGGAGCCCATCGGCAACATCCCGCCGGCCGAAGCCGAGGAACGCTACTACGCCATGTTGGATGAACCAGCCATAGCCGCGTGACTCAAACGAAACGGCCACCGGAATGCCCGGGGCAGTTCACATCGCATTTGATGCCAGCTTCATCGTATTTTCTTCGGCTTGGACGGGCACTTGGCAGACCCACAGAGCTGGGAACCCTTTGCCATACTACAACTGTAACATCATATCGGTTTAGCAGGTCAAGCTTCGGTGGTAACCTCATTGGGTAGAATAACTACTTTGGAGGCGAGCAATGGATCGCGATAACAAACGGGCACGTGCAGCTGCAAGATCATCTCAAGGCGTGGGGAGCAGTAGCCTCCGTGACGTTCCAGAGGGGCCATTGAGCGATGTTGCAGAACGGCTGGTAACCGCTAACCCGCGCGATACAGCGCGAAATCTTGGGGGCTTCAAAGGCCTCGGGACGCACGAGCGAACAGCCGTTCGGGGCACTCAACCCGGGCCAGAAACTGACCTCGCGAGATTTGAAAGGCGGACCAATCGGCTTGGACGATCAGCCATCGATCTGGCCGCGACATTAACAGCCGAATTGGGGTACAGCACGGATGACATAGCATTGCAGAAAGTCGGAGCGGCCAGTAATCTAGGCGATTACCTAACGCCAGGGCTGCAAGATGCTATTGTTAATCGCATTGGCAACATGGATCCGCCGTCGCAAGCTCTCGGAGCTTATTACGTTGCGCCACACTTCAGTAAGTTTACTGACGAAAACAAATCTCGCATTCTTGATCAGGCCATTGGATTGGCTTCTTCTGATCCGGATGGCAATGTCAGGATGATGGCATCCAATGCTATTCTCAACATGTATCAACAGTTAGACGCAAATCAACAGGCCCAAGCTCACTCAGTTTTTCCCGGCATGCAAGACATCTTGCCGCACATGCCGCCGCCGCAGCATGCAGCAGAGGAACGGAGTGCGAATCTGGACGGCCACATAGCAGGTATTGAGGCTGCAGTCCGTGATACAGTAGGCCCGCAAACCTCCTATGAACAGCTGCAGCGGGGTGCTCAAATCGGGCGGTCCATAAACCACGCCTTCAATCACGCCCGAGAGGACCTAATGGAGGCCACCAGAAGCAGAGATCGCTCCGGCCGTTGAGGTCTCGGCCATGGTACAGTGACGCTTTCTCTCCCGAAATCCGTTTACGGCCTTGCCGTTTCCAATTCGCTGGCCGTTGACGTACCTGCTTAGTGTAACTTTCAAAACCCACGTCTGCCGGGTGATGCGCTGCAAGCATCGCACCACCCACTGCGGCATCGATCTGTCGAGCGGCGACATCGCGCGACGCCGGTTCGGTCTCTGAAGCACGCGCAGCATTAGCTACGGCTAATCCGGCAATGGAACAATGCTTTCAACAAAAACGACGCCCCCCAACATAGCCATTAGCATCGCGTGCTCACTCGCCGTGGGCTTCTGTGCGGCAAGTCTTTACGCAACCTTCCGCCACGGCGGCAGCGGCGAGGCTCTGATGGCGTTTGATGTCCGTGCCTTTTGGTTTGAGACGCCCTTCTATTTGGGTTTCGCAACCCCCGTTTTCTATCGGGGCGCGGCTATCGTGCTCTCGACGTCCGCGGTCGTCTTGCTGATTCAGCAGATCGTATTGCGCCGCAAGCTCGAACACCACGGGACGGCTCGTTGGGCTCGAGTGGATGAAATGCGACGCACGGGATATCTGCGACGATACCGTGGCGTGACAGGGCCGGTGTTTGGGAAGACAAGTGGCCCTTTCTGGCCTGGCTACTACCTGACAAATGGCGAGCAGCCTCACAGCCTCATCGTTGCACCGACCCGCGCTGGCAAGGGCGTCGGCATAGTCATTCCAACGCTACTTACATTCAAAGGCTCGGTGATAGCTCTGGACGTCAAGGGGGAGCTCTTTGAGCTCACCTCGAGGGCGCGCAAAGCCGCAGGTGACGACGTGTTTAAATTCGCGCCGCTGGATTCGGAGCGGCGCACAAACTGCTACAATCCGCTGTTGGATCTTATAGCGCTGCCTCCACAGCAGCAATTCACCGAAGCCCGCCGCTTGGCCGCAAACCTGATTACGGCCAAGGGGGAGGGCGCGGAAGGTTTCGTCAGCGGCGCGCGAGATATCTTTGTCGCGGGAATCCTTGCCTGCATCGAGCGGGGCACGCCAACAATCGGCGCCGTCTATGACCTCTTCGCCCAGCCGGGGGAGAAGTTTAAGCTCTTCGCGCGACTCGCCATGGAGACCCAGAACAAAGAGGCACAACGCATCTTCGACGACATGGCGGGGAACGATACGAAAATCCTAACCTCCTACACTTCCGTGCTCGGCGATGGCGGGCTCAACCTGTGGGCGGATCCCGCTGTAAAGGCGGCCACAAGTCGCTCGGACTTTTCGGTCTATGATCTTCGCCGTCGCAGAACGTGCATCTATCTTTGCGTTGGTCCGAACGACCTTGAGGTGATCGCGCCTTTGATACGCTTGTTTTTTCAGCAAATCGTTTCAATTCTGCAGCGGTCGCTGGCCCGCCGGGATGAAAAGCACGAGGTTCTCTTCCTGCTCGACGAGTTCAAGCACTTGGGTAAGCTGGAGGCGATCGAGACCGCAATCACGACTATCGCGGGCTACAAGGGGCGTTTCATGCTCATCATCCAAAGCCTTTCGGCACTGACGGGAGCTTATGGAGAGGCTGGCAAGCAGAATTTTCTCAGCAATACCGGACTGCAAGTGTTCATGGCCACGGCTGATGACGAGACTCCGAACTACATTTCCAAGGCCATCGGTGAATACACGTTTGAAGCCAAATCGATTTCCCACAGCCAGGCGCGAACGTTCGACTGGACCATTCAGAATTCCCATCAAGGTGCACCGCTATTGCGTCCCGAACAGGTTCGGCTGCTCGATGACGACTACGAGATTGTTCTCATCAAAGGTCTGCCACCATTAAAATTGAGGAAGGTGCGTTATTTCTCGGATCGCATTCTGAAACGCATCTTTGAAAGCCAGACAGGCGCCCTCCCGGAGCCGGCGCCCTTGATGGGAGCAGAGGAGGCGCTCTCCGCAGAATCTCAACTCGATGACCCGCTGTGTGAATTGGCGCAGGACTTTGACGATACAGTTTGATGTGAGGCTAGTGTGGACCCGCGAAATAGCAATCCATCCCGTGTAACAGCTTTGTCGCAGGTGCAGGACGCCGGCTTGGAAGACGGGCAAGCGGTCCAGGCCCGGCGAGCGGGCTTTGAGCAGCACGTGTCCGAGGCGCTCCGGCCGCTGTTCGATGGTCGAGCTGACGAGCCGCCAACCGATCCAGAGGAGCTTCTGCGACTGGAACAGGGGTTTCGCGAGGTGCTTCAGCGAGGGCAGGGTCATCAAGCCGCCTCGTCTTTTTTCAGCAACCCAGGGATGCCCGCTGGACGGGATGACCTCAACAGAAGCGTGTCGGAGGCTTTCGCAAGCTCTGGGACGCCGGAGTTCGGGCCGCCGCCCCCAGTCTTGGCTGCCAGCGAACAGCAGATCCGCCCTTCGCCGGATGCGCTTGACCAGGGCAACCACCTGCCACCCGAGTGAGTCGTCCCAACAATGAACATTCCCCAGCGCTGTTGTGGCCAGCGGAGACGCAGAGGGCCCTGAATACGCCGCAAGCCGTCGCCATTCAGCAGCAGCTGAGCGAAATCGGCAATTCAGGCGGCCGCGTGCATATGCAGAGAGGCGCTGATGCGATCTCCGGACCGGTAGCTCTCGCCGTAATTGATCAGGCTGGTACTGTTGGAAGGCTTGATCAGCCTCGTCACCCCAATCTCCAGCATAGCTCACTGTCACGCGGCCAACGTGCCTCCGTAGCTAACA
>NZ_JAMYOX010000077.1:0-12511 GCF_040320025.1 Mesorhizobium sp. M0808
CCTAGGTTAAGGTCAACAACCACGAGATCGACTGGCTCACGTGAAAGAACATAGTCAAACTGCTTGCTATCGTGGACTGCGGTTACCTTCAGGGCATGCATCGTGAGATACTCGGCGATGAGGCGCCGCATTGCGGCATCATCGTCAATGACAAGAACATGTTTCAACGGCACACCTTCAATCTTGAATCCCCTTGTCTAAACCTGTTGCCGAGCAACCCTGGGGCACCGACCCAGAACAGCTGCTCCTTGATACCACTCGCCGTTGCGTGCGGCCAATGTGAGGCCGTGCTCGTCCTGTTCTTTTCATCCCCAGCGAATTGACCGCACCAAGGCAGCCCGTGGCCACCAGACAGGTCCAAGCGCCGACATGACCCTGCCGTGTGGTCCTTCGCTTTTTCGCTTCGAGCTCCCCCGTTGGTGCAGGCCTGCCAATATCACTCAAGTTCGACCTCATGGATGCCAAGTTTCCTGCTATGCCCTTGCATCCTGGTCATCCTGGAGTTTGCGGACCTGGATCATCTCGATATCCTCCGGCTCGTGGATCCAGCTCGGACATGGTTGAGCAGCGCGGCGTTTGGCTTGATCGGAGAGGCGGTCGGCGGAAGAAGACCGTGATTCGCTGCAGCGGCCTTGTGCAAAATAGTGTGTCTCCTGCCAAGCCGGCTTCGTCCAAGGTGGCCGGCGGCCTCAAATGCTGTTCGGCGACCGGCAGGTCGCCGGTTGCGGTGAACGTCCGGGCTAACATTTCTCAGTTACTGCAACTCCTCCATCTTGAGCGTGTCACTATGCTTGTCCATTGCGCCGTCGGACTCCGTCAATGACGTGCGGTTATCTGCCGATGGGACTGTGCATGATCCACCCTTTGGCGGCGGCGGCCGAACAGCTGAACGAGGCTCGCACCAGGATGGGCTGCGCCGCCACGTCTTCCCAGTTGACCCTCGCCGCCGCGGATTTGCGCCTTCGAGCCAGCTTCGCGGACGAGCTCGCGTCTCAAGCAATGATCTGAGTGTGCAGGGCCGCGCATGGCTGCTCTTTAAGGACCGGCAGCATACCGGCAAAGTTGGGCCGCTTTATCGCCTTAGTCGATTCCCCACGGTGATCCCGAGCCTGAACAAGCCCGCCAAGCTCCCCATTTTGTCCTTGGCTTGGCGCTGACAGAAGTACCATCCATGACGCCAAAGTCGCGGCCCACACTCCAGGAGCAACGGACGGCCGGGACGAGCAATCCTGTACAGGAGTCATTGTACCAAGATGCTCCGGATGTCGCTGGCTGATCGGGCCCGCGCCACCCACGCATGCGCAAGATGCTCACCCACGCTGATACGAACACGGTCTTTGCTTCAATTGAAACCGAAAAGCTGAACTTGAACATCACACAGTAACAAACCTCCCCGATAAGCGCGTGCCGGACAGGGCCAGAACCCGTCCGGCGGCTTGGAAAGGTAGGTGATAGGGAATGTTTATTGCAGCTTGGCCGCTGGCCATCGTCCTGATGACATCCATGTCACTCCCAGCCGAGCCCGCGCCACTTTCTCCGCGTGAGTTCCGCAGCCTGTCGCGCAAATGCGCCCCCTGGGTTGCGCCGTCCACCCTCGCCGCGATTGCCAAGATTGAAAGTGACTTTGAAACGCTGGTGGCTCATGACAACACCACAGGTGAGCAGCTTCGCTGGATAGACCACCTGGAAGCCACGCGGGGCATCAAGGAACGCCTCGAAGCACAACATTCTGTCGATGTTGGATTGATGCAGATAAACAGCAAGAACTTTGCCATGCTCAATCTCACGCCGGAAAGGGCTTTCGAGCCCTGCGCCTCGCTTTCGGCTGCCGCCCACCTGCTTGAAAGCCGGTATGCCGGCGGCACCACTGCTGTGGCACAGCAACTGGCGCTTCGCCGTGCCATCTCGGCCTATAACACGGGCGACGTCACGCATGGCTTCGCCAACGGTTATGTACGCAAGGTCGAGTCGGCCGCAAAGGACATCTCAAGTCTCCTTGAGAGAACGCTGGAGCCGACTGCTCGAGATGTGCCGCACCTTGAGGCACCCGGTCGGAAAGCCGTGCCGCCTCTGCTCCAGCAGAGCCAACAGGCCAATAGAAAGAAGCAGCCCAACCAAGATTCTTGGGACATCTGGGGCTCGTATCAGCCAGACCGCTCCGGGGCCGATCCCTCCGATCCGACAGGCAGCCAGGCTGCGAAAGCACGGGAACCCTCGAACCCGAACAAACTCGTATTCGATTGAAACATGGAGATGCAATGATGACGCCACTCAAGATACTTCGTGCGCTTAAAACGCGTGTTCCTTCGCCTTTTTCCATGCTGCGCATGGCGGCTGAATATGTACCGGCCGCTGCTGCAGGCGCGGCGTGGACGGTCTTCTACAGCGGGCCAGCCGCGGCTCAGGTGACCGGAGGGACGGATCCTGCCAAGATGGTCCAGAATATCTGCACGTTCATACTTGGCCCCTTTGGACAATCACTGGCCGTGCTCGGGCTCGTAGCCATCGGTATCTCTTGGATGTTCGGTCGTGCTTCACTTGGCCTGGTTGCGGGTGTCGTTGGAGGGATCGTCATCATGTTCGGGGCCAGCTTCCTGGGCAAGGCGCTCATAGGCGGTGGCTGATGAGCGACCGGTTGGAAGTGAGCACCCTCTATGTGGCGGCGACGCGCCCCGCACTGTTTCTGGGGGTGCCGCTGACGCTGGCCGGATTGCTCATGATGTTGGCTGGGCTTGTTATCATTATCCTTCAGAACCCGCTTTACGAAATCGTTCTCGCGCCACTCTGGTTCGGAGCACGGCTGGTTGTTGAGCGTGACTATAACGCGGCAAGCGTCGTGCTGCTCTATTTGCAGACGGCCGGCAGAAGCGTGGACGGGCCGGTCTGGGGAGGCGCAAGCGTCAGCGCCAATCCGATCAGAGTGCCGAAACGCGGAAGAGGAATGGTGTAATGTTCGGCGCCAGCGGCCGGACCGAGAGGTCTGGCGAGATCTACCTTCCGTATGTTGGTCACGTAAGCGATCAGGTTGTCATTCTGGAAGACGGATCGATCATGGCCATGGCACATGTGAACGGTCTGCCCTTTGATTTGGAAGACACTGAGATGCGCAACTCGCGCTGCCGCGCGTTCAACACTCTCTTGCGCAACATCGCCGACGACAATGTCTCGATATACGCTCATCTTGTGAGACACAACGATGTGCCGGCGCCGGCGCCGCGCCAGTTTCAAAGTGCATTCGCTGGCAGTCTGAGCGAGGCCTACGAGCGTCGTGTGCTGTCGGGAAAGCTCTTTCGCAACGATCACTTCCTCACTTTGATCGTGTCCCCCCGCACCGCAATCGGCAAGATCGGCTTGCGGATTGCCAAGTCCCGCAGACGGAATGAGCACGATCTAGCCACCCAAATGCGGAGCCTGGAAGACCTCTGGCACATCATTGCTGGCGCACTCGGCGGTTACGGTCTGCGCCGGTTGGGCATTCGAGAGAAAGGCAACGTGCT
The DNA here is from genome assembly GCF_040320025.1 of Mesorhizobium sp. M0808. Classification (NCBI taxonomy): domain Bacteria; kingdom Pseudomonadati; phylum Pseudomonadota; class Alphaproteobacteria; order Hyphomicrobiales; family Phyllobacteriaceae; genus Mesorhizobium; species Mesorhizobium sp. M0808. The sequence goes on from NZ_JAMYOX010000077.1 coordinate 3,498, forward strand.
CTTCACGGAAATCGGCGAGGCGCTTCGGCTCATGATGACTTGCCGGTTTCTTCCGGTTCCGATGGTTACCGGCTCACTTGGCGCCTCGATCTACACTGACCAGGTCATCTGCGGGAAGCGGGCGCTTGAGATTCGAAGGCCCGGGGATAGCTCCGTCGGATCATTGTTTTCGTTCCGTGAATATCCGGCGACGACGCGGCCGGGCATGCTAAATTCCTTGCTGTCCGCCAACTTCCCGCTTGTCCTGAGCCAGAGCTTTTCCTTCCTCACTCGCCCACAAGCTCATGCCAAACTAAGCCTTAAGTCCAGCCAGATGACGAGTGCCGGCGACAAGGCCCTCACCCAGATCAATGAACTTGCCGAGGCAGAGGACGCACTGGCAAGCAACGAATTCGTGATGGGTTCGCATCATCTGAGCCTGTGCGTCTATGCCGACAGCCTCAATACCCTTGCAGATCGCGCAGCAAGTGCCCGCGCACGGCTGGCCGACGCGGGCGCCGTTATCGTCCAAGAGGGCATCGGCATGGAGGCCGCATATTGGTCCCAACTTCCGGGGAACAACAGGTGGCGCACGCGCCCGGGGGCGATCACCTCACACAATTTTGCCGGGCTCGTCTCATTTGAGAACTTCCCAAGCGGTTCCAGTTCCGGCCACTGGGGCAATGCTGTTGCGCGCTTTCGCACAAACGGTGGAACTTCTTTCGACTACATCCCCCATGAGAATGACGTCGGCATGACGGCAATATTCGGGCCCGTTGGCAAAGGCAAGACGACGCTGATGACCTTTGTCCTCGCGATGCTTGAGCAAAGCCTGGTCGATCGCAATGGTGCGATCGTCTTCTTCGACAAGGATCGGGGTGGTGAACTGCTGGTGCGAGCCACGGGAGGGACATATCTTGCGTTGCGCAGAGGCGCTCCGAGCGGCTTGGCCCCTCTGCGTGGACTGGACAACACCTCCGCCTCGCGAGACTTTCTACGCGAGTGGTTGATGGCCCTGATCGAGAGTGACGGCCGTGGTCCGATCTCGCCGGAGGAAAGCCGTCGGCTGGAACGCGGCATTGTTCGTCAGCTTTCGTTCGAACCCCCTATGCGCTCACTTGCGGGCCTGCGCGAATTCCTATTGCACAGCCCCTCCGAGGGCGCAGGAGCACGGCTGCAGCGGTGGTGTAGAGGGGGGGCGCTTGGATGGGCTTTTGACGGCGACGTGGACGAAGTAAGGCTGGATGCCTCCATTACGGGCTTCGACATGACGCAGCTCCTGGAATATGAGGAGGTCTGTGCACCGGCCGCCGCATACCTTCTGCATCGAGTGGGCGCTATCGTCGATGGTCGTCGGTTCGTCATGAGCTGCGACGAATTTCGATTCTATCTACTAAACCCCCAATTCTCGGCCGTTATCGACAAGTTCTTGCTCACGGTCCGCAAAAACAACGGCATGTTGATACTCGCAACGCAGCAGCCTGAACACGTTCTGGAATCGCCTCTCGGAGCTAGTCTCGTTGCGCAATGTATGACGAAAATTTTCTACCCATCACCGACGGCGGACCGCTCTGCGTATGTCGATGGCTTGAAGTGCACTGCGCAGGAGTTCGAGGCAATCCGCCAGGGAATGGCAATCGGCAGCCGCAAGTTTTTGCTCAAGCGCGATAGCGGGAGTATTGTTTGCGAATTCGATCTTGGGCAGATGCGCGAGTACGTAGCCGTACTCTCGGGGCGGGCCAACACAGTGCGCTTTGCCGACCAGCTTCGTAACCAGCACGGAGACGCCCCAAGTGGGTGGCTCGACAAGTTCATGGCCCGGTACCACGAAGTTCAAGACTGACGGAGGAATATTCATGAAATTTGCCAAACTTGCAGTAACGACCCTTGCTGCTTCCCTTCTGCTTCACGGACAGGCCCGTTCGCAATTTATCGTCAGCGACCCTGTAACAGAAACACAAGCGACCTTAACAGCGCTTTCCAATGCGGCGATCCTTGAGAGGTCAATCGAGACGCTCGCTACCACGATTGAAATGGTGACAATTCTAACGTCGTCATTCGCTGTCACGGGACTGCTAAGCTCACTGAACCAAGGAAATCACTACCCGTCGAGCAATAAGCTGGAGGAGCAGATGTTTGATGCTCGGGCGCCAGCTTCGATTATGGCCCGTAACATTGCGAAGGACCCAAATCGGATAGTCAACGGCACCGATTCAGAAGCGAAACTGTTACAGGGACAAATCGCCGGGGCCGCCAATGCCGCAGCTATTGCAGCCGACACTTTGGGCATGATGGACAAGCGCCTTAAGGATAACGCCGGCACGCTTGGTCAGCTTTCCCGCTCGGGAAATATTATGCAGGCCACCGTGACCAACGGTCTGGTCCTCAAGCAGATTCACGATGCGATGATCCAAAATGTCCAGGCCACGAGTCTGCTGACAATGGCCACTGCACAAGGGAGCCTTCACGCCGTGGAGGAGGCCGCCACGCAGCGTCGCGAACATCAGGACACCGCTAATATGTTTAGCATCCTCCCGTAAACCACACAGAGTTCATCCTGCTAAGCTGCGCTGATCAGGGACACATCAGGCTCACGCCATGAATTTCAAAATTCCCGCGCCATTCACGACTATACACACGATCTTTCATGGGGCCTTCACGTCCGGGCTGCACAAAGTGCTTGAAAACATCCAAGAGGCGGTCAGTGCGCCTCTGGTTGCGTGTGTCACGCTCTGGATAATAATCCAAGGCTGTCTGGTCATGCGTGGTCAAGTCGATGCGCGCGGGGGTATCTCGCGCGTAATCATGGTGTCGATTGTCGTTGCCCTTATCTTAGGGCAGGCCAACTATCAGCAGTACATTGAAGCGCTCTTCGACGACACGATTCCGAGGTTGGCTCACGACATCAGTGGCAGCGACTTGCCCTTCATCGGAATCCCCCAGAAGCTCGATCTCATGTTTGCTTCAAGCCAGTATGTCTTTCAGCTGATTGCTTCCGAAATTGGGCCTATGAACGGCCAGGACATACTTGCTTTCGAGGGAGCGCAATGGATTTTCTACGGCGCGCTGTGGACAGCGTTCGAGATCTACGATGCCGTTGGAATTCTGACGAAGGTGCTCTTGACGATCGGCCCCCTGGTCCTTGTAGGCTACCTTTTTGATCACACTCGAGACATAGCCACCAGATGGATCGGCCAACTGCTCTCGTACGGGCTGCTGCTTCTCCTCCTCAACATCGTTGCAACGATAGTAATCGCTGCCGAAGCAGTCTCGCTGGCAGCCATGCTTTTGATGATCAAATTCTCGGGCACGACAGCAGCCAAGATCATCGGGCTTTACGAGCTCGACATGCTTTTCCTAGCTGGTGACGCTCTGATCGTCGCGCTTCCGACGATCGCCAGCAGCATCGCCGGCGGCTCTTGGGGAGGTGCGAACCGACCTCTTAACAGCCTCAATCGCCACTTTGCCAAAACGGCGGGTGGTTAATCAATCGACAAGCTCGGTGCCAAAAACATGAAATATTGCCTACTTCTGTCAATCCTCGCTTTGGCCGCCTGCAAGACGAGCCATGGGCTTGCGACATGCGCGGGTGCCCCATTCCAACTGAACGTGGGACAATGGGAAACCACCCCTGAGGATCTTCAGGTCGAATGCGCGGAAGAGCCAAAGTGAAAGTTCCTGAACATGCCCTTCTGGTGGAGAGAGAAACGCTAGCCGCCCACTATAAGAAGGTGGAAGCGTTTCAAACTTCACGAGCGAAGTCTGCGCGGCGCCTGTCAAAGGCCCTGATAGCCTTTGCCGCAGCGGCGGTCCTAGGAAATGTTGCCCAGGCATTTACCATTGCTGCCATGGTCCCGTTGGCCAAGCTCGTACCTGTGTTCCTCTGGGTCCGGCCGGATGGGACCGTCGACAGCGAAGTGTCAGTCTCTCGACTGCCGGCAACCCAAGACCGAGCCGTCATAAATGCTTCGCTGTGGGAATATGTACGCCTGCGCGAGGGGTACACAGCAGATACAGCCCAATACGCCTATGACCTCGTATCCAGTTTCAGCGCGCCGGCTGTGCGACAGCAATATCAAGATTTCTTCAACTATCCGAATCCCACCTCGCCGCAAGTCACGGTCGGCAAACGCGGCAAGCTCGAGGTCGGGCATATTTCTTCAAACGACATCAGTCCGGACGTTCAACAGATCCGTTACAAACGTACGCTTGTTGTCGATGGGCAGATGCCGATAGTGACCACCTGGACAGCTACCATCCGCTACGAGCGCTTGACGGGTCTGCCTGGGCAATCGAGGCTCACCAATCCGGGAGGTCTACTCGTCACTTCCTATCAAAGCTCGGAAGATAGCGTATCGAACCTGGGCTATGTGCAGCCATGACAAAAAGAGCGTTTCTCGCGCTGGTCTGTTCACTCTTCTTAACGATGGAAGCGTCCGCGGAAGACACACCACTTGCCGGCAAGCATGATGCGCGCATGCGCTACCTGGCTTACCGTCCTGACGAAGTGGTGCGCCTGTCTACCGCAGTGGGGGCAACGCTGGTTGTCACATTCGCGGCCAACGAGACAGTCGCAGCCGTGGCCGTTTCCAATAGCAAAGACCTGGCTGCGCTCCCGCGCGCCAACTATCTCTTTTTTAAGGCTAGCCGGATGCTCCCGCCGCAGCCGGTCATCGTGCTGGCCGAGAGTGAGTCCGGTACACGGAGATACGTCTTCAGTATTTCAACGAGAGCGATGCCAAAACTCGATGAGCAGCAACCTGACCTATACTACAGTGTGCAGTTCACCTATCCTGCTGATGAGGCTGCTGCTCAGAGAAAGGACGCAGAAAGGCGCTCGATTCTTGGTCAGGCCCGGGCGAAAGTGCTGCGCGACGAGAGAGTTCAGGATTTGTTGAATCGGCCCGCCGCAACTACCAGTTCGGACGAAAGCAATTTTCACTACGTCGCAAAGGGCGATCGATCGCTGGCGCCGCTGGAAGTTTTCGATAATGGCTTTACCACCGTATTTGGCTTCGCAAGCAATTCCCGCATACCCTCCCTCTACATTATCAATCCCGACGGCAAGGAAGCCGCTGCCAATTACACGGTCAAAGGAGACTATGTTGAAGTATCCGCAGTCGCCCGGGAATGGCGTCTGAGAGATGGCAATACGGTCTTGTCCATTTTCAACAGGGCTTATGACCCTGTGGGACGAGCGCCAGGGACCGGTACAGTGACACCCGACGTGTGGCGCGTTTTGAAAGGCCCGGCCGATGAATGAAACCGGCCCACAGTCGGGACATGATGTCCATGCCTCAGGATCGATGGTCTCGGAGCCGGCCCGCCGGCATGTTTCGGGATTGCAGAAGTTGGCCGTCGCTGCTCTTGTTCTCATCTCATCTCTATCGCTCATCTGGCTCGGCGGTCGTCCCAGCACACAAGACGAGCCAACTCAGCCAAAACCTCCAATTGTCGCCGACGCCGAGCCATTCCGCCCCGTGCCGATTGAGATTGCTCCCGAAGCTCCAGCACCCGTACAGGCGGCGCAGGCAGGAGATCCTGCGCCATCCACGCCGCCTCCGGCGCCAGCTGATCCGCCGCCGGAGGAAACACCAATTTTCGCCTACAGTGGCAGCGGTCAAATGCCCAACGACGGTCAGCGGAGCGAAGACAACCATAGGGATGCTCCCGCGACCTCGCATGAGATTTCAGACGCTGGCGATCTGACGGGGCGATTGAAGCCAGATATACAGGAGCCAAGCCGGGCCACACTTTTGCCGCACCCTGATCTCGTGATTACCCAAGGAACGATAATTCCCTGCATTTTGCAAACGGCAGTCGACACAAATTTACCGGGTTATGTGAAGTGCGTCTTACCTAAAGACGTCCGCGGCGCCACCAACAACGTGGTGCTTTTGGATCGCGGGACGACCGTGATTGGCGAGATCCAGCGTGGTCTCCAACAGGGGGATGCGCGTGTCTTCGTGCTGTGGACGCGCATCGAAACGCCTGACCATGCCCTCGTTTCGCTAGCGTCGCCGGGCGCTGACGAGCTCGGCCGCTCCGGAATGCCTGGCACGGTGGATAATCACTTCTGGCAGCGCTTTGGCGGAGCAATGCTCATGAGCGTCATTCAAGGCGCGTTTCAGGCCGCCGGTCAATACGCTGGCAGCTCAGGTGGAGGAAGCGGCATCAACAGCTTCCAGAGCAACGCCGGACAAGCCGTTGACACGACCCTTAGAGCAACGATCAACGTTCCGCCAACTCTGAAGAAAAACCAGGGAGATGCTGTATCGATCTTTGTGGCTCGGGACCTCGATTTCTCAGATGTATACGATCTTAGACCGATCGCCGTGGCGCCAGCCCCCCAACATCGCCAACGCCGGAGAGACAACAATGCGACCGGAGGCTGACCCTCAATTGCGTTTGCTTCTCAACCCTGTTTTGAAATGGCTTGAGGAGCCAAGGACCGAAGAGGTCGCTATCAACCGGCCTGGGGAAGCCTTTGTCCGACAGGCCGGCGTTTTCACGAAACATCCGCTACCGCTATCTTATGACGATCTGGAGGACATCGCGATCCTCGCTGGAGCGCTGCGCAAGCAAGATGTCGGACCGCAAAGCCCCCTCTGTGCGACTGAGCTGCCGAACGGAGAGCGGCTGCAGATCTGTTTGCCGCCCGCTGTTCCCTCAGGAACAATAAGCCTGACGATACGGCGTCCCTCAAGTCGTGTGACCGAACTCAAGGAAGTTTCTTCTCGCTACGAATACTCGCGTTGGAATCAATGGCGGTCACGAAAGGAGCGCCAAGAGCGGCAGGACGAAACGATTCTTCAGCACTACGACCATGGTGACTTGGAGCAATTTTTGCGAGCATGCGTTTGCGGGCGGCTCACGATGCTGCTTTGCGGACCTACTGGAAGCGGCAAAACGACAATGAGCAAGACTTTGATCAACGCTATACCCCCGCAAGAGAGGCTGATAAGTATCGAGGACACGCTCGAACTTGCAATCCCGCACGAGAACCATGTCCGGTTACTCTATCCGAAGGACCGAGCAAGCGTAGGTGCGGTGACAGCCGAGCAACTGTTGCAAGCCAGCTTGCGCATGCGCCCTGATCGAATATTGCTTGGCGAGATGCGCGATGATGCTGCTTGGGCCTACCTTAGCGAAGTCGTCTCCGGCCATGCGGGATCAATATCAACGATTCATGGGGCGGATCCGGTCCAAGGCTTTAAAAAGCTCTTTTCACTCGTCAAGAGCAGCCCGCAAGGAGCTGCTGTGGAAGACCACACGCTTCTTGACCTGCTGTCGGCTGCCATTGACGTCATTGTGCCGTTCAGTACCCACGGCGACGTGTATGAGGTGGGGGAGGTGTGGCTCGCCGCCGATGCCCGGCGACGCGGAGAGACAGTAGCCGACCTTCTTAACAAGCACTAAGGCTAGAGCACGTCGGGGATCGGTAAGTCGTTTGTGATACGATGGCGTAATTTGTTCAGATTGAACGTCCACTTTGATTTGAGGGAGGTGGATAATGGGAGGAGGACTGGGCGTAGACCTTCGGTCACAAGTCTGAAGTCTTCGGGCGCCCTTTCGGCGCGGCAAGTTGCGGCACGATTCGACTGGGTGTATCGAGCGCGTCCGCTGAATTGCGCGGGCGACGCTCACCGAGCTGGTGCCGATGCCTGCTTCAAAAGCGGCATCCACACCCGGCAGGTCGTACCCTTGATTTACCTAGCCGCGCTCAATGAGTGTCTTCAAAGCCGCCGAACGTGGTTCGGAATGACCGGTGGTAAATCGGGAAGTGCCATATAGGGAATCCTCCTGGTATTGCCTCCAGGGGGTCCTCTCAATGAACAAAGCCGCAACCTGCCTTGCGACCTCAGCTGGAGTTTGCGACGCAACCCATAGGAGGATCGATGCGCAGAGAAATCGCAGGCAGAGTCGGTGGCATTGTGGGCTGGCCGACCGACGGTTTCAGCCCGTCAACAGGTCTTCACGTGTTCCATCCCCGACTATTGCAGGCGTGCGGCTTGCATGCTCCCGCGATCACCCATCGGAAAGAGCGTTACGAACACTACGAAGAGTTGCGCGACTTCCGCTGTCGCCCCGGTCTTACAGCGGACGGTGACCTGTCCGACCTTGATAGGACGTGAAATGCGAACGCTGCTCATTGATCATCATGTGGATCTTACGCGCGCTGTGCGAGTTGCGCTCGGGGATAGCGGTTTTGCCGTTGATGTAGTTGGCAACCTGGAACAGGCGTCGAGGGCATTTTGTTGCGCAACCTATGAAATTCTCCTGCTGGAGTTGGCTCTGCCAGATGGCGATGGCTTGGGCTGGCTGAGACAGCTAAGGAGCGACGGGCATTCAGTTCCAACCCTCATTATGAGTAGCATCAACGATCTCGAGAAGCGAATTGCAATTTTCAACGGTGGCGCGGACGACTTTCTGCTCAAGCCCGTCTCTTTCGATGAGCTCATCGCCAGAATGAGAGCCATTCTGCGCCGGTCGACACAGGTGACCGACCCCATCGTTGTATTTGGCAATCTCAATTTCGATCCGATCGGCCGACAGGTTTCCGTCTCGGGTCATCCTCTGAAGATCGCACGCCGCGAACTATGTATTTTAGAGCATCTGCTTATCCGTGCAGGCCGCATCGTGCCTCGTGCGCAGTTGGAAGATCACCTCTATTCGTTCAACGACGAGGTATCTGCCAACGCGCTTGAAGTCGGAATCTATCGCTTACGTGGACACCTGAGTAGGTCAGGTGCAACGCCACGGATCACGACCGTGCGCGGCATTGGTTACCTTCTTGAATTGACTGAGGCGGCATCCGCATAGTTGGTCTAAATTGAAAGAACAGACTGCCTGCCCGTCGTCATGTTGAGCTTGTGGCCATAATGGACATCGCGGCCGCCCTTGACGATGGTGTCGGCATGCGGTTCGAACGGCTCTGTCGCAAACCTTTTGGTAAGCGGAGCATGGCAAGAAAAACGCCTCAGCTGTGGAGGAGCACGTGATGTTCAACGGCCGCCATTTCGACCAGTCGGTGA
>NZ_JAMYOX010000078.1:0-11543 GCF_040320025.1 Mesorhizobium sp. M0808
ATCGGCGGTATCAGCCATCACTGGACGGAAAATACAGACGATGCCGACCTCGTGCTCGGCTGTCAGGTACTGGCTGATGCCGCCGAGATGATCCTGCGTGGCGCAAGCAAATAGCGGTTGGCATGCGGATGGGCCACGAGAGTGTTCGATGCGGTCGATCCCACAAAACCCGGCAAGCGTGCCGAGGCGGGAATTCCCATCGAAAAATACTCATTTGGCGGAGTCTCGCAGTCCGGGGCATGAGGGTGTTTGACGGTGGCGGCCGTTTGAACGTGATCGGGTGAGTTGTAGGCCTGAGCGGCGTTCAAGATTGGTGAGGGAGATTAGATTACGAGGGCGTCAGGGGGGTGCGTTAGCCTGCGGCCGCCGTCGGTGGCTAAGCGGCCGCGAGCTCTGAAGTACGTTTCGCACCGAAGCCATGGGCATCAGCCCTCGCAACGGCGGCCGCGCGGGCTGGCGTCAGCACCAGGCAAGCTTCTCGTATGCGACGGAGAGCGGAGAGATCAATAGGCAGTCGATAAGCCTCTTGTCTCCCCTGGGCCGCAGCATGAGCGCAGAATTTCGGCATTTCCCGCCTGTCAACTAAAGCTGTGGCTATTATCATGGCCCCTCTCGCGGCGCGGAATCTCTCCGGGATCTGCAGCACGAGGCAACCCAGTGGCGCCGCTACCTCCACGAACATTCCGACCTCGAGTAATCGGTGCACGACACTGCGAGTTCGTTACCGAGAAGCTGGCTCGTTCCGTATCAGGATCCCAGCCGGATGTCGGCTGAGATCGAATAGGCGGTACTCGGTATGTGCTGGCCCGTGATCGGATCGAACCGCATGACGGGCGAGAAACTGCCTTACAGATTGCCGCCCTAATCGGGAGGCGTCATTCTTCGCTCCACGGCGCACGCAGAGCTTCACATAGAATGGCAGAATGAACCGCACATTGCGGCCGAGCTTCCTGATCTGCCGATCCCTTGGTGGGCAGATGCACGGGCCTATATACTGATCAAGCAGGGCGGCAACTCCCTAAAGACGGCGGAACATCCTTTTGGGACAATCTGTCGCCTTAGAAAGCATATCGAGCAGCATCCGAAACCTGTGAGGGAACCTGCTTCCGGGATCAAACCCACAATACTCCCCCACTTTGCCGAGAGGCCGTCTTCCCCAGCAACGTCCGTTTGCGATCGACGCAATTAGATCAAACATGAGCGAATTATGAGCGCTCTGTTTCAGCAGGTCTGGGCTTTGAAACACAAATACACCGCTGCGACCTCAATCTGTTGAGGTCACCGTCTAGACGACAATCCAGGGGAACAAGATGGTACAGTCGCTTTCTCGCACTTCGCGTTTCTCTAGCAAGCGAGCAACCCCGCTCTGTGTGCAGATTTTCAACGCGCTACCGGGCATCGGTTGCCTTAATAAGGGGTTAGAGCGTGCCTTGGTAGTGCTTTAACCTAGCGGGGCAGAGGTCACGACGAGTATCGGACCGGAAAGGGAGAAAAGAATGAATAAGTTGCCATTCAATCGCCGAGCGGTCATGAAAGCAATGCTATTGGGCTCGGCTGCACCTTGGGCCTTGAACTCAAGGGTATTTGCCGCCTCGTGCGGAAATCTCATCGTGCGCATCGGCGCGATATTCGCCCCAGATACGCTAAATCCGTTTGCCTCATGGAACATCATTTGGCCGCTGGCCTTTAGCTATGACTTTCTGGTGGGAGTGGACGCCCAGCGACACGACGATCGTAAAGGCTTCGCCAAATCCTGGTCTGTCGCCGCGGATAACATCACCTGGTCCTTCAAAATCTGGCCCGGCATGAAATGGTCGGATGGTCAGCCCGCCACTGCGAGAGACGCCGCTTTCACCTACAACTATCTGCGCGCCTCCATGGGCAAGCCGGACGAACTGGACACCGGCTGGAACAACACCAGCGGCCTTGATCTGGTCCAATCTATAACGGCCCTGGACGACGAAACCTTGCAAATCGTGACCAAGGTCCCAACACGTTGGCCGGTTGACAACACCACGATGATTGTCCCCGAGCACATCTGGAGGAATGTCAGTCATGCCGATGCGCGCAGCACGTTCCGGAACGAAGCGCCTGTAGTGGGAACTGGGCCTATGATCATTTCGGAGTTCCAGCAAGGTCAGTTTGCCAGCTTCGCCCCTAATCAGCACTTCCGCACCGGGCAGCCGGCGACGGGAGGGATGGTCTTCCGTTTCTTCAATGTGGCCGATCCAATTGCGCAGGGTCTAAAGAGCGGAGACCTTGACTACGGCGTCTACCTGACCGCGGCCCAATGGGCGGACCTCTCGAAGGATCCCGACATTGTGGTTGGAGAATCGCCCATTGAGCAGCGGAGTTATTTGGCCTTCAACACGGTCTCCGGAGATGGGGCGGGCAGCACAAAGGCTCTCCAAGATCCTGCGTTTCGGGATGCGATCGGCTACGCGATCGATCAGAAGGCCATCCTTGACAGGGCCCTCCGAGGGCATGCTGCCCCCGGCGTTGGCGTGATACCGCCGATTGCGGCTGACTACTATTCGGAACTGGACGACATCAGGCGCCGCTTCGATCTCAACGAGGCAGCTCGTAGGCTCGATGCAGCCGGTTATAGGGACACGAACGGCGACAGCATCCGCGAGGACAAAGACGGAAACAGCTTCCAGCTCGAACTGGTTACCGGATCCACAGGAAACGTAGAAATGCCAATCGCGGCGGTGCAGCTTATCGCTGATTGGTTGGCACAAATCGGCATCCCTGTATCTGTGACCCAGCTCGAGACCGGAGCGCTCAACGCCCGGACGGCGGCCCCGGCGAAGGGCGGGGGTGGGTGGGACCTGGTCGTAGCTGATCACTGGTCGTCTTCCAGCCCTCACGATCTGCTCGTGTTGGGCAAGAGTGCGGATCGGGCCAACAGAGCACTCTGGAGCAACGATAAGTTCGATCAACTTCTCTCTCAGATCGAGCGTACCGTCGATCTTAAGAAGAGCCAGGAGCTAATGGACCAGGCCGTGCGCCTCATCTACACAGAAGCGCCGTACATCGTGTTGTGTTACCCATTCTTGCTCGAAGCGCATCGCAAGGACTGTTTCGAGGGATGGGGGAAGAAGGACATGCTGTCGATGTGGAGTTATTTCCCGCTCGATCGCTTGAAGTCAAGCTGATGGCAGCAGGCGAAGCAAGCGGAAGCCAGACTAGCCGGCGACTCGGGAGCATCCTGATCAGGGCGATTGTGACGCTACTGATGGTGGCGACGCTGAACTTCATCCTGTTCAGGGTTATTCCCGGCGACCCTGCAGCGCTTCTGCTTGGAGGAGCGCGCACCAGCGTGACCGCTGAGCAGATCGAGGCGCAGCGCCAGAACTGGGGCCTTGACCGGCCGCTGTTCCCGGATCAGGTGGTTGACTACTTATCATCAACTCTCCACGGCGATTTCGGCTACAGTTTCAAGTTTAGGGGCAGGCATGTCGCTGACCTGCTTTTGGAGCGGTTGCCGGCCACCATTGCCCTTGTCGGCCTGGCCCAATTCATCGCCATCCTATGCGGTGTCATGCTTGGCCTATATGCGGGTTGGCGCAGAGGAGGTGCCGTCGACCATATCGTCACGGGAACCTCTCTGGCGCTCTATTCTACGCCCTCGTTCTGGCTCGGTATGCTCTTGGTGGTGATCTTCAGCTCGGCATTGGGCTGGCTTCCGGCCTATGGTGCATATTCACCCGGCGCTACCATGGGGCCCCTTGACTGGTTGCTCGATTACTTGCGGCATCTTGCGCTCCCGGTCACCGCGGTGGCCCTCGGACTCATCGGCCAGTACGTCGTGGTCGCTCGCGCTGCGATGAGCGACGTTGTCACCGAAGACTACATGGTGACGGCACGGGCCAAGGGACTAACCAACGGTCAGATGCTCATGCGTCATGCATTTCGCAATGCAATGCTGCCGGTCGTAACGTTAATCACCCTCAATCTCGGTTACGTGGTGGCAGGTGCCATTACCGTAGAATCAGTTTTCGCCTGGCCGGGGATCGGCGGCCTCACGGTCGAGGCGCTCAACGCGCGGGACTACCCAGTCCTTCAGGGGATCTTCCTGTTGCTCGGAGCGTCGATCGTTGCCGCAAATCTTGTCGCCGATCTTGCCTACGGCGTTCTTGATCCGAGAGTCCGGCGATGAGCGAAGGGATTGTTCAATATTCCCCGCCTAGCCGGGTGCAAGCGATTAAGGGCTTTCTACGCAAGTTTCTTGGCTATGGTGGGGCTCAGCTCGGCCTGATGTGTCTCGCGTTTTTCCTCATGCTAGCCACCGCGCCCAATAAGTTCGTCGGCCAGCTTGAGACCCCAGCCACTGCAACTGGCGACTTCCTCGCGCCACCATCAAGCCAACATCTGCTGGGGACGGACGAAGTCGGGCGGGACGTGCTCAATCTGGTCGTCCATGGTGCCCGGATCTCGCTTATGATTGCGCTACTGGCGACTGTGATCAGTCTGGTTGTGGGGACTACGATCGGTATGACGGCTGGCTACTATGGTGGCAGGGTTGATGTCTGGCTGATGCGCTTGACTGACTTCTTTTTCATCATGCCGTCCTTCGTGTTGGCGCTGGTCATCACACCCGTCTTTCTCGAGGTGATGGGGCGGGGCGGACAAATCCTTGGCTTCCGTCCATCCCTCTTTGTGATCATCTTCGTCATAGGATTAACTAGTTGGGCGTTCGTCACACGTATCGTTCGCAGCCAGACCCTGTCGCTTAAGGAGCGAACATTTGTTGATCGCGCGCGCGTTGCGGGCAGCAGTAATCTCAGCATCATGATGCGGCACATCTTGCCCAACCTCGTGCCGCAAATCGCAGCCAATGGTGCTCTGGTCGTCGCTGGCGCAATTTATGTCGAGACATCGCTTTCGTTCCTTGGGCTTGGCGATCCCTTACAGCCTTCATGGGGCACTTTGCTTTCGCTCGCTCAGCGCGCCGGTGCAGCCAGTGCCGGAGCCTGGTGGTACCTCGGCGCCCCCGGGGTGTGCGTACTCGCAGTTTCGCTTAGCTTCGTCCTGATTGGAAATGCCCTCGACGACACGTTCAATCCGCGGCGGAGGGTTATTCCATGATGAACTCCTCCCAGGAGATGGCTCCGCTTCTGGAAGTCAACGGGCTCTCTGTCGACTATGGTCTCAAAGGCGTTTTAACGCGTGCGATCGACAGCGTGAGCTTCGCGCTCTTGGCCGGAGAGGCCGTAGGTCTCGTCGGTGAATCGGGCAGTGGCAAGACAACTACCGCTATGGCGATTGCGGGTTTGTTGTCGCCTAACGCGCGCGTCAGCGCGGGCAGGGTCCGTTATCGCGGAGAGCGACTGCCGATCGACAATGACGCTGCGATGCGGCCACATCGCTGGAGCGAGACGTCCGTCGTCTTTCAGGGCGCGATGAATGCACTTAATCCAGTTCACCGCGTCATCAAGCAGATTGCCGAGCCATGCATGCTGAAGCTCGGGATGCCGAAAGCTGACGCAATCGCCCGAGCAAAGGAACTGCTCGGACTTGTCGGCATTCCGGCGGATCGCGGTTCCGCCTATCCCCACGAGTTGTCGGGCGGTATGCGTCAAAGGGTGATGATTGCCATGGCCCTCGCATGTCGCCCCTCGATCATCATCGGTGACGAGCCCACCACGGCGCTGGACGTCATCACACAAGCTCAGATCCTGAAGCTGCTAGGGGAGTTGCGATCGCAGCTTAACCTTGCCCTCATTTTAATCACCCACGACCTGTCTGTGGTGGCTGAGTCGTGTGATCGCGTGATGATCATGTACGCCGGCCGCATCGTCGAGGACGGCACTGTCGCTGAGATCTTCGCCAACCCTAAGCACCCGTACACTAGACTACTGATCGACTCGATCCCGAACCCCTCGAGCGGCAAAAAGATGATCCGGCCAATACCCGGTGATCCCCCCAACTTGATCAATCGACCTCCGGGCTGCGCTTTCCATCCGCGTTGCCCGTCGGCTATGGCGGTTTGCGCGACCGAAGTCCCCAGCCTGGATAAGTTCGGGCGGGGACGCGTCGCCTGTCACCTTCATCGGTCCTCGCAAGAAGACAAGGTCGCAGCTCATGCCTGATACCGCCGACTTCCTGCGTCTCGAGAGCCTGCAAGTTCATTTTCCTATCCAGGGCGGACTGTTCGACCTTGTCCTGGGCCGACCTGCCAGTGCCGTACGCGCGGTGGACGGGATCGACCTCGACGTCGGACGGGGTGAGATCGTCGCCCTAGTCGGAGAATCGGGAAGCGGCAAGACGACTGTGGGCCGCATCATCACCAAGCTAGCCCAACCGACAGGCGGCAGGTTGCTGTTCGAGGGCCGCGACATGACCTCGGAGCGAGGTGCCTCGGCCCTGCGTCCTTACCGGCATCGCGTGCAGATGATTTTCCAGGATGCCTATCAGGCGCTTAATCCAAGACACACCGTGTTCGATATCGTGGCAGAGCCGCTTCGTTCACTGCGGCTGGTCGACAACGGGAAACAGCTCGCAGAGCGGGTCAGCGAAGCTCTTGCGTCCGCCGGACTCAATCCTCCCAGTGATTTCTTCGCCCGCTTCCCGCACGAATTATCTGGAGGGCAGCGCCAGCGCGTCGTGATTGCTGGAGCGCTCGCGGTAAAGCCGGAGCTCATCGTTGCCGACGAACCTGTGTCGATGCTCGATGTCTCGATACGCGCACAGATTCTTCAGGTGCTGGTGGACTTGCGCGCCAAGCACAACATGGCGCTGCTGTTCATTACCCACGACCTGCCGCTCGCCTGGTTGATCGCCGACCGGATTGCAGTCTTGTATCTTGGAAAATTAGTAGAGATCGGCAGCGCCGACGAGATCACATTTAACCCACGCCACCCTTACACGGTCGCCCTACGCAATGCCACCCCGCAGATTGGCGGCAATGCAGGTCGCGCCGAGTTGCCGGCCTTGCAAGGCGAGGTTCCAAGCGCCGCACGCGTGCCGAAGGGCTGTCGTTTCCATCCGCGTTGCCCGCTCGCCTTCGACCGCTGCCGGGAAGAGGAGCCGCCGGCCATCGATGTGGGGCCACAACATCGCTCTGCTTGCTGGCTGGCGTGAGCGATAACAGCGCCAATCGATACCCGTCATATCCCTAGGATAGCGCCGAGTACCTGCTCGGCCGTTTATGAAGTTGGAAGGAGAATTTAAGGGAGATCTGCAAATGCCGCTTAACGCCCCTCTTACTGAAGCCGACGTGCTGCGCGAAATCGGTTACGTGCCTATGAAGGAGGAACACGTATTGCTTACATTTCATATCACTAGGGGTCTGGCCGCTTCCCAAGCGTTTTTAGCATTCCGCATATACACAAAGTGCCGCACCTTTCGAAATCGCGAAGCCGTTTCTTGAATCCGGCACGCCTTCGTTGGCGCCAACTTGCCCCCGACGGGTTGCGTCCTCGACTATTGGTTCGACCAAAAGGAAGGGGGTGCCGAAGTGGTACGTATGAAGGC
Source organism: Mesorhizobium sp. M0808 (assembly GCF_040320025.1). NCBI lineage: Bacteria > Pseudomonadati > Pseudomonadota > Alphaproteobacteria > Hyphomicrobiales > Phyllobacteriaceae > Mesorhizobium > Mesorhizobium sp. M0808. The sequence goes on from NZ_JAMYOX010000078.1 coordinate 7,480, forward strand.
ACGATTCAATTATGGCCGCGGCAGAACGCCCCCCTCATCTAAGAGCCATCCTAGCGAGCGGCGTTTGCGATGGTCACGAAGATTGGGTCTACGTGAGCGGAATGTTCCATCTGGGCGAGGCCACATGGGGCGCTTGAAAGCGAGTTCGTCAGTCAGGGTGCAGAATGGCGGATAAGCGCGGGCGATTCCATCTAACTAGCTCGCGATGAGGTTGCCGGTAAGTCAATTTCCCCACTATGTAACATGGACGATGAACGATGAAGATTGCCATTGGACCTGTACCCATCACGTTAGTCGAGAATGTATGGATTCCGCTTGCCGACGGGACACGTTTGGCAGCAAAAATCTGGCTTCCGGAAGACGCGGCATCCAACCCGGTTCCAGCAATTGTCGACTACATTCCTTACCGCAAACGTGATAGCACGGCTGTGGGGGACGAACGCATGTTCCCCTATTTCGCTTCGCATGGCTATGCGAGCATCCGCTTAGATATCCGGGGCACTGGCGATTCCGACGGTCTATTTGACGATGAGTACGTCAAGCAAGAGCAGGACGACGCTGTCGAGGCCATCGAATGGATCACGCGACAGGCTTGGTGCAGCGGCAGTGTGGGCATGATCGGCATCTCGTGGGGTGGGTTCAGTGCCTTGCAAGTTGCGGCGCGCAGGCCCAAGGGCCTGCAGGCTATTATCACGCACTGCTCCACTGACGATCGATACGCCGATGATGGGCACTACATGGGCGGATGCCTTCTCAATGACACATTGGTTTGGGGTGCGTGCTGTTCCGTGCAAATGGCGCAATCACCCGATCCCGAGATCGTCGGCCATGAGCGCTGGCGCGCGATTTGGATGGATCGGCTGGAGAACGCGCGTCCCACGTTCATTGATTGGCTTACTCATCAGCGCCGAGATGATTTCTGGAAGCATGGCTCGGTCTGCGAAGATTACGGTGTAATTGATTGCGCGGTCTTCGCGACCGGCGGTTGGGCCGATGGCTTCTCCAACGCGATATTCCGGCTCCTTTCAAACCTGGACGTACCACGTAAAGGGCTGATTGGACCTTGGGGTCACAAATACCCTCATGTGGGTGCTCCCGGACCCGCCATTGGCTACCTGCAGGAATGTGTTCGCTGGTGGGATCACTGGTTGAAGGGCAAGGACACCGGCATCATGCAGGAACCGATGCTGCGTAGCTGGATGCTGGATTGGGTTGAGCCTGCGGCGTATTATGATGAGTGGCCTGGCCACTGGGTCGCGGACCCGAGTTGGCCGTCCCCGCATGTAGCGTCACGGGTCTTCAGGCTGGGAACGGGCCGGTTGTCCGAGCAGGCGCTGCAGGAAGCCACTCTTGAGATCTGTTCACCCGAGACCGTTGGAATCGCGGGCGGCGAATGGTGCCCTTATACTACCGGCGGAGGAGGTGCACTTGCTCCGGACCTGCCGCTGGATCAGCGGTGGGACGATGGCGGCTCACTGGTCTTTGATAGCGAACGCCTGGCGCAAGCCACGCCCATTCTGGGTGCGCCTGTTCTTGAATTGGAGATCATTTGCGATAAGCCGACAGCTATCCTCGCGGCGCGGCTATCCGATGTCAGCCCGTCAGGTGAAGTCACCCGGGTCACCTATGGACTGCTCAACCTGTCGCACCGCAATAGCCACGAAGAGCCCCAGCCCATGGAAGCTGGAAAATCATATCGCATCCGCCTCGCAATGAACGAGGTCGGCTATATCTTTCCGCCGGGGCACCGGATCCGGCTGTCTGTGTCCACCGCCTATTGGCCGATCGCCTTCCCCGCGCCGGAGCGCGCCATATTGACGGTGAAGGCAGGAGCAAGCGGTCTGCATCTGCCGATCCGAATGCCTCAACCCGGTGACGACGAGCTGCCAATCTTTGGCGAGCCGGAGGGTTCTCCCCCTATGCCGACCACGATGCTGAAGCCTGGCAATGTCGAGCGGTTCGTTCGCATCGACCCAGTGTCGAGGCAGGTGACCGTCACACTGAAGCGCGACAATGGCACCTGGCGTCTCGAGCCGCTCGGCACGGTCCTTGGCTTTAAAAAGCACCTGATCTATTCGGTCGCCGAAAACGATCCGACATCGGTCCGCACGGAAGTCTACTTTCGATATGAGCTCGGCCGCGGAGCCTGGCAGACGGCGGTGGAGGGGCGGACAGTTATGACCGCTACCAAGTCGGCCTTTCAACTGCAGATTAACTTCGACGCTTTCGAAAGTGGCGAGCGAATCTTCTGCAAGTCGTGGTCGAAGTCGATTCCTCGCGACCTCGTCTGAATCGGAAAGACAATCAGAGACAATCACCAGGAGAGACCAAGGTCGGCAGTCCTAAACACGAGTTATCCGACCAGCAAGTGCACACTGGAAAAACAACTTGTGATTCAGGGAGGAAACAATGAACTGTTCGGTTTTGTCGTCGTTTTGTCGTCGTTTAGTTGTCCTTTAGAGTCGCCGATAAGGGATCAGGAAACCCGGCCTTTAGCCGGCTGGGATCGCGGCGCTTGCGGTGTAAACTGGCTGAATGGAAGCGTCCAAGCGTGGCAGCCATATGGTTTGGGACTGCAAGTATCATTTGGTTTGGGTGACGAAATGTCGCTACCCGGTGCTTGGTGGCGACGTTGGAAGCCGGTGTCGGGAGTTGCTGCGGGAGACGGCGCGTGCGCATGAGATGGTTGTGCATGCTGGACCGATCAATCGCGACCATGTGCGTATGCTGGTGTCGGTCCCGCCGCGGCTGTCGGTGTCGCGCGCCGTGCAGCATTTGAAGGGGCGCAGTTCGAATAAGCTCCTGGGCGAGTTGGGGTACTGCGCAAGCGCTACTGGGGCCAGCACCTGTGGGCGAGGGGCTATTGGGTGGTGAGCAGTGGGAATGTGACCGATGAGATGTGGGCCGAGTACATCAAGAACCAGACGCCGCCCGAGCCCGATGACAACTTCAACGGGACGTGAATTCACGCCATGTCCGCCCACGGCGGACCGATCCGGCTTTAAGCCATAACCGAAGCCACCGCCTTTTACAGGCTGTTATAGCCGCCATAGGCGTCGGCCTGCAGAATGCCGGTGAAGCTCTTCAGATGACGGTCGGGATATTCCTGCCGCGGATCACGCGAGGCATAGTAAAGTGCCGCCGGCGGCGATTGCTCGCCGAATGGCCGGTCATCACGCTTATGTAGAAATCTACATAAGCGTGATTATGCGCACCCGATGATTATGCGCAGCTCATCGGGACAGGAGCGTGTAACCATCGGTTTCCCGAACGATTGCCAACTGGTGAACTGCGCATAATTTTTAAAAGCTCAACAGGAACTGCATGAGCTGGTCCGGCGGTCGATACCGGGTTTGACTGGCCGTCATGGGCTGCAGCCGGTTGAGCGTACGCTCCTTCATGGCGAGATCCGCCTGAAGGTACATGTGCGTCGTGGCGGGGCTCTCATGACCCAGCCATAGGGCAATGACGCTGATGTCGACGCCGGACTGCAGAAGATGCATTGCCGTGGTATGGCGGATGGTGTGAGGCGAAATCGAGCGACGCGCGAGTTGCGGGTAACGTTCCGCGGCGGCCGAGACCGCAAGTTCAAGGCGCTGGGTGACGTTCGAACACGCCATGCATCCGCCGCCTCTGTTGGGAAACAGGAAGTTCTCCTCGCCCCCATAGTCCAACCGGCGCTTCCAGTTGCGGATCAGGTTGGCGGTCGTCCGCCAGAGCGGCACGCTGCGATCTTTGCGCCCCTTTCCATGCAGGTGCGCGACCGCCGAGCCATCGACGGCGACCTCGCCGACGCGCAGGCCAATGGCTTCAGACACGCGGGCGCCGGTGTTGTACATCAGACTGAACAGTGCGCGATCCCGCTCACCTGCCCATGTCCGCGCATCCGGCGCCTCAAGGATCGCCTGCATCTCCTCGCGTGACAAAAATCCCAAGGACCGGCCGGTCGAACCGTTTCATCGTAAGCGCCAAGCCGACCCCATCTGGCGCGGCTTGAGGTGATGAGCGAGAGATAGTGACACTGAAGAAGCCGAGGAGCTTACAGTGTCAATTTCTATGTCTGC
>NZ_JAMYOX010000079.1:0-11314 GCF_040320025.1 Mesorhizobium sp. M0808
ATGTAGTACCGCTCACCCCACGCTCTTGCGATTCTGAGGGAACGCGAAAGACCGACCCTAAGCGGAAGCTCGCTCGCTCCGGGTCAATTCACGGCCATGACCCCAAGCGGACGCTCATTCGCGCAGGCGAGGTCGTGGAGGCGCCATTTCAGGCCGCTGGCGCCGTTGATCAGGATGGCCACCCCGCATCAAAAGCGCACGTACCGATTTACCGGTTGCTCCGCTTTTCGCGTTCAAATGCACAGCTTTTGGCCTCCTGCCGTTCTCTTCGGGGATGGCCGGGGAGGTTTTTCAGGCAAAGATGACTTCGGCGAACTCTCATCAGTTGGTGGCTCTGTGGCCGATGTGTCACACAGCAACGACGCAATGCCGGTTCGGGTCAAAAAGCAATTGATTGGTACGCAATGATAATTCACCTTCATATCAAGGCGGGCTTGGCTGGATGATGCAGAGGGGGACCTCTGAATGCGCCTGAGCCATTTTGTCCGTGACGGTTTGGCAAGTAGGGCACCTAGATTTGCTCTCATTCCATCATTGACGTGCCAGAAGTGCTGGCCGCCTGCCGTCGACACCAACAACAGCTTCCGATCTTCTACTTCTTCTGACTTGACACTGCCGTCGCCTCGATGCGCCGGCGGCCATCGAGAGTAGCGAGATGCGCGCAATACCCTTTGTTTCGACGATAGTGGCGATGGTAGCGGAGGTCGCGACAGCGGAGGCCGGGGGCTTTGCGGTCCGCGAGCAATCCGCCTACGGACAGGGCTCGAGCTTTGCCGGCATGGCAGCGCCGGGCGATTCGATCAGCTCGATGTTCTGGAATCCGGCGGCGGTGACCACGGTGACCAATCCGACCATCGAGGGCAATCTGACAGCCATTTTCCCGCGCTCGGAGCTTGATGTCGACCCCACGCGTTCAACGCTTACGGCGTTGGGCATTACAGGCAATGGCGGCAACGTTGGCGAGACCGGCATCGTGCCGGCGGGCTATTTTGCAGTGCCGGTCACCGACGAGTTCTATATCGGCTTGAGCGTCACCGCGCCCTATGGCCTCACTACGACTTCGCACGCGCCATGGGTCGGGATGTTCAGCCATCTCGACGCGGAGGTGGTGTCGGTCAACGCGACTCCGGTGCTCGGCTTCAAGCTCAATGACATGATCAGCGTCGGCATCGGCATGCAGATCGAGTATTTCGACGTCGACATCGAAACGGCGCTCGCACCGACCGCCACGCCGCCACGGCAACAGCTTAAGGGCGATGACGTCAATGCCGGTTTCGTTGCCGGCGTGACGTTGACGCCCTTCGACGGCACTACCATCGGCATCGGCTACCGTTCGATGGTCAAGCATTCGCTGAACGGCAGCCAGTCCTTCGGCATCCCCGTCGTTACGCCGATCGGCACGATACCCGCGGGAACCTATCCGGTCTCCGCCGACATCACGCTACCTGAAACTGTATCGATCGGCGTGCGTCAGCGCATCAACGACGCTTTCACGGTCATGGCCGGCATGGAGTGGGCCAATTGGAGCCGGATTCAGACCGTGCCGTTCGGCGGTTCGCCGGCCCGCACGAGCTTGGCACTCGATTTCGACGATGGATGGTTCTTCTCGCTCGGTGGCGAGTACAAATACAATCCCAATTGGACGTTCCGGGCCGGTCTCGGCTATGAGATCGCACCAACCACGGACGAGCACCGCTCCATGCGCCTGCCGGATGCAGACCGCGTCTGGGCCAGCATTGGCGCGAGCTACAACTGGAACGAGCGGCTTTCGATCAACGCCGCCTATACACACCTCTTCGTAGACGATGCGCCGGTCGACGAAACGACGGCAAACATTCGTTATGCCGGTGCGGCCGACGGCCGCGTCGACATCATCTCGCTCGGCGTGCGTTACAAATTCGGCGGATAGGAGTTCAATCCCTTGGCGCGCAGTTCGGCAGGGCTGCAGGAACAAGGTCCGCGCCGTCCTTTGATGGCAGCCTCGGCCTTCAGGCGCTTGCAGGCAGCCTCCGCGAGCCTTCAGAAAAATACCTTTGGCTCACCGCCGGAGGAGTCGATCAAGTCCAAGAACTTCCGGCAAGGCAATAGCTAGCTGAACTCCGCGACGCGCAGTTGTCGCTCAAGCCATTTGGCGAGCATTGGGAAGCGATCGACCATCTGCATCGGGACATAAAGTGGGCGCTCAATCTGCTTAACAATAGGCCGGCGGACTACGAGGAGCCGCATTTCGCGCCCATGTCGCGAGGGTGAAGAACTAGCCTATCAGTTTAGTGAAGTCGTGGCGCCGCGCGCGAACATGTGCCAGCAAATTCGTTTCGTTTACGACCCCTGATTGAAAGAGGTTCAGCGTGGTCGAGGCCAGAATCTGACCGTCTATCGGGGTGCTGTACCATTTGGCGTCGGCGGTTACCTGGTCGACAACCCGCTGGCAGATCGCCCGATCTTTAGGTCTAAGGAACTGACTGTTCAGTGCTCGTAGCATCTCGACGCCTTGAAACGGGGAGTCACCTGTCTCCCGCGCGATACCCATGCGTGGTCTCCGAGCATGGACCCTAAACGCATTCAGGCAGAAAATTGCCATTCGTTTGAGTGGTACCGATGTCGCGTGGATAAGCGGCGGTCCGCGAGCTAATCCACCATGTCGCGGAGCGGCTACTTGCGCTTTGGCGTCCTGTACTTCTCGACCAGCCTGACCTTGTCGATGTCGATCGTCACCAGCGGTCCCAGATCGACGGTCACCCTGCCGCCTTCCTCGTCTATGCGCGTGATCTGTCCGGCAAGCTCGATCTGCTGCCCCTTCTTCACCTTGGTATGATCGATGATCGAATGCGGAAAGCTATAGCTCGGGATGGAAACGCTGACGTGGTCCTCAGTGACCCGTCTGCGGACTGTGGCTGTGATCGCCACCACGTCACCAATACCTATGCCCCGCGCCATTCCATGAGTCTGGTGCGCTCGGCGCCTTACTCAAGATATTGCTAATTATGGATGAGCCCGCTTCCTCCAATCGATGGATGAAACCGATCGTGGGCCGGTGCTACTTTGATGCATCTCGCGACTTACCCGACAAGAGCTGGCTCCAGGGGCAAAATATGAGCAAGGCGACTCTCATTGCTATCGCAATCCTCGCGATCAGTGTCGGCTGTGCCGAAGCCAAGGACCGTAAGGTCGAAACCGCGACGCTCGGCACGTACGCCAATTCGAAGAACCTGCCGGTTTGTACCGCGTCAAGCTCACTCTTCGAAGTCCTCGGTGATAAATGTTTTCTCGTCACAGGTTCGATGATCTATGGCGACATCGCCGAACTCTCCCGGACAATCACTTTGAGTTGGTAGCAACAACCTCCCAGCGCGGCCTCCATTCTCCGGTATGAAGTTGCGTCGCAGGGGCTGCCTTCGCCCAGATATCGACCCAGTCTTGGAAGATAGACCGCATCAGTCGTCTACCTTTGCCTGAGCTGAAAAGCTGATCGAAACAATTCGGAATAAGGGTGCTCGTTTTGCCGTACCTGGTGTGGTGGATCTTAGCGACATCGCGGCCAGCGCCGACGGCGTCGCCAAGATCGTGCTCGAGTCCATTCAGGAAATGTTGCTGAAGCTCGCCCTGCAAATGGCTCGAGACGACTTCGAGGATCGCCGCGAACGCCAGAGGCAAGGTATCGAATTGGCAAAGGCGGGCGGGAAATATGCCGGACGCCAAGCTGACCTGGTGACACACGAACGCATTATTGTCTTCCGGTCTGGCGGCAACAGTATCAGCAGGACGGCGAAGCTGACCGGCTGCAGCGAAGCGCAGGTGAAGCGCGTCTGGGCTCGACATCAGAAGGAAAGCGGGAAGCAGGAAATGTTGTCGCAAAAGTTGAGTTCTGCGACTGTGCAAAGTCCGATGCAAAACCGTCGCCTTGATCGGGAGTTTTCGCGACTATGGAAGGTCGCGAGAGGTGGTTTTCTTCCGTAGCTCCCTCGATCGGAACGAGAAAAAAGCGCCAATTGCTGCCGTTCGCTTGCTGCCGACGAACGACCGCTTTCCACACCGGTCATTTCATGCCGTCGCTCGGTTCGCCCGCGGGTCACTCATTGGGCTGCGTTCATCACTAACTTGACCGGCCAAGCCACCGGACAACTTCGTAAGCCAGCATAGGGCGGCGAAACCCCTTCAGCCTCAGTTCGCCAACTGGAACGGATTCGACCAATGATTCAACGGCACCAAGAACCCGTTGGCTGACGAGAATCTGGCGAGACTTGGCCTCCTCGCACAATCGAGCCGCATGGTTCGACACAGTGCCAATCACCGCATAGTCCGCGCGCTGATCGAAACCGATCCGCCCTATGGTGGCGTGGCCCCGGGCAATACCGATTCCGAAGCCAAGCAAGTAGTCCCGTTTGCGCCATCGCTCTGAATGCTCGTCAATTGCGTCACGCATCGCCGCAGCCATTGAGACAGCCCTCTCGGTGTGATCGGCACAGGGCAGCGGATCATTGAAAACAACAACGATACCGTCGCCCACGAACCGCTCCAAAGTCCCCTCGTGACGGACGATTTGTTCGCCGAGACAGGAATGGTACTCGCCAAGGACCATCATTACCTCCTCGGGCTCGGCAGTCTCGGCGAAGGCTGTAAAGCCGCGCAAGTCGCAGAAAACGACGGTCACCTCGCGACGGTGGCTTTGAAGAAGCGCGTCTCCATTGCCTGCCGCAACGACAAGGTCGGCGACCTGCGCGGGAAGAAAGCGTCGGAGCCGGCCGATTCGCTCGATCTCCGTAACCTGCTCCGCCACTGTTTGTTCAAGAGAGCGATTCCATGCAGCCAATTGCGCTGCCTGATCCTCGAGGAGCCGCGTCTGGCTCTCCACGGTATCGTATAGCGCCTTCTGGCGCAGCATCGAGCGTACGCGCGCCATTAGTGCCCTGTGCTCGAACGGCTTGGTTAGATAGTCATCGCCGCCGGCATCCAACCCCTCGACCACATCTCGTGTATCGGCTTTTGCGGTCACAAGGATAACGGGGATCGATCGCAGGGAAACGTCTGCCTTAAGCGTCCGCACGACGCTTATCCCGTCGAGCTTCGGCATCATGATGTCGAGGAGGATCAGGTCCGGCTTGAGGGTGCGCACCATGGCAAGCCCCTCTTCGCCGTCCGCTGCAGTCACCACTTCGTAGCCATTCGCCTCGAGGCGCATGCGCAGGATTTCGAGATTTTCCGGCGTGTCGTCGACGGCGAGAATGCGAGGCGGATCGTGCAAGGCCCTGTCTCCTCAGGAAAGCAACTCCCGGATCTTGGCAAGCAGCTGGCGCGGACTGAATGGCTTGGCAATGTAGCCATCGCACCCTGCAGCAAGGGCTTTCGCCTCGTCGCCTGACAATGCGTAGGAGGTGACGGCGATTATCGGAATGTGCCGGAGCGCCGGGTCAGCCTTTATGCGGTTGGCAGCTTCATACCCGTCGATCACCGGAAGCTGAATATCCATCAGGATCAGGTCCGGCTTTTGCGCTGCGGCGGCAGCGACGCCGGCAGCACCGTCCGCGGCCTCGATCAGTTCGTATTCGGTGGTGGCGATGAGATCGCGCACGATCTGCCGGTTGTCCTCGGTGTCTTCCACCATCAGGATTCTCTTCCTCATGCTGCCTTCACATCCTCTCCCGCTCGGATCGGTATCTTCATGCGGAATGTCGAGCCTGAACCCGGCACGGACTCGACGCCTATGGTTCCACCATGCATTTCGACGATACGCTTCGAAATCGCCAGGCCGAGACCCGTGCCACCCTTCTGCCTGGTGCTGCTGTTGTCGACCTGTTGGAATTCATCGAAAATGAGCGCCTGGTCTGTGGGTGCAATGCCGGGACCCGTGTCGCGTACGATGATCTCGAAGTGGCCGTCGACCGCGTCGGCAAGGATGTCGATCGCGCCCCTCTCCGTGAACTTGACGGCATTGCCGGCAAGGTTGAGCAGGACTTGGGTCAGGCGGCGTTCGTCCCCGCGGCCCAGGGGAAGGTTTTCGGCGACGGTCACAGCGAGCGAAAGCCCTTTTGAACGCGCCAGCGGCTCCACAGCTGTAACGGTCGATCGAACAATTTGCCCAACGGAATAATCCTCGAGCGCCAGCGTGAGCTGACCCGCTTCGATCTTTGAAAGATCGAGCACGTCGTTGATGAGCCCCAAGAGATGACGGCCGTTTGCTTGCACGCGCGCCACGGTTGCCTTTGCTTTGTCCGGGAGCTCCCCGTAAATCCCGTCGACCAAAAGTTCGGTAAAGCCCAGAACCGAATTGAGCGGCGTCCTCAGCTCGTGGCTCATATTCGCGAGGAACTGAGACTTATGGCGGCTGGCCGCCTCTAGCTCCCGGCCTTTTTCTTCGATCTCGCGGAACAGCTTCGCGTTTTGAATGGCGAGCACCGATTGGGCTGCAAAGGTTTCCATCAGATGGACGATTTGCTGGTCGAATTCACCTGGGTTGCGTCGCCTGACGACGAGCGCGCCGACGATCTTGTTCGGCCTGAGCAGCGGAACCACCAGGACGCCGCGATATCCGGCGTCGAGGACGATCTTCTGAGCGGGAGAGGGCGTTCCTTCGCTGAGATCGGGTACCTGGACAGGCGCACGGCGCCGTGCGGCGTCGCCAATCCCGGGATCGTTCAGCCCGATGGCCTGGTCGGAAATCGCGGCAATGAGCTCATCGCCCACCCATAAGTCGCGCGTGAGCGGAATTGTTGTCTGGTGCTGCTGAACACATAGATAGTGCCCGCATCCGTGTCCGAGAGTTGAACTGCCTTCGCCACGATCGTCTGTAGCACCGTGTCGAGATCGAGCGTCGAATTGACCGCCTTGCTGACTTCCCCGAGCGCCTCCAGTTCGCCGACTGATCGCGCAAGCTCGGCCGTGCGCGCCTGCACCTCTTGATATAGCCGCCCCAGCTGCTCGGACGTCTGGTTGACATTGCCGGCAAGCACTCCGAGCTCGTCCCGATTGACGACGGCAACCTGCTGCGCAAAGTCGCCGGCTGCTATCTGGCGCAGACGCGTCTCGATCTTCTTGACCGGCTCGATCAACGACCAGGAGATGATGTAGCCAAGCGCCAGCGCCAGCAGAATGCTACCCACCGCAAAGGAGACCACGATCAGCCGGGAGGTGCCGTACGCCCCCTTGGTCGTTTCGATGGCGGTCACCATGTCGGCTTCGGCGATGTTGACCAACTGGTTCGTCAGCCGTTCGAGGCGCTCGGCCAATGGCATGATCTCAGTTTGCTGAACCTTGCGCGCCTCGTCCGTGCGGCCGGCGCGGATGAGCTCCACGACCTGTGTCACCCCCGCCGTAAACCGGTCGTACTCTTGCCGGACTTGGCCGAGCACTGCCGCCTCACTTTCGGCCACGAACTCCATGCGGTCGAGGTCGTAGCCAAACTGGCTGAGCTGGCGCAGCGCTGCATCCAGCATCCGGTCGTCCTGAAGCAAGAGCGCGGTAGAGATGCTGTAGAGTTGGTTCGTCGTGTCGTGCTGAACCTGGCGGTAGGCTGCGATCCGGCGCTGCAGCTTGATCAACTCATTTGTTTGATCGTTGATCCCGCTCAACACCTGCAACCCGACGGCCCCGAGCACGATCAGCAGGCCGACGATCGACAGAAAGGCGATCAGCAGCTTGGTCTGCACGCGCGCCGGCAGCCGCGCAACCCAGCCCACCAGCCGGTTTGTGATGTTATTTGGATTCGTCCAAGAGGCTGAGAAGGTCACCCCGGAACTCCTCCAAGTCGAACCGGACGCCGAGATACTGTACGCGCAAGGTGCCGGTCGGGTCTATGAGCGACGTCAGGAATGTGTGATCGACGTCTCCTTTCGCCACCTTCCTCGCGAAGATGCCGTACTTGCGTCCGACCTCACGGATGGTTGTCGGATCGCCTGTGAGAAACGCCCAACCGTCCAGATCAGCGCCGAAGTCCTGTGCATATTGCTTCAGCACTTCGGGCGTATCGTGCTCCGGATCGACGGTGATCGAAACGAAGGCAACACTGGGCCCGAACGCAGAACCTAGCTTGTCCTGCACGTGCGCCATGTTGGCGGTCAGCATCGGGCAGAGGTCGGGACAATAAGTATAGATGAAGGTGACGGCGACCACCTTGCCGCGAAAGTCGTGGAGCGACACGGGCGCTCCATCCTGCGACGTCAGCGTAAAATCGGGGGCCGGTCCGATCCTCGGCAGGCGCTGGTCGTGCGGCGCGTCGTGCGCGAGCGCTGGCCAGGGAACAAGCAGCGCCAACAGCAGAGCGCCGGCCAGCCACCTGCTCATATCTTCAACTCGCGCTTCAGTTCGTTGAGGAAACGCCAGTCGGTGCCTTGGGCCAGGAGCTTCTGGGGGGCGCTCTTGAGCATCCCGACCTCGTGTAGGCGCAGGGCGTAGAAGCGCAGGGTGTCCTCCGCGCTATACTCGCGCCACTGACCGTAGGGGATCTCCTTCATGACCTGGACGGCAAGGTCGTAGCGCTTAGTAAAGCCCTGGTCCAACAGGAACTGCGCGGACTGCTCGGGCTCGCTGGCGCAGAAATCCGCCGCTTTCAAGATGGCGCGGAGGGCGCGTTTGGTGGCCACCGGATTCGTGCGGACGAACTCCCGGTTCCCAGCCAGCATGCAGCAGAAGTATTGCGACCAGGGCCGGTCCACAGTGCTGCTAATGACCACATGGCCGATCTGCTGCTCCCGCATCTCCTGCGGTTCGGGGGGAAAGCCTAGGTAGGCATCGATCTTCCCCTCACTTAGGAGCCGGATGGATTCGGATCCCGGATGCGTGACGAAGTGTATGTCCTTGTGGAGGTCCAGGCCCACATACGCCGTCATAGTGGCGAGAAAGACGTATCGGCTGGAATCCAGCGCCGGCACGGCCACGGTCTTCCCCTTGAGGTCGCGAATCGCCTGGACGCGATCGGTCCCGAACAGCTCAAAGCAGCCGACGTGGAGTCCTGCCAGGATGACGATGGGATCCCCCGCCTCCAGGCGGAGAAGGAGCGGGGCGGCGAAATGGTTATTAAGGTCGGCTTCACCGGAGGCGAGGGCCGTCTCGATATCTGCGGTCCCCTCTTTTTGGAGGTAAGTGACCTCGGTGAACCCTTCGCTGCGCAGCAGTTCTTCGGCTACATACTGGGGGGCCTGACAGATGCTGGGAATCCGGACGAGCCGGATCCGCGTCGTCTCAGGCGGTGGCTCCGCAGCGGCGGCTCGCCTGGGGTGCCACCCCAGTAGCCCCGCTGTCCCCGCCAGCGTTATCCCACGCAGGAACCTCCGTCGGCTGAATCGTCCGGGGTATAGGGTATGCATGGGAACCTCCCTTCCAAATGCTGGCCAGTGTGACACCGAGAACGCTGACCGGTGGACAAGCCCGAGCGTCGGCCATGCCAGCATGGCGAGCTCCAGGCCATATATTTACTAGTTGCTCACGTCTTCAACTCGCGCTTCAGCTCGTTGAGGAAGCGCCAGTCCGTGCCCTCGGCGATGATCGTCTGTGGGCTTGACTTGATCATGCTGGCTTCATGTAGGCGCAGGGCGTAAAACCGTACGGTGTCCTCGGGCTCGTATTCGCGCCACTTGCCATAAGGCACGTCATTCATCGTCTGCAGGGCATAGTCATAGTTGGCGGTGAACCCGTTATCGACGATCTGTTGCGCGACGCGCCGTGGCTCGGTGAAACAAAGGTCCGCCGCTCTGAGAATGGCGCGCAATACGCGCTTGGTGGCAGCCGGATTGTTCCGAACGAACTCCGCATTGCCCGCCAGCATGCAGCAGAAGTACTGCGACCAGGGACGATCGATAGCACTATTTACGACCACACGGCCGATGTTGCGGGCGCGCAGCTCCTGAGGCTCGGGCGGAAAGCCGAGGAACGCATCGACCTTTCCTTCTACGAAAAGCTCCATGGGCTTTGCGGAGGGACTGGAGACCCAGCTGATGTCCTTGTCGGGATCGAGCCCGACATAAGCTGCCATGCTGGTCACGAACACATGCGGGGTTGATCCCAGTCCTTGTATGCCGACACTCTTGCCCTTCAGGTCTGTGATGCTGCGGATATTCTCTTTTCCGAAGAGTTCAAAGCAACCGGGGTGCACGCCCGCCAGCACCGTGATCGGATCTCCGGCATCGATCGCAAGGGCGAGTGGTGCGGCGAAATTCAGACTGAAATCCACCTCGCCGCGCGCGATCTTCTCCGATTGCCCGACGCCTGCTTCCGCTGCCACATAACGGACGTCGGTGAAGCCCTCTGCCCGCAGCAGTTCCTCTGCTACGTACTGCGGCGCAATGCAGATGCCACTGATCTTTGCAAGGCGGATGGAGGTGGTCTCAGGCGGGGGCTCGGCCCGGGCGCTTGTCGCTCTGCCGAGAAGGCGCGCGAGACCAGCTGCCGCAGCGCCGGCTAAGAAATGGCGGCGATTCTGGATCTGCATCGGATGCTGCTCTCCCACAAGCTGCAAACAGATTGCAGTCGGAACGAACAAAAGAGGTTCCGGCAGAAGCGGATAGTCTCGTGAGCGCGCCGAGTAGTCAAAGCGCGCCCAGTCCAGATGTGGGAGTCTTGCGCTCTCAGTCGCCGGACCAGGAATGTCCCAACCAGCGATAAGCAAATATACTCCTGATTTGCGTTTGGAGCGAGGGTAAAGCTCAATCGCTGCCAAAACACAACCTAGAGCAGCGGGGCCCGTTTTGGGTCCACATTCTACCTGAGCCACGCGAACACAGATCGCCACATCGGCTGCCCCGCAGCCTCCGACACCCGAACGTCCGCCGTACTCTTTTTCGGACCTTCGACAGCGTGTCGACGATCGTCTGCATCGGATCATGGGTTTGAATTCGACCGCCGTCGAACGAACTTCTGTTTTGGCTGTGGAATGTTGCCCTTCGCCTCGTCAATTGGAACGAGCAAGTTGCGCCATGTTCAGACATTCGCGGTGCTTCTCCAGAGCGGACGTTAGCTCATCGGTAGGAGTCGACCTGCGGACCATGCCTGATGGTAGGTGTAAGGGAACGGCGTGACCCCCATGCGATGAAGCGGCGGTAGGCCGCCGCTCCGAATTTGAGCGGCCCGTCCGGCAACGCTATAATTGACCGGCAGGGGACGTTATCGATGACGCAAATCAGAGCGATGACTGAGCAGGACGTGCCGTCGGTATCGCTGCTCATTGGAGAGTCTTGGCGCAGGACGTACTCGCCAATCATGGGTGCCGAGACCGCGGCCCGCATTTCGGATGAAGATCACACGCTGCAGCGGATTGCGGCGGAACTGACAGACACCAACAAAATGTCGTTCGTGGCAGAACGGCCAGACGGCTCGATTGCCGGCT
>NZ_JAMYOX010000080.1:0-11248 GCF_040320025.1 Mesorhizobium sp. M0808
ACCTCGATGCCTGCCGTGCGCAAACCGTAGCCGGCGATATCCAGAACCGCGCGGATCAGATCGTTGACGTCGATACTGCGGCGCTCCGGCTGGCGTTGTCGCGCCATTGCCAGGAAGGTCTTCACGATGCGCGCGCAGCGCTCGGCGGCGAGCCTGATCTTGCCGGCCCGCTGTGCGTGGGCGGTTCCGGCTACAAATTCTTCCAGCAACTGGGCCTGCGCGACGACGACCGCCAGGGGGTTGTTGAGTTCGTGCGAGACGCCGGCAAGCAGCGAACCAAGTGCGTTGAGCCGCTCGCTCTGCGCCAATGCCTCGCGCGACCGCGCCAGTTCGGCTTCAGCCGCCTTGGTTGCGGTGAGATCAAGAATGCTGCCGACGATCACCGGTCGGTCGTCCATCTCGATGTGGCGCCAACTCAGCGACACGGGAAACGCGGAGCCGTCCAGACGCCGAAGTTGAGCCTCCACGCCGTCGGCGCGCGGCTGCTGACGTGACAGGGCTTTGAGGCGCCGATAGTCTTCCCGTGTGGCGAACCAGCGGTGCTGCCGGAAGCGGTCCTCGTCATCCGGGCCTATGCCCATGATCTCGCGGAAGGCGGGATTGGCGCTAATCAGCTGCCTCGTTCGCGAGTCTATGAACACGACCGGAACCGGATGATGGTGAGTGAGGTCTCGGAAGCGCCGCTCGCTTCGCAGCAGGCGCTCGGCCGCGCGCTTCTGCTCGGAAATGTCAATATCGAAGCCGCCGATGCGCGCCTGCTGCTGATCGGCCCCCAGAACGGGAAAGCGGACGACAAGGCTCCAGGCATAGTCGACCGCGTTGTTTAGAAATTCCTCGATTGCAATCGCCTGTCCCGATTCCAGGACGCGGCGATCGTTTTCCGCGATCATCGCGGCCTCCTGGGGTCCGAAAATGTCGGCCGCGCTTAATCCGATCGCGCTCTCGGCCGGCCGGCCGAAGACCTTTCCCATTTCGGGATTGGCGATCAGATAGCGCCCGTCGGTATCCTTCAGGTACATGCCTACGGGAGCATGCTTCATGAACGCCGCCAACCGGGCCTCGCTGGCACGCAGAGCGGCGTCGGCAGCGTGGCGCTGCGACAGGTCGCGCAAGCTCGCCGTGAAGAAACGACGTTTGCCGCTCCGGGCTTCGGTGATCGTTAGTTCCACCGGAAACTCGGTGCCGTTCGCTCGCATGGCAGTCTGCTCTGTTCGACGCCCGAGCAACCGCGGGGCGCCACCCGCAAGATAGGCCGCAAGCCCGTTTGCGTGCGCCTTGCGCAGATGCGGCGGGACGATGAGCTCCGAGATCTGTCTGCCGACCGCTTCAGCGCGCGAATAGCCGAAGGTCGCCTCGGCCGCCGGGTTGAATTCCACAACCAATCCGGCTTCGTCCGTGACGATCACGCAGTCGAGCGATGAGCGAACCACCGAAGCGAGGATCGCCTCTTGGAATGCGTTTTCGGCGTCGTCTTCTTGCAAGGGCGGGCGCTCCGTGACGACCGGTCGAAACGCTGGCCGTCGGGCAGGCAAGGATGACGATTATCGTGAGTTCCGGCAAGATGCTGAATCCGACCGCAGTACGGTGCGGAGGTGGGGAAGCGCTTGCACCAGCAGGACAAGAAGCGCCAAACCTTGCCGTTTGAATCGGTCGTCGGCAACGAGCACAGAGCGCCATTTGCTGCCAGTCATTGGCCCGCGGCTGAACAGCGGAAGTCGGACTCATACGGGCCATTCGCCAAGGGCAAGCCGAGCGACCAAAGTTGGCGCTGCGACCGCACGGCAATTGGCTCACCCAACCCCAGCGTCCAGCTCTAAAGTTTGGAGAAGTGTTCTGGCGGCCCGTAGATCGGCTGTGTCGAAGTCCTCGATAAACCAAGATTGGACCGGCGAGAGGACTTCGAGGGCCTGAGCCTTATCTCCTCGCTCGGCGTGTAGCCGTGCAAGGCTTGTGGCGGCGCGGAGCTCCCACGACTTCGCCTTTTGAGCCCGCGCGATCTCAACTGCTCTGCAGAACTCGATCTCTGCTTCCTTGACTGCGCCCCTTTGCCAGAGCAAGTCGCCGCGGAGGCGGTGAAGCTCCACCTCGTACGCTTTCTCGCCGTACTGGTCGACGGCCCGGAATGCCTTCGAGAGTACGTCCATCGCCTCCCCGACTTTACCCGCCGACGCAAGCGCCCAGGCGAGGTGGCCGAGATGAGCCGTCCAAAGGATCCGAAAGTTGATCTTGTCCATGCCGGACATCCCGGCTCGCATCAGGTCGAGTCCGTTGTGGTGTTCTCCATGGCGCACTTGCGCCAGGCCGCAGTAGAATTGTCCCCATGAGATGTATGATCTGAGGTCGTGCTCCATGCAGAACTCGAGGGCGAATTTTTCGGCCCGCTACCTCGCTCGAACCATCCTCGGCATCCGACAAGACGGCTTGCTTAATGGCCATGCTCGTCATGCCTCGGCAAAGTCAGCCCAAAAACCCGAACGAGATCGCTGACCTGCTCCGGCGAAAGGTAGCGGGGGTTTAGGCCGCGCAACAGCAGATAGAGTTTTGCAGTCTCCTCCAGCTCTTCGGTGGCGAATACGGCCGCCTCGAGCGTTACGCCCGCGACCACGGGACCGTGGTTTGCCAGCAGCACTGAGGAGTAGCGTCCGGCAAGGCCCTTGATCGCATCCGCGACAGCCGGGTCTCCGGGGCGGAAGTAGGGAACCAGCGCCGTCTGGCCGGCCCGCATCAGATAATAGGGCGTCATCGGCGGCAATACCGCCTTGGGATCGATTTCGGGCAGCATGGTGATGGCCACTGCATGGGTCGAATGCAAATGAACTATGGCGCGGGCCCCTGCCCGCGTCTCATAGAGAGCCGTGTGCAAGGGAATTTCCTTGGTCGGAGCATCGCCCGAGACAAGTTTTCCCTGTGCGTCGAGGCGGGCAATGCGGGCGGGATCGAGAAATCCCAGCGAAGCATTGGTGGGCGTGACCAGCCAGCCGCCGTCATCCAGCCGCAGGCTGATATTGCCTGACGATCCCGGCGTCAGACCGCGCTCGAACAGCGAACGCCCGAACCGGCAGATCTCTTCCCTCAACCTCACGTCGGTCATGTCGTGTCTCCCTCGACCAGTTCGAACCCGAGATCGACCACCGTCGGTGGTCCGTCAGAGCACACCAGCCGCGCGCCCATCTCCCCTATGGCGACGCGGGGCGTGAGAATAGTCGACAGCGGCTGCGGGGCGCTGCGCGCCACGTCGAGACCATTATAGCCGAAGATCGCCAGCCGGTCGGGGATGGTGATGCCGCGGGTGAGGCAGTGGAAATAGCCGCCGATCGCCATGTCGTCGTTGGAAAAGTAGACAGCGTCCAAATTCGTGCTGCACTCCAGGAGGCGCGCCAGCCCGTCGCGCCCAGCTTGGATCGAAGACGAGGCAGGAATGATTTCTTCTCCGGCGAGATCGAGGCCTGCCTCGACAAGTGCCGAGCGAAATCCTGCGAAGCGCTTGGCGGCGCGCAGGTCGCGGTTAAGGTCGTGGCCGACATAGCCGATCTGCCGGTAGCCGCGCGAAACCAGATGGCCCGCGGTGGCGCGTCCCGCCTCGCGGTTGGAAAAGCCGACGACGATGTCGATACCGTCGCCGTCGGTATCGAGCAGTTCGGCGACGCGGATACCAGAGTTGCGCAGCATTGCGCCCGCGCGCTCGGTGTGTTCGAGCCCCGCTACCATGACGCCGGCGGGGCGCCAGCTCAGCAGCGACTCGATGAGGCTCTCCTCACGTCCTAATTCATAGTCGGTTACCGCGATGACGGGTTGAAAGCCGGCGCCGACGAGGACTGTGTTCGCCCCCCGCAGCATGTCGGGAAAGACGATGTTGCTGAGCGAGGGGATGACAATCCCTACGAGCCTGGAACCGGTGGAAGCCAGCGTTCCGGCAATGCGGTTCGGCACATAGCCGAGGCTTGTCGCGGCATTGAGAACGCTCTCGCGCGTCTTTGCCGAGAAGGATCCATGCCCCCGTAGCACGCGCGAGGCGGTGCTCTCGCCAACGCCGGCTGCGCGCGCGACGTCGGTGAGGGTAATCATCGGCACCGCTCCCATCCCTCGGCTATTTGGTCGACCATTTCCGAGCCCCTAATCCACCGCCGCCTCTGAGCTGTCTGGCGCCCCATTTTGGCACGTCGCAGTGGCCAACTCAACAAACTTTTGGCAGCGCTGCCACTTTTCTGTTGGCAGCGCTGCCAATCCATGTTATCCGTCAATGCAAGCGCTGCCAAAAGTGAGGATGAGTGGCGCGAAACTGGCGACGAACGCCCTCAATCAGGGAGGAATGAAATGACGGTGCTCACCCCAACGCTGCCAGCTGAAACAGTGGCAGGAATCGAGACCCGAAGAATCGCCTACAGCAAGGTCTTCTGGCGAATCGTGCCGTTTCTGATGCTGTGTTACGTCGTCGCCTATCTAGACCGCGTCAATGTCGGCTTCGCCAAGCTCGACATGTCCGCCGAACTCGGCTTCAGCGAAACGGTCTACGGCCTCGGCGCCGGCATCTTTTTCATCGGCTATTTTCTGTTTGAGGTGCCGAGCAACATCATCCTGCACAAGGTTGGTGCGCGCATGTGGATCGCGCGCATCATGATCACCTGGGGTCTGATCTCGGCAGGCTTCATGTTCGTCGAATCGGCTCCGATGTTCTATTTGCTGCGCTTCCTGTTGGGCGTTGCCGAGGCAGGCTTCTATCCGGGGATAATTCTTTTCCTGACCTATTGGTATCCTTCGCACCGCCGCGCCAAGATCATCGCTGTCTTCATGTCCGCAATTCCGATATCCGGCATCTTCGGCAACCCGCTTTCCGGCTGGATCATGGATTCGTTCCACGGCGATAGCGGTCTTGCCGGCTGGCAGTGGATGTTCCTCATCGAGGCGGTTCCCGCTGTGCTGCTCGGCATCGCCGTCTTCTTCTTCCTCGACAATGGCATCCGTGACGCCAAGTGGCTGAGCGAAGCGGAAAAGCGGGTGCTCGAAGAAGAGATCGAGCGCGAGGAACGCCGCAAGGAGGAAGCGCATTCGGTCGCCGGGGTATTCCGCGACGGCCGCATCTGGCTGATGTGCCTGATCTATTTCTGCTTCGTGATGGGCCAATACGGGCTGACGTTCTGGATGCCGACCCTGGTCAAGGCGACCGGCGTCACCGGCAATCTCAACATCGGGCTGATCAGCGCCATCCCATTCATCTGTGCCGTCGTCACCATGAACCTGTTCGGTCGCAGCGCCGACTGGCACCGCGAGCGCCGCTGGCACCTGGTCGTGCCGGCGCTGCTCGGAGCCGTCGGCTTTATCGTCGCCGCAACGTCCTCGAACCCGACGATCGCCATCGCCTTCCTGTCGCTGGCAGCGGCTGGAGCAATCACCTGCGCGCCGCTCTTCTGGTCTTTGCCGACAGCCTTTCTGGGGGGAACCGGCGCCGCAGCGGGCATTGCGCTGATCAATTCGGTAGGCAATCTGGCCGGCTTCGCCAGTCCCTACCTTGTGGGCTACCTCAAGGACCTGACCGGGACGACGCACGTCGCCATGTACGCGCTCGCCGCCATCCTCGTGGCCGGCGCGATCCTGGTGCTGACGACGCCCGCCAAGCTGGTCAACAAGTGATGACACCGACGGAAAATGGAGTTTCCATGATGACTGTTCAGGCTGTGCAAAGGGAAAACCCCGTGGTGACCAAAGCGACCAGGGTCGCCGTGATCGGCCTCGGCTCGATGGGGTTCGGGATGGCCCAGTCGCTGCAGCGCGCAGCATTCGAGGTGACCGGCTTCGATGTCGATGAAGCTGCGGTTACGCGTTTCGTCGCCCAAGGCGGGCGGGGTGCTTCGACCCCCGCCCAGGCGGCTCAGGATGCGGATGTCGTGGTTTCGGTCGTCGTCAACGCGGCACAAACCGAAGCCATCCTTTTTGGTGAGCATGGCGTTGGCGAGACACTGCCCGAAGGAGCGGTCTTCGTCTCCTCGGCCACGATGGACCCCGATCTCGCACGCAAGTTCGCGGCACGCCTGGAAGAGACGGGGCGGCTCTATCTCGACGCGCCAATCAGTGGCGGCTCGGTCCGGGCCGCGGAAGGCGCCCTCACCATTCTCGCGTCCGGCAGCCCTGCCGCGTTCGCAAAGGCGCGCCCGTTGCTCGATGCCATGGCAGCCAAACTCTATGAACTGGGGGACGAACCGGGCACCGGCGCCGCATTCAAGATGATTAATCAGTTGCTCGCTGGCGTACATATCGCCGCAGCGAGCGAAGCCATCGTGTTTGCCGCCCGCCAGGGGCTAGACCTCCGCAAGGTCTACGAGGTGATTACGGCCTCGGCCGGCAACTCCTGGATGTTCGAGAACCGGGTGCCGCACGTGCTCGACGGAGACTACACGCAGCGCAGCGCGGTCGATATCTTCGTCAAGGATCTCGGCATCATCCAGGACATGGCCCGCAGCGCCAAATACCCGGTGCCGGTTGCAGCCGCCGCGCTGCAGATGTTCCTGATGACGTCGGCTGGCGGAATGGGACGCGACGACGATGCCTCGGTCGCCCGGGTCTACGCCCGCATCACGGGCATCGATCTGCCCGGCACAACGCAACCCTGACCAGGAACGCATGATCATGCCTCGCTTCGCCGCCAATCTGACCATGATGTTCAACGAATGGCCATTCCTCGACCGGTTTGAAGCGGCCGCGGCCGCCGGCTTCACGGCGGTAGAGTTCCTGTTCCCTTACGAGCACACGCCGGAAGCGATCGGCGAGCGCCTGGCGCGGAACGGTCTGACCCAGGCCCTGTTCAATCTCCCGTCTGGCGATTGGGCCGCAGGTGAACGCGGCCTTGCCGCGTTGCCCGAGCGCTTCGATGAGCTAAAGGCCGGCGTGGAGACCGCGCTCTCTTACGCCGATGCCACCGCCGCACGGCGCCTCCATCTGATGTCCGGGCTCGGCTCGCGCGAGGACAAGGGCGCCGTCGATGCCTATCGAGAAGCGTTGACCTGGACCGCCGAAAAACTGGCGGATCGCGGCATGGACCTGGTGATCGAACCGATCAATGGCCGCGACATGCCGGGCTATTTTCTGAACGATTTCGCCTTTGCGGAATCGCTGATCCACGACCTTGCGCTGCCCAATCTCAAGCTTCAGTTCGACATCTACCACCGTCAGATCCTGCATGGGGATGTCACCATGGCTCTGCGGAGCCTGTTGCCGATTATTGGCCACATCCAGATCGCAAGCGTGCCCTCTAGGCACGAACCCACATGTGAAGAACTTGACGATCGATTCATCTTCGCGGAGTTGGACCGGCTGGGCTATGGCGGTTTTGTTGGCTGCGAATATCGTCCCAAGGCCAAGACGCTTGACGGGCTCGGCTGGTTCGCCTCCTTTGCCGTGGAGCAGGACCGGGTCTCAAAAGCTGTTGGATCTCTTCTATGACCCTCGCCCTTGGTTGCATAGCGGACGACTATACCGGCGCGTCAGACTTGGCGAACACCCTGGCGAAACAAGGCTTACGTACGGTTCAGACCATCGGGATTCCATCGGCTGACCTGCCGCTACCCGAAGTCGATGCTATCGTCATCTCGCTGAAAATCCGTTCGGTTGGCGCATCTGATGCGGTTGAACGAGCCCGCGCTGCCCAAGATTGGCTCCGCACCCGCGGCGCGGCGCACGTGATGTACAAGATCTGCTCGACCTTCGATTCTACCGATGCAGGCAATATCGGCCCGGTTCTCGATGCCTTGCGCGCTGATGCCCTTGAAACATCGGTCCTTGTAACACCGGCCTTTCCTGAAACCGATCGCACCGTCTACAAGGGCAATCTATTCGTCGGTGCGGTTCCGCTGAATGAGAGCTCGCTCAGGGATCATCCTCTCAATCCCATGCGCGATGCCAATCTGGTCCGCGTGCTGGCTCGGCAGAGCACCGCGGCAGTTGGACTTGTCGAGCTCGCTACAGTTGCTCAGGGCGCGGATGCAATCCGCACTAGACTAGAGCTGCTTTCTACCAGCGGGACCGGAGCGGCTATTGCCGACGCCGTCTTCGAGACGGACCTCGAAGCAATCGGCACGGCAGCGTTAGCCCAGCGCCTGTCGGTCGGAGCGTCCGGGCTGGGATTGGGCCTCGCTCGCGGCCTGATCGCCGCCGGCACCGCACGGCGCCAACAAAGGGTAACCATTCGTGAACAACCGATCGGAGGTCCGGCAGCGTGCCTTGCCGGCAGCTGCTCACGGGCGACGCTGGCGCAGATTGCCAAAGCCGAGCAGACCATGCCTGTACTGAGGCTTGATCCGGAAAAGCTGGTAACCGATCCTTCGGAGACAGTAGAACGTGCCCTCACTTGGGCGACGGAGCACCTTACCAAAGGTCCTATTCTGATCTCCAGCAGCGCGCCCCCGGATGCGGTTTCCAGGCTCCAGGAGCGCCATGGACGGGAGGCGGCCGGCCACACTATCGAGCGCAGCCTCGCGATGATTGCAGGGGGGCTGGTCGAGCTGGGAGTCCGCAGGCTGGTCGTTGCCGGTGGCGAGACATCTGGCGCGGTCGTCGATCGCCTGGCGATTCCGGCGTTCGAATTAGGCACGGAAATCGCGGCGGGCGTACCCGTGTTGCGAACATTGGGAACTCAGTACGGCGAAATGGCGCTGGCCCTCAAATCAGGCAATTTCGGTGGCGAAGGCTTCTTTGCGGACGCCTTGGCCATCATTGCGTAAGCGCCAAATCGCGCAATTGGCTGTCCCGCTTGTCGGACCTCCCCCTAGCCTGTAGTGAATGCCGACGCGGTGGGTGATCAGCCCGCTGACGTCCAGATCATCCTCACGATCGGCGGGGCACCTCCGGACGAAGCACACGGTCCGTCTGAATGTGCTACAGAGTTCAGCGGCAAGCAAGTTGGGAGCGACAGCCTCGGCCTGGGCGGATGTGCCGGCCGCCAAGCATCAAAGATGCGCGATCGCCGGCCGTCCAGATGCGGTCCACAGACGTCCTGCTCATGGGCCGCAGGTGCAGCTGGGCTACCCGACATCGACCCCGCACGCATCGCCATCGGTGCCGCCAGCGCCGGCGGCGGTCTGGCCGCCGCGCTGGCGCTGCTGGCGAAGGAACGTGGCGTGATCCATCCGGTTCTGCAACTGCTGTCCTACCCAATGCTGGATGACCGGACCACCACCCGCACCGACATCGACCCGCGGCGGCTCCGCCTCTGGAGCCCGGCCAGCAACCAGTTCGGCTGGCGCTCCTACCTCGGCCCCACCACCGCGGACGGCAACGTGCCCCCGCTGGCCGCGCCGGCCCGCTACGACGACCTCTCCGGCCTGCCGCCCGCATGGATCGGCGTCGGCACCAACGACCTGTTCCACGACGAGGACGTCACCTACGCCCGGCGACTGCAGCAGGCCGGCGTCGCCAGCACCCTGCACGTAGTGCCCGGCGCCTACCACAACTTCGACTCCATCGAAGCGAAAGCCGCCATCTCCCGGGCCTTCGTCAACGCCCAGACGACGGCACTGGACGAAGCACTCAAGGACGGCTGAACGGACGCACGCGACAGGTCAGCCGCCCGCGCCTACCTCGCGCGGCTGAAGGAACGCACGACAGGGCGCGACAAGCCGACCAGCCCCGGGGACGTACCGCGCGAGATATGGCTCTCTCCGGGTTGACGCAGGACAAGCAATGCTCTCGACGCTGAGGTTGTGGGCTGCCCGGATAGGGTCGGGGCGCCTCGGAGATCCAAAACCAACTGTTCAGCCACGATCAGCCCGTGAGGCGCGCACGAAACAACGTGGAGCCGTCCGTCAGGCGCGACCTGGAGATATCCCGGAATCCAGCCTCGGTCATCCATGCGCGATATTGACCTTCAGTGTACGATTCACCGTGGCGGTAGAGGTTCAAGAAGGTGAGATTCAGAAAGACACCCTCAGGCGGGCCAAGGCGGTCGTCATCGACGACGCCCGGCCCCGCAATTGCGATCTCGCCTCCGAGTGTTAGGCAACGCGCCGCGTTCAGGATCGAACTGCGCGCCTGGTCCGGCGGAAGGACCTGGACGACGGCCTTCAGGATCGCCAGATCGTGCCGACCGATCGATGGCGCGACAGTTATGTCCCCCTCTTCGACAACCACGTCGTCGGCACCGTATTCTGACAGGATATCTGGCGCGACCGCTGCGACCGTTGGCAGTTCCATCAGCGTCGCCGCAATCTGCGGCCGCTGCTCGCGAAGTCCGACGAGAATGGTCCCGCGGCCCCCGCCGATGTCGATCACCGAACCGATCGCCGAGAGGTCCATCGCCCGGGCCAGATGTCGGCCGAAAATCACCCCGCCCGGTGCGAGCATGCGGCTGAAGGCCGCCGCGGCCTCGGGCCCCGCTTCGGAAAAGTCGTGCAGCGCAGCCGGCCGGTTCTGTCGCAGCGACTCCGCGGTCAGTAGATCGGCTCGCCAGAGCTCGAGCAGGAGCGCATGATCGCCGGCGCGATATGTCGGCTTGGACGCGTCGAGGAAGGCTGACGCTTCGGCTCCGTTGCGAAATTGACCATCCTTGACTTCGAGGAGACCAATGCTGGCGAGCGCGTAGAGGGCGCGGCCCCAAGGCTGTCAGCAGTCATCGCGCTGCCACCGAGCCCGGTGAAGATGCCGAGGTCCAGCCCGGCGCGAAGCGCCAAGGCGGGGGGCACCGCTGCGATCAGGTTGTCGATCCGATCAGAATCCACCATACCATATCCCTTCCACGATCCAGGACCGGCGATCAGAAGTTTGTCACGGAACCGACGAGCGTTTGAAGTAGCATGGTCGACCAGACCGATATACGTGCCCAGTTGGTATTCGACGTCGAAACCGTGACTAGCTGGCTGACTGTTGATCAAGCCCTGCGTAAATCCAGGCACGCGTCTGTTCCAGCACCTCATCGGAAAACGCAGGGTCGTCAACCGCCCGGGCGAGGATCACTGCCCGACCATCGCGGCTGGATGGCCTGAGTGCTCGTGCGAGCAAGGCCGAGCGGCGCGCACCCAAAACGGCTTCGGGCAGCAAGGGGATCTGGAAGAAAACCGCGTAACTGCTCCGCAGAAACTGCGTCGGAGATCGTAGGGCATGGGTAAACAGCACCTCGGGATGTGGCGCATTCAGGATGACGAGCTTGTCCAGGCGATGAGTCAACTTTGCCCCGGCGGCCCAAGCGACGATGCCGCCCCAGTCATGGCCGACGAGGTGAAACCTTCCGATGCCGAGCGCGTCGGCCAGGGCGACGACATCGCCG
>NZ_JAMYOX010000081.1:0-10988 GCF_040320025.1 Mesorhizobium sp. M0808
GTGGAACCGATCGACGTCTTGCGCAGAAGGAGCACGATGACGGCCATCTCGGCCTTGATCTGACCGATCAGGAAAAGAGTGATCTGATCGAGTACCTCAAATCGATCTGATCAGCACTCGGCGCTTCTTTGGGTTCGATTGAGAGGAAAGATCATTAAAGAAGATCGTGGTGAGATAAATTGCGGGTCGGCACAACGTGAGCCAGGCCAAGCGCTGTCTCGCCGGAAATTTCTTAAGGTGTCGATGACCGGCGCGGCGATTTGCCGGTGCAGGTGTCCTTCCTGCATGACAGGTCAGCCTGCGGCGCGCGGCGCCGAAACAACCCCAAAGCCTGTGGCGCTTTATTAGGATGTTCCAAACAAAGGTCGCCGCTGTGCCGGGTGCACCCATTTCCTGAAGCCGAATGCATCCGAGATTGTCGCGGGTGAAATCAGCCCCGATGGTTGGTGCCGCTTTTACAAAGCACGGCCTACCTGATCGGCAGAGCCCAGCGGAGACTTTCGTTGTCTGCTGCGCTGCGGGTGATGGTCTGCAGGCATCGCGTCGAGGATGTCGGGTCACATTAGGCATTCGACAAGTCCGGAGTCAGAGCCGAAGTGATCGATGACCTTTCCAACATTTGCCTTCGCGATTGACCCCTCCCGCTCAAGAAATATCAGCGTTCCTCTGGCGGCTTGACGTTCTGGAACTGCATCAGCAGCAGCAGATCATAAATGATTTTGAGTGTGCCGCAGATGAGGAGGGGCCATGCCCGGAACGAGGCAGCGAACAGAGCGCCCGCCAGGGCGGGACTGGCTGCGGCAGCCAAACTGCGCGGGACCGATGTGAAGCTCGCGGCGGCTGCCCGCTCCGCCTCCGTGACGACCGCCATGACGTAAGATGAGCGCGTCGGGACGTCCATCTGCGAAAGCGCGGCACGGATCAGCAGCAGGGCGAGCGCCAGAGGGAGCGTCGGCGCAAGCGCCGCCAGCATCAGGGCGATGCTGGACGGAATGTGTGTGAACACCATCGTGTTGATGAGTCCGATGTGCCGCGACAGCCAGGCGGCAACGGGGAATGAGAACGCCGAAAGGACGCCGGACCAGAAGAAGAAAAAGCCCGCTTCCGAAAGCGACAGGTCGAATTTTTCGAAAAGCCACAGGGCAAGCAGCGACTGGACGAGGAAGCCGCCGGCAAAGGCATCAAGGCTAAAAAGGGCCGCAAGCTTGAAAACGATATTCCGCGAGGGGCCAAGCGCGGACGTGCTGCCGGGGTCCGACGTTGGACGGCGCTGCGGGATCTGCGCGTAAAGGAGACCGCCGAGCAGGCCCAGCAACGCATAGAGCACGAACATCGCCTTGATGCCGGTGAGTTGATCGAGGCCGGCTGGAGCCAGAAGATCAGGTGTCGCCGAAGCGAGCGCGCCAACCGCGGCTGCGAGCGCACCCACAAGGCTGTAGCGCGCGAACATCTTGGTCCGCGCGGCGTGGGTGACTTCGCGTGTGAGCACGGCATGCTCTAAGGGCACGAATACGCTGACGCTGCCGGCCGACGGATTGATGGTGCCTGCGAAGGCGATCACCAAAAGCAGCGCGTAGTCGTGGACCACAGCAAAGGCCACACCCGTGGCGACCATCAGACTGGCGGCGGCAAGCAGGAGTTGGCGGTGATCGTGTCGGGCACCAAGGAGTCCGACGGCGATGGTCAAGAGCGCTGAACCGAGCAGCGATGCGGTTGCAATGATGCCGACCTGCAGAGGCGCGAAGCCTAATGCGAGGAGATAGACCGGCAACAGAACGGCCACGAAGCCGTCGCCCATGTCGCGCAAGGCTCGGGCCGCGAAAAGATAAGTCGCCGGGCGGATCTGCTGCACTGATCTAGCCTGCCCTCATCACCTGCGTTGGCGTCAACGGCTTTGGCAGCGTCGCTCGACAGGGCCGGAAGATCATGACGGAGTCGCGTTAGACATTCCAACGAGGCGAATATCGGTTTCAATCCTCAGGCTGCTGCCCAACAATGCTGAATCATATCGTGTCAACGGCTTGCAACGACCGAAGACGCAACTGGCGCATATTGCGCTTGGCTGTCAAGGTCGGGAATAGGGGCAGAACCTGCCCGTGACCTTGCATACAGGGCGTGCGGACACCAAGCTCCACCCACTTCACCGTGCCGATCGTCATATACACCAACGCGTCGCCCCGGTTGTCCTCAGGTCGTCCTCGAGTTGGCCCGCGTGGATTCGCGGCGCGGGACGGTCGGCAACGGAGATGGCGGCGCGCTCTGTCTCGAAGAGGTCCTGCGTCTGTCGCAACTTGAAAAGAAGGCTGCCATCGCGGAAGAAGTTCCGTCAGATCGCGGTCTCGGAAGCGGACGTTGCGTCGCAGTCATGACCTATTGAACCGGACAATCCAACCTACCCACGTCTCGTATTCCGATTGCGACATCTCTGGAAGACGTCGGGTAAAGGCCACCATCGCCCATAGCTCTTCCTGGTTGTGCGTTGGACCAAACGCAGGCATCCCGGTCATTTTATGCCGTTTTGCATGATCCAATAGAGCTCAGCATCATCCAACAAAGCGTAATCGAGTCGACCGTCGGCATGTACGGCGATTTGCAAGGTATCGCTGGAAACGTGATGCAAGAAGTTGAGGGCTTAGAGGTCCTGGCCATTGAAGCATCTCCGCCCGGTGCCGAATAGGCAATCGGTGTGCAGCTCAACAGGAAAACGATTGGCAATCTGGAGCGTGTCGTCCACACGGGTGCGCACCTCAAGGTGTTGGACGAAACGCCCAGATTGCCGGCAGCTGCTCTCCGCTCGCTCGAACCGCGAGAAGAAGCAGGTCAAGCGCGGGAACAAAGAGCGAAGTGCGTGCACCGGACACAGTCGGAATATGCGCGATGCGTCGATATGGCGGGTCCCAGGTATCCATCACGTCAATGAATCCGTCTCCGCAGCTGATGTAGGCTCGCTGCCGTTTCGAATCGACGAAAACATCGTCGGCATCACCGCAAATCTTCGCAGTCGCGACGAGCGAACCGTCTCCCATGGAGAAGATGCCGAGCCACGCAGGGTGGCGAAAAGCTATAAGGACGTGCTGGTGAGGGTCGTCCAACGCCATCGGAAAATTACCGGCTAAACCGGCGGTCGGCCAGGTTGCGATTTGAGCCAGTGATGTGCGGTCGACGACCGCGATTGAATGTATGTCCGGCAGGTTCACAAAGGCGTGGCTCGTCCTCGCGTCGAGCTGAAAACTTTCGGGATGCGCCTTTAGCGGCACATCGCCGGTTTTCCGGTTAGTCGTGGGATTGATGACAGCCAGCGCACCGCTGCCATACCCTACAAAGACCCGATTGGTCGCGCTATCCACGCGAACATTGTCGGCATCTTCCCCTAGGTCGACTTTGCCGATAGCGGCATAATCGGCTCCTCGAAACAATCGAACCGAGCCGTCGCCGGCATTCGCGACATACAGGGTGTCGGTTCCTTGCAGGTAGGCGACACCTTGTGGTTCCCGTAATCCCTTGATTGTGCGAAGCACGGTTCGATGGGTGAGATCGACCACCGCCATGCTGTTGTTGCCGAGTTCTGCAACGAACAAGCGCCGCCTCTTTAAATCGATCGCCATGTGATCGATGCGGCCGCGCACATCTCCGAGTGGGATTCTGGCCTCGAGCCGTAATGGCGGCTCCGTGCCTTGGCCCGCAGCGTCAAACGTCGCAACCGGCAGGTTTGCCGCAGCCATCAAAGCAGTTGCGACAATTCGCGACAATAAGTGAGGTGCAATCGAAAGGAACGTACCATCCACGCGCGCCATCCCTCAATAGGATCTTGCGCAGTGCTTGGACGGAAGCCGTCTGACGGGGAGACTGCTCATCCCCTCAGTTCAGATTAGGCCAATGACCTCTTGATTACAAGCGACGGGCAATTGGATAGTGTCGCGGATTGAACTTCGGCTTTGGGTGGTCGACTCCGACCGTTCGACCTCTGATGTCCAGCATCAGATTTTTACCATGACGTAACCAAGCGATAGCGGCACTGATTACTGATAGCGCGGAGCCAAGGACGCAGCCATGCCCGCTGATGGTCGTATCAGGCTGTAGCGCGAACGGCAGGTTTGGAGAAACGCAATGAAGGTCGGCAAATGGCGCCACCATGACCTCCAGTGGGGTCGCCTGCGATGTCAGTTTTCAGGAAACGGCAAAGCTGATCTCAAAGTGCGATATCAGGCGCGTTGCCGCCTGGCGGTTTTGGGCCGACCGAATAGCGGACCGGCAGTTTTCAGGCAGAAATAGTCGGAAGCGCACATTTAGGCACGCCGCTTGCATAGTAGTTAACTGACCGAAGCGGTACGGGAGCAGGTCGACTGCCCCACCAAGCCTCAGGCTCCTGTCACTGGCATCGCAACCAGGATGGAGCCCTCTTCGACCCTCGCAGGATAGGTCCTGAGATTGACACAAGGCGGCAGCCGCTTTGCCGCGCCGGTGCGATAGTCAAAGGCGCCCGCGTGCTTGGGGCATTCGACCTCGTAATCCATGACCAGTCCGTCGGCGATGTGTACCGCTTCGTGCGTGCATAGGCCGTCGGTGCAGAACACTTCATCATAGGGCGAGCGGAAGATGGCGTAGGTACGGCCTTCATGGTCAAAACGGCGGGCACCTTCCTGTTCGATATCGTCGAGGCCGCAGACCGTGATCCAGCTGGACATTTTTTCCTCTATGAGTTGCGGTCGGGCCTCCGGAACGGCAATGCCGCCCGGAGGCTCCGGTCCTGGGATCAGTTCTTGTCGAGGTAGTCGGCGGCGTTGGCCGAGGTCACCAGTTCGAACGGCACGTAGACGACGCGTTCGACCTTCTCGCCCTTGGCCAGCGCGAGTGCGGCGTCGACGCCGCCGCCACCCTGGCCCTTGGCGTTCTGGAACACGGTGACCGCGAGATCGCCGGCCTTCATCGCCTGCAAGCCGTCCTGTGTGGCGTCGATGCCGCCGACGACGACGTTCTTCATGTCGACGCCGTTGGCCTTGAGCGCCAGGATGGCACCGATGGCGGATTCGTCATTGTTGGCGATGACGGCGTCCGGCGCGCCGCCGGCGGTCAACCAGTTGGTCATCAGGGTCTGGGCATTGTCGCGCGACCATTCGGACGACTGCTTGTCGACGATCTTGATGAAGTTGCACATGTCGGTGCCGAAGATCTGCTCGACATCCTTGGTCCGCTGCAGGGCCGCCTGGTGGACGAGGCTGCCCATGACGATGTAGGCTTTGGCACCTGCCGACTTGCCCTTGGCGCGCAGCATCTTGCACACCTCGAACGCTTCCAGCGTGCCGGACTCCACCTCGTTAGAGCCGACATAGACCTGTTTCTCCGGCAGATTCGCCATGTCTGACGGTTCGAGGTTGACGAAGACCAGTGGGATGCCGGCCTTGGCAGCTTCCTCGCTGAGCGTCCTTGACGCATTGGTGTCGACCAGCGTGACGATGATGGCGTCTACACCGGTGGCGATGAAGTTCTTCACCTGGTCGAGTTGCTTGGCGACGTCATTCTGCGCGTCCTCGACCTGGATGCCGGCGCCCTTCTCCTTGGCGCGGGCCTGCATGCCGTCCCTCAGCAACGTCTGAAAATTGTTGTCGAAGTTGACGATGCTGACGCCAATTTTTGCAGCCATCGCATTGGTCGACATCAAGGCCGCCAACGCGGTCGAAATGAAAAGCTTCTTCACGGTTTTCCTCCCTTGTGGATGGAGTGCCGGTTCACCCCTCCTTCGACTTCCGGCCCTTGCGGGATGGCTTGCGCGGACGCCTCGCTCGGCTGTCTGATCGGGCTGTCATTGGGCGGCGTTGGCGCGCGCCTTCTTCTTCTCGTAGCGGGCCTGCATGCGGGCCTCGCCTTCCTTGCTGCCGTCGTGGAAAGTGCCCAACCATCGGTCGAACGGGATGAGGCCGTCGCCGTAGTTCACCTCGAAATATTTGTGATGGAGGTAATGGATGTAGGCGTGGCTATCGATGCTGGTGTCCTCGCCGAGTTCGACCTTGTCGAAGCCGACATGACCGGGAATGGCGCCGAAGCCGGCATAGTGGAGCTGGTAGAGCGCAAGCAGCGGGTTCGACGGGATGACCAGGTGCCAGAGTGCAACGCCGAGATAACCGAACTGCTCGACGGGATGCATCGACAGCGACGACCAGGGCGACGGGTTGACGGAGTTGTGGTGCACCGAATGCACCCATTTGTAGAGCGGCGGCCAGTGGATTGCCCGGTGCAGCAAGAAGAAATGCGTCTCGTGGATGATTGGCACTACCAGCGCCAGGCAAAACAGGTAGACGGGATGCTCGGCGACTGTCAGCCACGGCGCGTAGCCATTGGCATAGGCGTAGAGGATCGCGACCTCGATCGCCGTCCAGATCGGCATGCCGGTGCC
The DNA here is from genome assembly GCF_040320025.1 of Mesorhizobium sp. M0808. Lineage (NCBI taxonomy): Bacteria > Pseudomonadati > Pseudomonadota > Alphaproteobacteria > Hyphomicrobiales > Phyllobacteriaceae > Mesorhizobium > Mesorhizobium sp. M0808. Next base: position 6,392 of record NZ_JAMYOX010000081.1, read on the forward strand.
GAAGGTACGCAGCATGTTGTCGAGGTTCTGGTTCTCGAAGAAGAAAGCCTTGCTCTTCTGCTCGGAGGGCCATTTGCCCTTGTATTTGAAGCGATTGCCCTGGACTCTCAAAATGTAGAGCCGGAGCTCGAAGACGCCGAAGAAGACAAGCAGCGCCGCGCAGTTGACGAGGAAGAGCCTGAAGATCCATCCGACGCTCAGCGTCTTCATGACCTCGACGTCGGGCAGCACGTAGTGCCACCACGCGACCGCCGAGAGCGCGAACAGCAGATTGTAGGGCAGGAAATAGTGCGGCAGCCATTTCAGCAGCGCCAGCGGACGAGGCGGAAAGGCGAACAGCGGCGCGGTGCCTGCCGGCTCGCTCGGAGCCCAGTCGCCTCTTTTGTTGCGCGTGCCGTATTTCAGGTCGTCCATGTCGATCTCACAGGGATTGGGAAAGGGTGAGGAAGCGGTCATAGGCGGCATCGTCCATGTCGACCTGGTGCTTCGCTTCGGGATAGGCGCCGGCTGTCACATCGCGGCCGAAGGCGCGGAAGGCGGCGATGCGCTTTTCCTGCAGTTCGGCGTCTAGTGTCACGAAATCGGCATAGCGTTTGGCGTGGCGCGGATAGTGACCGGTGTGGGTGCCGAGCACGTCACTGGAAAACAGGTACTGCGTGTCGCAGGCGCTGCCGCAGCCCATGCCCATGGTGATCAGTGGGGTCGAGCGCGTGATGTGATCGGCAAGCCGCACCGGCACGACCTCGACCTCGATGCAGGCGGCACCGGCATTCTCAAGGTCCTTGGCCGCGCGGAGCACCTTGAAGGCTTCTTCGGCGGTCTTTCCAACGGCGCGAAAACTCGTCCAAGTAGCGCGGTTCGGCACCAGGCCGACATGGCCGGTAACCGGAATGCCCTCCGCCGCCATCGCCTCGATGAAGCGCGGTGAATGCGAGCAATAGACGGCGTCGGCGCCGCGCTCGATCATGTCAAAGCCGAGCCGTACCGCCTCGTCGGGCGAGGCGACCGCGCCATGCGGCATGCCGACCGACAAGAAGGCGAAAGGCGCCGCCTCACGGATCAATTCCAGATTGTGGTCGGACTCGCTGGAGAGGATTACGATATCGCAGGCGACAGCCGCGGCGGCCTCAGCCGGCGTGTCGACGTGAAGCTGCAGCCATTTGCGGCTGCCCTTGGCGCTCCTCAGATCGTAGGCCGTCAGCCGTCTCGTCACTAGTCGTCCTCCCTTCGCGGAGCGCCATTGCATGTGAAAGAATGCCCCCTCACCCGGATTGCCATCCGATTTGTGGCAATCCGACCTTTCCTCGAGGGGAAAGGGAGATCGTCTGCGCTTGGCGCCAGCCTCTTCTCCCAACGGGGAAGGCGGATGCAAAGCGGCTGGATGAGGGGGGCGAACTTCATATGCGATCCCCGTCCGTTCGCAGGGAGTTAGCACCGTGACGGAGGCGAAGCTCGCTCTATCTTGATCAAATCAGATCAAAGGTTCTCGGCAGTGAAGGTGACGAAGCGGATCGGCGGGTTTTCGACTTGCAGGTCGTGCAGGTTCAATGTCGCCAGCACGAGGTCCATGGCTCGCCTCGCCTGCGCCTCGGGTGCCTGGTCGAGCACGACATCCATCGTACCCTCGCGAAGTGCAACGGCGCTGCGCTCGGTGAGCTCGTGGCCGACGAAGAAGACCTGGCGTCCGAGCGGATTTCGGCGCAGGACATCGTTGAGCGCCGAATTGGCGCCGCCTGCATTATAGAGGCCGGCAAGGTCAGGGCAGCGCTTCAAGGCTTCAAGAAGCTGCTCAGCGTTGCGGTCTCCATCGTCATGGCCGAACAGCGCCCCGATCGGTTCGAAATGTTCGGTCGCCGTCTCCATCAGGTAGTCGAAGAAGCCGCGCACGCGGTCGCGGTGCACGCGGTAGATCTGGCTGTGGCAGACCGCCACCACCTTGCCTGGCCGCCTTTGCATGCGCGACAACAACAGCCCTGCCATGCGTCCGGCGGCATAATTGTCGATACCGACATAGGCCCCGCTGGTGCCGGAAATCTCAGTGACAATCTGCACGGTCGGGATGTTTTCGGCCTCGAGTTTCCTCAAGGCGGCGCCAACCAGCGGGTGGTCGGGAACTGCGAGGATCAGGCCGGCGCGGCGCATGTCCGGATCAAGGATGCGCCTGGCGATCGCCGCCGGGTCCGCCTCGTCGAGAAAGGTGCGGTGGACGGCGATGGAACGATCGAGCGTCGCGGCGATGCGCTCGAAAGCGCGAGACAGTCGGGCAAAGAAGGTGGCGTCCGGACGCACCAGGATGACCTCGATCCTGATCACCCCGTGATGAGCTTCCGGCAAGCGGCGAGGATAGTCGAGCGAGCGAGCGGCGGCGACGACCTTCTCGACAGTGGCAGGCGTGACGCCACCCCTGCCGTTCAGCACGCGCTCAACCGTCGCCGTGCCAACCCCGGCGCGGCGGGCGATGTCAAGAAAGGTGGGCTTTGGAATCTGGTCACCTCCCAGTCACGAAGCCGAAGCCTAGCCAGCCGAGTCCGCTTTTCCAAGACCGATGATTTGCCGACTCCTCAAAGGGCCCATCCCAGGGATCTACGTCATCGAATGCACCGGTCCGGCTGTCGGTTGCTCCTAAGCTTTGAGAATGTCGGCTTCTGGGTTACCCGTGCATTCCGGGAACGAGAAAATTGAAGCCCGGCCACTCTGCGGGGCGCGACAATCATCGAAGCACACCGTCAGTCCAAGGCCGCTCGCGGAGATAGCCAGCCATCATGCCCATATCTATTAAAGGGGTCGGAACTCGGTCGTTTTAGAGTGATTTGGGTTTTGGCGGCTAGAGCGGCCCGGCATGAGGTGGTCCGGACTGTGAACGACGGGGTCGGCAGAGCGCGTCTCATAGGAGGCCCACCCCCGCCGAACAAACCGCGGCGGGCGGGTCCTCGGGGACACGATGGTAGATCGCCAATGCGTTTATAGGTGTGGCCTTAAGTCGCAAACTATTGGCTTCAGAAGCAGGGCGTCGGGCTTCATTGACGGTGCTGCCAACACCATATGGTGATCCATAGCCTCCCAAACGAGAGAAGCTCGCCCCTGACGGGTCGCACTGCGGCCGTCAGCCGGCAATTCCCTGTGAACTAGGAAACCATCATGATGCCTGAAAATATCAGACTAACTTCGCGAGACGTCCCCCTCATTCAGCTAGGCCTCTATCAGTGCCGCTTCCCGGTGAGCGAAGACCCTTCTGTACCCGGCGGTTATCGTTTTTGTGCTGGGCCAACTTCGCCGGATCGCGTCTACTGCGATCACCACCACAACATTGTGACCGCCGTGGACCCTCGTCGAGCCCGTTCGGGTCTCCACCTCGCTCAACGACGCGCCGCGTAAGTCTGACTGGCGGCGGCCTCCCGGCCAGGCGCTATCCGCTCCAACGCCTTGGCTACGACCTTTCCGTCGGCTCGGTCTGGCGCATCCTCCCTTATGCCGTCTTCGCCGATGTATCCCCCGTCGCCCGATTGAGAACGACGACTTCTCGCCGAAGCGATCGCTTCGGAATGCCGTCGTAGCCCGACCGGAAGCTTAGTGTGCTTTTGTAGAGGTCGAGGGTCCAATCCAACGTCTGGACTCCACTGGAGTGCCTGCACTCGAGAGCGATTGGCTCTCCGGCAGCCGATAAGGACCCAAATGCGCCAGGAGCTGCCATTCCCGGCGCTTCTCCAAACCTGACCTTCGCGCTAGGGCTTGAGTCGACCCGATTGAGACGTAGGACGCTCCATCGCGGTATAATCAGAGCCCATGCGCCAACGCAGTGTCGATGATGAAGGCTTTATGCGGTATTGCGCGAGCAAGCTGGACTGCGATGCGTGTTCGCTGAAGCTGCGGTGTTGTCCGAAGGCGCCAGCGCGCAAAGAGGGTCGTTGGCTAGCGCGGAACGTCTGCCAACGAGCTTAGTGCCCGGCGGATGGAATCGCGCGAAAACGGCTTCTCGACAACTGGTCGACCGGCCCGTTCAAGGAAGCGCGCCGCAGCGCCGCCGAGCGTGTCGCCGGTAACGAAAACGAATCGCTCCGCTATGCCCGGGCTTGCCTGACAGGCCCAGTCGAACAAGGCGGGGCCGTCGATGTTCGGCATCCGCAGATCGCAAAAGATCACATCGAAAACAGCACTCATCAGCGCTGCCTTGGCGCCGGCGCCGTCCTCGACGATCCTGACGGCAAAACCTTCAGCCTGTAGTAGTTCTGCCATCGTTTCTCCAACCTCCCGCTCGTCATCGACCACAAGGGCGGTGCAACCGATGCCCGCGACCGAGTGCGCCGCAACACCTTCGACTGAATCTGACGAAGTGCAGGCCTCCACCGGCAAAAGCAATCGGAAATGCGCGCCGTCCGCACGGTCAAGCAGGGCCAGCCGTCCATTGTGCGACTGCACCACGCCGAGCGAGAAAGCGAGCCCGATCCCGGTGCCCGCACCCTGAGCCTTGGTGGTAAAAAACGGATCGAAAATGCGATTCCGGATCTCGGCGGGCACACCGGGGCCATTGTCGGCGATCACGATCTGGAGGTCATTGCCTTCAAGCGCCGTTTCGATCTCGATCCGCCGCGGTCCCGGT
>NZ_JAMYOX010000082.1:0-10687 GCF_040320025.1 Mesorhizobium sp. M0808
TGATGCCGCGCGCCTTCTCTTCGGGCGCCGCATCGATCTGGTCGTAGCGCTTGTATTCGCCAAAATACTTGGTGATCGCCGCCGTCAGCGACGTCTTGCCATGATCGACGTGACCAATCGTGCCAATGTTCACATGAGGCTTAGTGCGCTCGAATTTACCTTTTGCCATAGTCTCTTTCCTTGGACGGCCTGGGGACGGCCTGGACCTTCAGTTCAGTCGAATGCGGGGCGATTAGCGACTAAGGCCGAAAAACACAAGTGCCTTGTCGCCGAGCGCGCTCGCCCGGCCCGAACGCGTGATCCGGTTTCGGAGAATGTGGCGCGGATATAGGAACGAACAAGGGCAAATGGAATGGTTACGGCGGCGGCTGACGGCTTTGCCGGATTTACAGCCGGATCTGGCCCATTGCCGCCCTGGCGCCGGTCTGATTTCGTGGGCCGATGCATTTCATCCCGACTGCCATACGAGGCCCGCTGTTCATGGTCGTTTCGACCGGGTCCTACATCGTCAACGACACGATGATGAAACTCGCAACCGCGGGACTGCCGCCCTATGAGGTGCTGTTCCTGCGCGGCGCTGCGGCAACATTGTGGGGCATTCCGCTGCTGTTCATGCTGGGCTATGGCAAGCAGATCCCGCTGATCCTCGACGCCAAGGTTTTGCGCAGGAACCTGCTCGAACTGGGTGCGATCCTTTGCTACGTGGTGGCGCTCGCCAACATGCAGATCGCCGATTCGACCGCGCTCGGACAGATCACGCCCTTGCTGATGCTGGTCGGCTCCTCGATGCTGTTTGGCGAACGGATCGGCGGGGTGCGCCTGGCGCTGATCGGCCTTGGTTTTATCGGCGCGGTGATGGTGGCACAACCGACGATGCAGGGGATTTCGGTCTATGCCCTGCTGGCGCTAGGCAATGCAGCCCTGTCCGCGGCGCGCGATCTGGCCGGACGCAAGGTCGCCGCCGACGTGCCGGGAATGGTCGTCGCTATGTCCGCGGTGATTGTCGTGCTCGCGGGGGCCGGGGCAGCTCATTTGCTTTCCGAGCAGTGGGTGGTGCCTGAAATCCGTCACCTGCTGCTGATGGGCGGCGCCGGACTGTTCCTGATCTTCGGCCACTTCTTCATCTTCATGGCCTATCGCGTCGGGCCGACCAGCGTGGTAGCGCCGTTCTACTATTGCTTTACCGTCTGGGCGGTGATTTCAGGCCTGGTGGTTTTCCGGCAGCTCCCGAATGCGCTGGCCATCTGCGGCATCCTGCTGGTGGTGGCCAGCGGGTTGACCATCGTCTCGCTCGACGAGCGCAAGCGCCGGTTGACCGTCGTCGCTTGAAACTGAAATCGGCCTGCACAATAGGAGGAGCGCGTGGCAAGCCCGGATGACAACCAGAATTCACGCAACCGCAGGCTTATCGGAAAGTGCCTGTGCGGCGCCGTTCAGTACGCGGTGGCGGACGCGTTCGTCTATGCCGCGAACTGCCACTGCTCGAACTGCCGGCGCACCACCGGCTCGGCCTTCAAGCCATTCGCCGGCATCGAGCGCGACAGGCTGAGCCTGGCGAGGGGCGAGGACAATCTCATGATCTTCGGCGACGACACCGGCCATGACGCGCACTGCAAGACTTGCGGCTCGTTGCTCTATTCGGTGGTCCGCGACGGTGCCTTCGTGCATGTCGCCATGGGAAGTCTCGTCGACGAGCCGACCATCCGGCCGACGCAGCACATCTTCGTCGGCTCCAAGGCGAAGTGGTTCACGATCACCGACGATCTGCCGCAATACAGAGAACACGCGGTCGCCGGAGATGCCGGCGAATAGCTGACCGTTAGAAAACGCTCAACCAAATTATCGTTTCGTTTTCGCGTCCGCCGCCAAGGAAACTATACTGTGCTCCGTCACTGAACCTATGTCGCGGAGATTTCTGTGGCATTGCCGCCCGACTGGTTGCCCAATGGTGCGATGAGGCGCGTCATTTGCCACTGGACGGCCGGCTCGCATTCGGCCGGCGATACCGACAGGGATGCGTATCACATACTGGTCGAGGGGAATGGCCGCCTGGTCAGGGGCCGGCCTTCGATCGCGCTCAATTCGAGCCGGGTAAAACCGGGATATGCCGCGCACACGCTCAACTGCAACGGCGGCTCGATCGGGGTTTCGCTCTGCTGCATGGCCGGGGCGGAGGAAAGGCCGTTCGATGCCGGCCGCTATCCGATGACCAGGGCGCAGTGGGACGCGATGGCCGCCGTCGTCGCCGAACTCTGCAAATACTACCGCATCAAGGTCACGCCCAAAACGGTGCTGTCGCATGCCGAAGTCGAGAGCAATCTCGGCATCGAGCAGCGCGGAAAATGGGATTTCACCCGGCTGCCCTTCGATCCGACGATCAGCGGCGCAAGCGCCTGTGGCGAGCGGCTGCGCCGGGACGTGACGGCGGCAATTGGCGCGATGCCAAATCTGCCGGTTAGGATTGGGCGCGATGCCGCATGGCAGCGACTGCTCGAGGAATTATGGCCGATCATGGTGAGAGGGCTGGAAGCCGGCCTCAACACGCTGATCCGCGAAATCCTCAAAAGGATCAGATAGGCGGTCGGCATTCACCCGAATGCCGACGCAACTGCCGGACGGCTTCTACAGAGCCCTCTTGCCGCTGAACTGGTGATAGGCCCACAGGACAACCACCGCACCGACCACGGCTACGATCAGGCTATAGATGTTGAGCCCGGTAACGCCCGACGCGCCAAAGGCGCTGAAGATGAGCCCGCCGACGATGGCACCGACAATCCCGAGCACGATGTCGAGCACAAGGCCTTGCCCGCTTTTATTGACGATCTTGCTGCCTATGAAGCCGGCGATGACGCCGAGAATAATCCAGCTTAATATTGACATTTTTCCTCTCCGTTCCCCGCACCCGATTACTTCCACATTATTAAGCAAAGCTCAAGCCAACTTGAAAATCATGATTACGGAAAGCTCAAACCGGCTTGAAATTCGCCATGGATGCGTCATTGTTGGAGATGGACGGGCAATTTGACATGGAGATCCACAATGGGACTGTTTGACAATGCCGTTCCCGGCGGCAACGTCGCCAAGCCGCTGATGATCGCGCTCGGCGCACTTTTGGTGGGAAAAATGCTGAGCGGTGGAAGTTCCGCCCAGACGGAGGCAGCGCAAAGCCCTGCCCCCGTCCCGCCTGATACAACCGCATCCGCCGATGGCGGCCTGCTCGGCGGTCTGGGCGGCCTGCTCGACAAACTGAAGGACGCCGGCCACGGCAACGTTGCCAATTCGTGGGTCGGTACCGGTCAGAACCAGCCGATCAACCCCAGCGATCTGGGCAGTGCTCTCGGGCCACAAATCATTCAGGAGATCGCGCAAAGGACGGGCCTAAACCAGCAGGATCTGCTCAAGCAATTGTCCGCGGCCTTGCCCGGGCTTGTCGACCAGCTGACGCCGAACGGGCAAGTGCCGCAGCAGAACCAGCTCGCGTCCATATTCAGCAAATTCGCGAGCTGACGCCTGTCGCCCAACGCCGCCTGCGGTTCGGGACAACGATAACACAGATTAAGATGCGCGTCCGTCTGGACGCGCAACGAATACTTTGAACTATCGGCAAAAGCGCTTCGCTTGGGGCTGCCTGCTTCGGCATCGTGCGCGAGGTGCGCCGCGGCTTGGGGGAAATCTGGAGCGGGTAGCGGGAATCGAACCCGCATATTCAGCTTGGAAGGCTGCTGCTCTACCACTGAGCTATACCCGCGCCTTTCAGTCAAGCATCGGATCCGCTCCGACGCTCGCTCTGCGTTTCAGGGCTTCCGGGCCGGCAGTGGTGGAGAGGGTTGGATTTGAACCAACGTAGGCATAGCCAACGGATTTACAGTCCGTCCCCTTTAACCACTCGGGCACCTCTCCAGTCTGCCGCCGGAGCCATGCAACGAGGCATCGACGCGTCGCGGCTGCCAAAGCAGCCCTTCCGCGAAGCGCCTTATGGCGGCAGCGCCCAAAACTGTCAACCGCAACAGTCCGGCAAAAAGCGCTGAATCTCACGCCTCGCCCGACAAGCAGCTTATGCGGCTGTATCCATGGCCGGACGACACAGCTATAGAAGCCGGCCATGAGCAACGATAACAAATCCAAGACCCCTAAAGACACCCACTACGCCAAGCTGCGCCGCGCGCATCGCGACGAGAAGAGCGGTGGCGCGCCTGCATTCAGGCCACGCCAGCCGGTGCCGCCCGGCGAGAACCCGGCGGATGGGCTGGTGCGGCTCTACGGGCTGCACACGGTGCGGGCCGCACTCGACAATCCGCGCCGAAAAATCAAGAAGATGCTGGTGACGCGCAACGCTGCCGAGCGGCTGGCAATCGCCGACCTTGGCGCTTTGCCCTTCAAGGCGGAGTTGGTCGAACCCAGGGACATCGACAAGGTCACCGGCTCGGATGCCGTGCACCAGGGCGTGCTGATCGAGGCCGAGCCGCTGAAACCGAAACGCCTCGATGCGCTCGGCGACACCAGGCTGGTGCTGGTGCTCGACCAGATCACCGATCCGCACAATGTCGGTGCGATCCTGCGCTCGGCGGTGGCTTTCGGCGCCGGTGCATTGATCACCACGGCGCGCCACAGCCCGCAGGAATCCGGCGTACTGGCGAAGTCGGCCTCCGGCGCGCTCGAGCATATCGACCAGATCGAGGTGAAGAACCTCGCCGATGCGCTGGAGCAGCTGCACGAGGCCGGCTTCCAGACCATCGGGCTGGATTCGGACGGTCCGGCGGAGCTCGAAACGAGCTTTTCGGGAGAGAAGATCGCATTGGTGCTGGGCGCCGAGGGCAAAGGCCTGCGCCAGAAGACGCGCGAGACGGTGACGACGCTGGCCCGCCTCGACATGCCGGGCGCCATTCGTTCGCTCAACGTCTCGAATGCCGCGGCGGTGAGCCTTTATGCGGCGAGGCGGTGGTTCGCGCGCGGCAAATAGGGCGCAATGCATGTCATTGGATTTTGCCGTTCTCAATCCAGATGGACATATCGATCGATGCGTATCGGTAGGTCCCTCTGCGCATCATGAAATCGTGTCAATCGCAAACCAAAACGCGTTTGAACTCATACTGAAATTCGGATTTCTATGAGGACGTCACTCTTCCGATCGAATCCCTACCTTCCTTGACCAAGCAAGTTGAGGCACTTGTGCGAACTGAAGGAATGTCGGAGGAATCCAAAGATTTTCTGAAACGTTTTGCCGATCTCATACGCTATGCGGTCGAACGAAGTCGGCCCATCGAAGGTATTGCAGACTAATTCACTTCACTCTCACCCAACCTCGTGACCAGCCATCCGCTCCAGTGCCCTGACCAGTGCCGAATGGTCTTCCTTTGCTCCACCGTTCGCCGCGCAAGAGTTGAACAATTGCTGCGTCATCGAGGTGTTGGGTAGTGCTACCCCAAGCGCCTTCGCGCCTTCCAGCGCCAGATTGAGATCCTTCTGGTGGAGTTCGACGCGAAAGCCCGGCGCGAAGCTGCGCTTGATCATGCGCTCGCCATGCACTTCCAGGATACGCGAGTTTGCGAGCCCGCCCATCAGCGCCTGCCTGACCTTGGCCGGGTCGGCGCCGGCTTTCGATGCAAAAACAAGCGCTTCGGCGACGGCCTCAATGGTCAGCGCGACGACGATCTGGTTGGCGACCTTGGTGGTCTGGCCGACGCCGTTCGGTCCGACCAGAGTGATGTTCTTGCCAAGCTTCTCGAAGATGGGCCTGGCGCGTTCGAAGGCTTTTTCCTCACCGCCGACCATGATGGTCAGCGAAGCCGCCTTGGCGCCGACCTCGCCGCCCGACACCGGCGCGTCGAGATAGTCGCAGCCGAGATCGTTGATCTTTCTTGCGAATTCCTTGGTCTCGATCGGCGAGATCGAGCTCATGTCGATGACCAGCTTGCCTCTTGTTAGGCCGGACGCGACGCCGTTTTGGCCGAACAGCACATCGGCGACCTGCGGTGTGTCGGGAACCATGGTGATGACGATGTCGGCCGCGCGCGCGACGGCATCATGGCCGGTGACTGTCTTCAGGCCCTTGGCGACGAGATCGGCCGGCGGCTTCGAGCGGTGGTCGCTGGCGACGACCTGATAACCGGCGTCTAGCAGATGCCCCGCCATCGGCGCGCCCATGATGCCGAGGCCGATGAAGCCGATGGTTTCCATGTTTTTCTCCAAGTGACTATGTGAAACGCCCCCTCATCCGGCCCTTCGGGCCACCTTCTCCCCGAGGGGAGAAGAGATCGCGAACGCCGGTGCCAGCCTCTTCTCCCCAGCGGGCAGAAGGTGGCCGCGCAGCGGCCGGATGAGGGGGCCTCTCTTGCCCGCTACGCCGCCGCGCTGCCCTGCCCGGCCAGGTCCCGGAACCACCCCAGTCCGGCATCCGTCCCCGCCTTCGGCTTATACTCCGCGCCAATCCAGCCGGCATAGCCGATGCGGTCGATGTGGTTGTACAGAAAAGGAAAATTGATCTCGCCCGTCCCCGGCTCATGACGGCCGGGATTGTCCGCAAGCTGGATATGCGCGATGCGGTTGAGGTTTGCCTCTATGGTACGGGCGAGATCCCCCTCCATGATCTGCATGTGATAGATGTCGTATTGCAGGAACAGGTTCTTCGATCCGACGCGGTCGATCAGGGCCAGAGCCTGGTCCGAGTAATTCAGGAAGAAGCCCGGAATGTCGCGGGTGTTGATCGGCTCGATCAGCAGCCTGATGCCGGCCTGCTCCAGCTTTTCGGCCGCGAAAGCCAGATTTTCGGCGAAGACGTCTTCCAGCACGGAGCGATCGACGCCTTGCGGCGCGATGCCGGCGAGGCAGTTGACCTGCTCGCAGCCGAGCGCATGGGCATAGGTGACGACCTTGGCAATGCCCTGCCGGAACTCCGGGATGCGGTCGGGCAGGATCGCGATGCCGCGCTCGCCCTTGGCCCAGTCGCCGGCAGGCAGGTTGAACAGGACCTGCGTCAGCCCGTTCTTCTTCAACCTGGCCGCGACGACATCCGGCGCATGGTCATAGGGGCCGATATACTCGACGCCCTTGAAGCCGGCGCGGGCGGCGGCATCGAAGCGGTCGAGGAAGTCATGCTCGCCAAAGAGCATCGAAAGATTGGCTGAAAACCGTGGCATGGCAGTAGTTCCTCATATGCGGCTTAATCGAGCATGACGATCGCCGTGGGGGCATCTTCGTGATGTTCGGCTAGCTCCTCGAATTCGGTGATCTTGTCGATTTCGGTACCCATCGAAACGTTGGTGACGCGCTCGAGGATGAATTCGAGCACCACCGGAACCTGGTGCTCGTTCATCAGGCGCTTTGCCTCTTCGAAGGCACCGGCGAATTCCCCCGGCCGGCGCACCCGGACCGCCTTGCAGCCCATCGCCTCGGCAACGGCGACGTGGTCGACGCCGTAGCCCGCCTCAGGCTCGTCTTTCCGGTTGACGTTCTCGAAGGCCAGGCTGACTTCGAAGTCCATCGAAAAGCCGCGCTGCGCCTGGCGGATCAGGCCGAGATAGGCATTGTTCACGACGACATGGATGTAGGGCAATCTGTGCTGTGCGCCGGCCGCCAGTTCCTCGATCATGAACTGGAAATCATAGTCGCCGGACAATGCCACAATTGTGCGGTCCGGATCGGCGGCGCGAACACCGAGCGCTGCCGGCAGCGTCCAGCCGAGCGGGCCGGCCTGGCCGCAATTGATCCAGTTGCGTGGCTTGTAGACGTGCAGGAACTGCGCCCCGGCGATCTGCGACAGGCCGATCGTGGTGACATAGGTGATGTCGCGGCCGAACGCCTTGTTCATCTCCTCGTAGACGCGCTGCGGCTTCAGCGGCACCTGGTCGAAATGGGTCTTGCGCTTCATTGTCTTCTTGCGCTGCCGGCATTCGCCGGCCCAGCCCGACCAGTCGCGCAATTTTCCGGCCGTCCTCCACTCGGTGGCGACGTCGAGCAGCATTTTCAGCGCCGCACCGGCGTCCGAGACGACGCCGAGGTCCGGCGCGAAGACGCGGCCGATCTGCGTCGGCTCGATATCGACGTGGATGAATTTCTTACCCTTGGTGTAGACGTCGATCGAACCGGTGTGGCGGTTGGCCCAGCGGTTGCCGATGCCGAAAACGAAATCGGCTTCGAGCATCGTGGCATTGCCATAGCGGTGCGAGGTCTGCAGCCCGCACATGCCGGCCATCAGGCGGTGGTCGTCGGGGATCGCACCCCAGCCCATCAGCGTCGGAATGACAGGCACGCCGGTGACCTCGGCGAACTCGATCAGCAGATCGGACGCATCGGCGTTGATGATGCCGCCGCCGGCGACGATGACAGGCTTTTCCGCCGCGTTCAGCATCGTCAACGCCTTCTCGGCCTGAGCGCGCGACATTGCCGGCTTGAACGGCACCAGCGGCTCATAGGCATCTATATCGAACTCGATCTCGGCCAGTTGCACATCGACAGGCAAATCGATCAGCACCGGCCCCGGCCGCGACGAGCGCATCAGATGGAACGCTTTCTGCAGCGCCATCGGCACCAGATAGGGTTCCATGACGGTAACAGCCCATTTGGCGACGGGTGCGGCGATCGCCGCAATGTCGACGGCCTGAAAATCCTCCTTGTTGAGACGCGCGCGCGGCGCCTGCCCGGTGATGCAGAGGATGGGAATTGAATCGGCAGCGGCCGAATAGAGGCCGGTGATCATGTCGGTGCCGGCGGGACCCGAAGTGCCGATGCACAGACCGATATTGCCCGATCTGGCGCGGGTAAACCCTTCGGCCATATGCGAGGCCGCCTCGACGTGACGCGCAAGGATGTGGCGGATACTGCCCCTCGCCTTCAGTGCCGAATAGAGCGGGTTGATCGCAGCACCCGGCACGCCGAAGGCACAGGAGATGCCTTCCTTTTCGAGAACGAGAACCGCTGCGTCGACTGCGCGCATCCTGGCCATGTCAGCCTCCACGGAATTGTTGATAGCCTATGATGCCAGCGCACCAATGATTTTTCAATTTTTTCAGAATATTTTTTCATTTCTAGAAAACGGCTCTTGTGAGTTGAATTGATTTGACTTTCTGTTTTCCACGAATTCGCTTGGCAAATCGGTGAAAAACTTTTTCATTGCTTGTTGGGCGAACAGAGCGAAGAATGGCCCGATGGAGACCACCGAAAAACGCCAGCGCGGCCGGCCGCGCGCCTTCAACGGGCCGGCCGAGGCCGCCTCGGTGCAGTCGCTGGACCGGGCGCTGCGCATCCTGGCAATCGTCGCCGATGGCAGTGGCCTGTCGCTGAGCGAGATCGCCGCCAGTTCCGGTCTGCCGGCATCCACCGCCTACCGCATGCTGACGACGCTGGAAAACCACGGCATGGTCGAGTTCGACGGCCCTGACCAGCTGTGGTCGATCGGCGTCGAGACCTATCGCATGGGCGCGGCGTTCCTGCGCCGCCGCAAGCTGGTCGACCGCGCCCGTATCGTCATGCAGGAACTGATGGAGAAGACCGGCGAGACCGCCAATCTCGGCGTCGCCGAGGACGATTGCGTCGTCTTCGTCAGTCAGGTCGAGACGCACCAGGCGATCCGCGCCTTTTTCCGGCCGGGCACGCGCAGCCCCTTCCATGCCTCGGGCATCGGCAAGGCGGTGCTGGCGCATCTCGAGCCGGAGCGCGTCGCCACCATCCTGCGCCGGGCCGGGTTGGAGCGCTTCACCGAAAATACGCTGTCCGACATCTCGGCGCTCGCCCGCGACCTGGTGACGATCAAGCTGCGCGGCTGGTCGGTTGACGACGAGGAGCGGCATCCGGGCATGCGCTGCGTTGCCGCCGCCATCTTCAATGAATTCGGCGAGCCGATCGGCGGCGTTTCGGTCTCCGGGCCGACAGTACGGGTCACGCCGGAACGGCTGGCCGAGATCGGCCCGCTGGTGCACGATGCGGCGGCGGAGGTGACGAGGATGATCGGCGGCCTGCCGACCCCTCCCGGCCTTGGCAGCGAGCCGAGCGCATGGCAGCGCTGACCAGCGCCGAATGGTGCGACATCTGCCAGGATGGCCAGAGCTAGCCCCCGGGCACCGCGCTCTTGGTCGATAGGTCGTAGAAATCAAGCAGCATCGCCAGCCCAACTCCGCAGGCGGTGAAGATGAGGCCGGCAATGAAGATACGATTGGCGCGTTCATAAACGCGCCGTTGTAGAGACGTTATGTCGAGCAGCAACCGCAGCGCTCGTATCTGCAGGGCAATGCCGATCAAAATCGGCACGACGGCGGCCAGGTGATAGATTTCCCACGGTATCGGGTTGGCGGCCCAATGCGTGATGAAGCCCAGCGAGAACGCCAGCAGGATGCCGACGGTGGTGATTGTGCCGTTGCGGAAAATTGTCTCGATCGGCTCTTCGTTCGGATCTTGCTCGCCCAAGCGCCCTCTCCCCTGTTTCGGCTCGGTGCAGATTAGGCTGTTGGGAAATCGCTGTACATCGGCAAGAGTGTTGGCGAATGCTGAAGCGGCATCCGATCTCGCCTTAAGTGGACGATGTTCGACAGGACAGAGAGGCTGACGGAGCGCGGCTTTATTCCAGCTTGGGTTCCTCGCCCCACGGAAGTGGCTAGGGGATGCACACATCTTTTCGTTGCGTCGATGACTCATCTGTGAGTTGCGGCGTCGGGTTGGTGTGTGATTCTGTAGGCGACGTACTGAGGGAGGCGTC
>NZ_JAMYOX010000083.1:0-9865 GCF_040320025.1 Mesorhizobium sp. M0808
CTCATGGCTGTTCGACACCCTGGATCGGACGATGCGGATGGAGCAGACCACCTTCGAGAATAGCGACGGTGACGCAATCGTCTTCCACGATGTGCGCTTTCCGCTGGCATCCGGGATCACCCCGAAAGAAATCACCGCCCGGCTGAAGACAGTCCCGGCTCTGCGACAGGAGAACGCGAAATTCTGGAACTGGCTTGGCGACATCCCGAAGGGAAGGCTCAAGGCCGGCAAATCTGGAAACCTCGCATGGGACACTTCCATGGAGGACGGCGCGCGGGTGGTGGGCAATGTGGAACTGAAGGGCCGCTTCCTGCACCTGTCGACCAATTCCGCCGCCCGAGCCGAAAAAGGAACGGCGCTGATGCAGGGGGCGCTGAACGATCTGGTTGAAAAGCCGCTCACCGAAATCCGTACCGTCGAGCAAATGATGGCCGAAAGGCCCGTCCACAAGGATACGGCTCGTCCGGAGCTGCCACCCGAGATCGCCACAAAAGTCGTTCATGAGTTTTGGACAAGCAGTATCGCGAAACCCTCGATCGTAATTACCCACGCCCTTGTCAGGGGCAAGAATCCCTGAATCTATGCGGAATGGATCGCGCTGATTTGCAGCGTCTGACGAAGGAAGAGTTGATTGATCTGGTGCTGCGGATGCAGCGGCCAGAGAAGACATCACGCACGTCGTCCAAGCCACCGTCGAGCGATCGCAAGGAGCGTCGGGACAGGGCAAAGCCTGGCGGCGCCAAGGCGGGTCATGAAGGTCACAGCCGCGCCATGAGTGAGGATGCCGATCGCATCATCGATCATCATCCCGACCAATGCCCTTGCTGCCGCGCCAGCCTGTCGAGCGATCTTCCTGCCGAAACCGTCAGCGAGCACGATAAGATTGAGCTTCCCGCGATCAGGCCTTTGATTGAGCGCCATCGGCGTCTGGCAGTCCGTTGCCCGTCCTGCGGCACGCTGGTCGTCGCGGCTGTGCCAGATGCGGCGAAGGGGACGCCGTTCGGGCCACGCGTGCACGCCGTAGCGACCTATCTCAAGACTTTCCAGGCCCTGTCCTACGAGCGCTGCAGGGCGCGTTCGCGAACCTTTTCGGTCTCACCATCAGCCAGGGCGGACTGATGAACATGTTGCGCCGTGCGCAGGGCGCCTTCGCGGCCGAGTGCGACAAGGCCGTCGCGGCGTTGCGCCGGGCCAAGGTCATCGCCTCCGATGAGACCGGCGTGCGGATCGAAGGAAGCAACGCCTACCACTGGGTGTTTCGCTGCCCCGAAGCGGTTGTTCATCAAGCGGCGCCAACGCGCGGCGCCGTCGTGGTCCGGACCCTGATGGACGGCCATCGGCCCGACGTCTGGCGTTCCGATCGCTATGCCGCGCAACAAGGGCACGCAAATGCGCATCAGACCTGCCTGGCGCATCTCGCCCGCGACGTCGCCTATGCGGACGAGGCAAGTGAGGACATGCTGCCCTCACGGCTCAAGCGTTGGCTGCAAAGGGCCTTCGCCCTAGCCGACGGTGTCGAAACCTTCGCCGCCTCGACCATCGCCGGCAAGCGTCGCGCCCTGGAGCTAAGTCTGAACGATATCCTCGCCACCACAACGTCGTGCGATCTGGCCCGCGACATCCAAAACAAGTTCAGGCGAGCTCGCGATCAACTTTTGACCTTTGCCCAATGGCCAGGAATGGTCGACGCGACGAACAACGCCTGCGAACGGGCGCTGAGACCCGCCGTCGTTCAACGGAAGATCACTAACGGCGCGCCATGTGGGCCGCTCAGGGCGAAGCCGACATTCGAACCGTCGTCGACACGGCTCGTCTCGCGCCGGGCACGAACCCCTTCAAAATCATCCTTCAAACCGTCAGCGCCTGAAATCCGCCATGACTGAGCCCGCGACCTTGATCTTCCGAGCCTCTCTTCGGGCACGGCTTATCGGGACATCGAGGTGTCGAGTTCGAGCACGCTAGCGGATCTGGCCGAAGCCATCATAGCGGCATTTGGCTTCGACATGGACCACGCCTACGGCTTCTATTCAAAGCTGACGGGAAAGCTGTTCGACTCGCCCCAGCGGTTCGAACTCTTCGACGACATAGAGGGGAGCGGCTCTCGCAGCGTGAAAGGCACGCGCGTCATCACGGCCTTCCAGAAGGTGGGCTCGGCAATGACCTTCTTGTACGACTACGGTGACGAGTGGCGCTTCCGCGCTGAAGTTATTGGAACAGGGCAGGCGCGGCCCGATTCCAATTACCCGAGGATCGTCAGCAAGATCGGCAAGGCTCCCCCCGCAGTACCCGGACATCGAGGACGAGTGACGACGCACTGTGCCGCATCGAGGGGGCGAGGGGGTGGGTAATTACCCTCGATCAGCCCGTCGGAATGCTGGGTAATATTTCCCCGCGCGAGGCCATCAAAACCGCCAAGGGTCGCGAGAAGGTCGCCGAATGGCTCAAATATCTTGAAAACCGTTCTTCAAGCCAGCCTGACCCCAACGATCCCATAGCGACCTATGATTTCCAGTGAATCTGGACCGAACTCGGTATCGAAAATCTTCGCCGATAATCGCTACCATTTATCTGGGTCCCTATAATGTACTGGAGCCGAGAAGAGCGCTCATCCTGCTTGAAGGCCACAGAAGTATTGGTCTAATATACGTGAAAGCAGCACGACGACTTGGTCTTAATCCAATTACCCTGTCGGCTTCCAACTGAGTACGACTATCTTGCGGCGGAAGGGATTGAGGCAATCCAAGTCGATACAGAAAATCTCGATGCATTAATCGACGAATGTTCCCACCTGCGTGCGAAGTATGACATCGCTGGCATTACCAGCTTTTACGCCCCTCGACGAGTCGCTCTATGCGACAGTCGGCAAGCTCTGCCGGCATTTCGATCTACCGGGACCGAACCCCGCATCGATTGAACGATGCTGCGATAAATTCGCTCAACGTCCGCTTCTCGCGAAGACCGGAGTGCCGATGCCTGATTATCGCTTGGCAGCGAATGCGACGGACGTAGAAAGGTCTGCTGCGGAGATCGGCCTGCCGGTGGTTGTTAAGCCAGCCGTGGGTACCGGCAGCAGCGGTGTCCGATTGTGCCGCAATGTCGATATGAATTAGCCGAACGCCCAGCATGCATGCACGATAGGAGGAACAAGCGTTGCAGGTTGCAGATTCGGCCCCGCGCGGACGTTACTTCATAGGCGATATATGGCGCCGATGTGTGTCAATCGGCGGGTAAAAGTCTTCCACGCCGGATCACACCGATGTGCCACGCGACGTCGCGAAGTTCGTCATCAGCCATGCGGCAGCCACGCCCTCGACCAGGGTCTCGATTGGCGCGGTCACTTTCCGCGAATGACAATGATGAGATACGCGCGCATTGTTGTCAGATAAATGGTTCGTGCAGGAGCACGCTTTTTTCGCACAGAGCTTACGATGCGCGCGCCGATCGACGGTTTCGTCATCAGGATCATGAGCCTCGCTTTCCGATAGCCCCGCCTTCAGGCAACGACCGGATCGTGTCGTTCGTACATGGCGCCCGGCCTGGTGATGATCGCCCAAGCCATGCGGGCGATCTTGGCGGCCAGAGCAACGGTCACCTTGTTAACCTGCATCTGCTTTGCGGCGTAAGCATCTGGTGAGCGCCGGGTTCAGTCAGGTGCGTTCGCGATGGTTGGATATGATCGGTCGCAGGATGTCGACGCCGAAGTCTGTGAAGGCCATTACGCCGTCGTTGTCGCTGAGGTGGTAGACCCAGATGACGCCATACTCAGGCTCCATGCCGTCGAGTTGGAGCAGGCGAGGGATCGAGCGGTCGATGATGGTGACGTTCGCGCCGAGGCCGGCCGCCATCTTCGCTGCATCCAGGCCGACAACGCCGCCGCCGAGCACGGTGACCTTGCCGGGCAGCGCACCGGGCACGCCGCCGAGCAGCACGCCGCGGCCGCCATTGGCTTTCTGCAGCGCGGTCGCGCCGGCCTGGATCGACAGGCGACCGGCGACTTCCGACATCGGCGCCAGCAGCGGCAGGCCGCTGCGGTCATCGGTCACCGTCTCATAGGCTATGGCGGTGACGCCCGAGGCCAGCAGGCCCTTGGTCTGCTCGGGATCCGGAGCGGGGTGGAGATAGGTGTAGAGGATTTCTTCGTCGCGAAGCTGGACCCATTCATTGGGCTGCGGCTCCTTCACCTTGACGATCATGTCGGACTTGGCAAACACATCGGCGGCCGTCTTTGGCGATCGTGGCGCCGGCGGCGCGGTGCGGACGAACGTCGCGTCTCCCGCTTAAGAGCATGCAAATTGACTCAGAATGGCATAGTTTTCAATTGACTTTGTGATGCCAAACATGGCAAGTGGATCAAAGATAATTCATTCTGACGGATTGAAGGATGCCCAACTATGGGGAGTTGGACAGAATGCGGGCTCTTGGCCCCGCGAACCCCCTCCGGCACCGGTGAAAGAGGCGCAGGTGAGGTATTCTGCGCTGGACCTGTGAATGGGTGAACGGTCTACTGATCGGGATTTTTGCACCGATCGTATTACGCGCAGCGTGTTCAGCAGATTCCTAGGCTGCGATCTTTAGGGGAGGGCTTCATGAGCGCTTGAACAATCATCATGGCGAGCGGTCGACCCGGCATCCCGATGGGCAGAACGATCGACAGCGTGCGAGGCGATCACATTTTTCCTCGCGCCCATTTATCACCCGGGCGGGTGCTTTAGAGATTGCTCGGAATGAGCGTCGGATCAGCCGATCGGTTGAAATCTGTGGTGCGGAGCAAGCCGTAACCATGGTTAGGAACTTCAACATAGGGGAATGATGCATAATGAACAAGATCCTGACTACTATCACAGCAGTGGCATCGCTTGTGTCGGCGGTTTTCTCTGCCTCAGCTCATGCCGGCGAGGTGCTTGACCGGGTGCTTGCAGCGAAAACGTTGACGGTGGCGGTGGGAACGGACTGGGGTCCGGCGTCGCACGTGAACGAGAAGCACGAACTCGATGGCGACGAGGTGGAGATCGCCAAAGGTATCGCGAAGTATCTGGGTGTGGATGCCAAGTTCGTAACGCCAAGCTGGGACATCATCGCGGCTGGCAAGTGGCAGGGGCGCTGGGACATGGCCATGGGCAGTATGATACCGACCAAGGCCAGGGCAGAACTGTTTGACTTCCCGGCTATCCTCGGTTGGGGACCGATAGTTGCCGTCGTTCACAAGGATAGTAAGGCGACCAAGCCGGCGGACCTTGAAGGCAAGGTGATCGGCATGGTCGCTGGAGGCGCTTACGAGGCTTATGCCAACCACACTTTTACACCGGGCTGGGAAAACGCGAAGCCTACAACGTATCAGTTCAAGCCGGGCGAAGTGAAAATCACCACCAGCTCAAATATTGCATTTGATGACCTGCGTCTCGGCGACGGTGTTCGTCTCGATGCGGTGCTTACCGACGACGCAACAGCGCGCGCTGCGATCAAGGGCGGCTACCCATTGAAGATCCTCGAGCCGGCACTGCTCACCACACCAGGCGCCATTGCGATCCTACCTGGCGACAAGGAGTTCCACGACAAGATTGCGGCTGCCGTCAATGCTATGAGGGATAATGGCACGCTCACCGAGCTTTCGATGAAATGGTACGGCGTGGATTACACCTTCGAAAAATAGAACTGGGCAAGGTGAGACGGTCCCGGCTTTGCCGGGGCCGCTATGTCGTAGAGGACTTCCCCCATGCTTTATTTAGATACAGTTGAATCCGAGGTGCTTGTCCACAAGCCTTGGTTTGTAGCCTCGATCTTTGCCGTCGTGCTCGCGGTCTTTCTCATGATCAACCTTACGGGCACCACCTTCGGCGAACTGATGCGACCCGTCATCGGCGACCCGATGCAAAGCGGCATCTATGGGCGTGTCGCGACCGCCATTGTGATTGCAGTCATGTTCTGCCTCAATCTCGTTCTGATCGGTTTTGCTCCGTTGAAGGTACAGATCGGCATCGTTTGGATTGAACTGCTGGCCCTGTTCTTTGCCTTCTTCAAAGCATTTAACCTAAGCATGCCATTCATCTGGGAGAATCTGCCATACCTGATCACGCAGGGGGTAGTGACCACGATCTACGTCTCGGCTGTTTCGCTATTCTTTGCGTCCGTGATCGCAATCATTGGAGCGGTCGCAAAGCTTTCGAGCAATGGCTTCGCCTACGCGATCGCCAATTTTTACACATCCTTTTTTCGCGGTCTGCCGCTGCTCATGCAGATTTACCTGATCTACCTCGGACTGCCGCAACTGGGTATCGTCCTCGATGCCGTTCCTTCCGGCATATTGGCACTGTCGCTTTGCGTCGGAGCCTATATGACGGAAATCTTCCGCGCGGGTATCCAGAGCATCGACCGCGGCCAATGGGAAGCGTCACGATCTATCGGGTTCGGCTTTGGCCTCACCATGCGCAGGATCATCCTGCCGCAGGCGCTCCCCGTCATCATCCCGCCAATGGGAAACACCTTCATCTCGATGTTGAAGGACAGTTCGCTCATTTCGGTTCTCGGGGTGTGGGAACTGACCTTCCTTGCTCGTACGATCGGCCAGCCGACCTTCCATCACATGGAGATGCTGGTAACAGCCTCGATTATCTATTGGATCATGTCCGCCTGTCTTGAAGTGGGTCAATCACGGCTGGAGCGTCACTTCGCGAGGAGTAAAGTGCGATGAGTGTAAGCAACCTAAGTCAGTTGACAGGCCTTGATGGAGGCGATTCCTCGCAGGCGATGGGCAATGTGCTTCGCGTACCACTCTCATCCCAGGAGTCTTCCAGTCAGAAGCAGGTGCCAATGAATGCGGACAAAATTATCGAAGCGACGAACGTGTCCAAATGGTACGGCACCTTCAGAGCATTGACTGATGTCAACCTCACCGTCCGCAAGGGCGAACGCATCGTCATCTGCGGCCCCTCCGGATCCGGGAAGTCGACGTTGATCCGCTGCTTCAATCGGCTGGAGGCGCATCAGCAGGGCGAGATCGTCGTCAACGGGATCAGGTTGTACAACAAAATGCGCAACGTGACCGAAGTTCGCAAGAATGTCGGCATGGTGTTCCAGCACTTCAATCTCTTCCCCCATATGACCGTGCTGATGAACTGTATGGCGGGTCCAATGTGGATCAAGGGCGTGCCCGAAGCCGAGGCCAAGAAGACCGCGCTAAAGTTCCTGGAGCGCGTGCGCATTCCAGAACAGGCGAACAAATACCCCGTTCAGCTGTCTGGAGGACAGCAGCAGCGTGTTGCCATTGCCCGCTCGCTGTGCATGGAACCGGCCGTGATGCTGTTCGACGAGCCTACCTCGGCTCTCGATCCGGAGATGGTCTCGGAGGTGCTTGAAACCATGACAAGTCTGGCGCGCGACGGCATGACAATGGTCTGCGTCACCCACGAGATGGGCTTTGCCCGCGCCGTCGCAGACCGGGTTATATTCATGGATTGGGGCCAGATCGTCGAAGAAGGCAAACCACACGACTTCTTCACCCGTCCCCAGCACGATAGAACAAAACTCTTCCTCAGCCAGATCCTGAAGCATTGATGATTTGAAAGACCCATCATGACGAAGCTTCCGAACGAATATCCGGATTTCGGTCTGACGCCGCAGCAGCGGCAATTTGCTGTGCGCGGCCGCTATTATGAAATGCCGGGCATGGACGGGGATCATGGCGAGATCTGGTGCTACAGCGATCGGTTTTCCTACCGGCCGGGCGAGACCGTGCTGCTTCAGGTGACTTCGACCGCGCCGCGCGTCGCTCTTGAGATCGTGCGCGACGGTGCGGACGAGACGCGGGTCTTCGAGAAAAGCGGCATCGACGCACGCTGGCAGGACACGCCGGCCGAGTGCGGGGTCGAGGGCAGCGGCTGGGAAACGACCTTTGAGTTTAAGGTTGGGGCGGACTGGCCGTCCGGCGGCTACCGTCTGAAGCTGACGGCGGAAGGCAAAGACGGTCGACCAATATGTTGTCAGCACATCGTCATTGTGCTTCCGAAAGCAGGCCGAAAACCGGGCCGCATTCTGCAGGTGGCAGCCACCAGTACCTGGCTCGCCTACAACACTTGGGGCGGAGCCAACCATTACGATCTTTATTCGCCCATCGTCTCAACGCAGCGCCCATGGGGCCGCGGTTTTGTGGTACTCCCGTCGCAAGCGCCGCGCGTGCCTCTCGAAATGGTGCCGCCGCCCAAGACCGTACCGCGCTATCCGCAATTGGAATGGGCCTACGCCACCGGGCACTCCAAGAAGTACCCCGCCGCCGGATGGGCCAGCTATGATAGGCACTTCTTCCGCTTCGCCGAGCGCGCAGGGTATGCGGTTGACCTCGCAAGCCAGCACGAACTGCATTTCTCACCAGAGATCCTGCTCGATTACGACTGCGTCGTGTTCGTCGGCCATGACGAATATTGGACTTGGGAAATGCGCGACGCCGTTGACGCGTTCGTCGACCTAGGCGGCCACGTCGCCCGCTTTGCCGGGAATTTCGGAACCCAGATAAGGCTGGAGGACGAGGGGCGCCGACAGGTCTGCTACAACAAGGACACCAGGGACAAGGCGGCCGGGGACCCGGTGTATGGCAGCGGCGACGTCAGCCGCGCCACCACTTCATGGGAGGCGCCAGAGATCGGTCGGCCAGGTTGCAAGACCTTCGGCTTGAACTCCAGCAATGGCTGTTATGCCGGGTGGGGAGGCCTCGCGCCACGCGGCGTACGAGGCTTCCCCATCTATCGGCCGGACCACTGGGCCTTCGCCGATACAGGACTGTATTACGGCGACCTTCTCGGCGCGGAGAGCCACATATTTGGCTATGAGCTCGATGGGCTGGACTACGAAATCCGCAACGGGTTGCCCTACCCCACCACTATGAGCGGCGCACCGGAAGGGCTTGAGATCCTTGCGGTAGGAATGGGCACCTTCGTCGAAGAAGGCCGCCATTTGCGACCTGAAGATACTTGGGTTGGGGACTCTGACGGTCGCTCCACCGCTGAGTCGGTGTTTGGCGAGGCGAGTGACGCGAATCTCGAAAAGGTCAAGCGCGGCAGCGGAATGATCGTGAATTTCAAGCGCGGCCAGGGCGAGGTGTTTCACGCCGGCACCTGTGAATGGGTGGCTGGCCTTCTCAGGCATGACGCGATGGTCGAATGTGTTACCCGCAACGTGCTAAACCGCTATCTAGGCCGCAAGTAAACGGGGATTGGACTAGCAGTGGAACACGTCGATGTCATTGAAGGCGGTGTTTCGGCGGTCTTCTCCGATACGCAAACCCAAGCACTCGGAATTTTTAACGGCCGCGCCCACCGCGAAATCGTATCCGCATCAATTGGCAGGCGAGACGGCTTAACTTTCACAAGAAGCCAGAGATCCCCCGCAGAATAACTGGCTTCAAAGTAGAATTTTCTCGGCATCAAACCGGAGCGTTAGCCACCAACACATGGGGAGTGGCGTTGGTGCACGGATCTTTTATTGGTGTGGGTTTAGGCAAGCGGTAACCGCAATAGCCTTTGCGCGTAAGCGCTCATTTCCATGCGCGTTGACGCGGCCCGTTTGACGGGGTCGCTGTCAGACGGCTGCATCGGATCATGCAGCGGCGGTTTTGGCGAAGTTGAAGGGCAGCAGGTCGGTGATGTCGGCGTCTGTGGCGCGCTGCGGCAGTTCGCTGAGGACGTAGCGCAAGCAGGCCAAGGGCTCGACGACGCCACAGGCGCGGCAGGTCAGCATCAGGCTGTATATGACGGCGCTGGCCGTGGCTCCATCTGACCTGCCACCGAATTTTCATCCAGCGGCAATTAGAGCCTCGGCGGGTTGTACGCCGTATGGCGCGGGTTGAGCAACGGGCGATCGGCGGAGCTGGTCGGGG
>NZ_JAMYOX010000084.1:0-9784 GCF_040320025.1 Mesorhizobium sp. M0808
TCGGGGACAGCGAGCGCCAGCCCCATCAGTTGCAGCACCGATTCCAGCAAGCCTTCTGCCTGGCGCAGCCGCAGGCCAAACACAAGGCCCAGCGTCAAGGGGGATGTCCCGAAGCTTGTTGTGTCGTGTTGAACTTCGACTGAGCGACGTTGCGCGATATCATGTTAGGCAGCCCTCGATGCCGGAGCAACGGGCTTTGCGGCGAGGCGCTGCTGATGGGCGATCAGCGCAGCGCCCAGGACCGGCAACTGCTTGTGAGCCTTGAGCTTGCGGAAGCCCTTGGTGGCCTCGATCATGCCGGCTGCGACACATCTGAGGGCCATCTTGCTATTGCGCCAGCGCTTCACGTTGCGCGTGACGCGGCGGATCGTGCCCGTCATGTTCTCGGCAATGTTGGTGCAGGCGAGCGAGCGGCGAAGCTGCACGGGCAGCTTCAGCCGGACGACGGTGAGGATCTCGTCCAGTCCTTCCAGGATGCTGGCCGCGACGCCTGGCCGATCCTGGTCGAGCCGACGCGCGAGGTTTCGGATGAGCTTCTCAGCCTTGCCGGCGTCGTCGAGCTCCCAGGCTTGGCGCAGCACCCGGCGCGTCGAGGCGTGAAGCTGCTTGGGCAGCCTATCCATGATGTTGCGCGCCTTGTGAATCTGGCAGCGCTGGATCAGGCTGTCCTTGCCGAAAGTCGCGCGGATCGCCTTGGGCAGCGCCTTGGCGCCGTCGACGATGAACAACCGCGCTACCGCCGGATCGAGCCCACGTTCTACGAGATTGTCCAGAAGCGCCTGAACGGTGTCGGCGTTCTCGGTCGCGCCCTCGACCAGCGCGAGAGGATGCTTGCCGCCTTTGCCGTCAATGCCGATCGCGGCGACGAGCACGAGATCGTCGCTCACATGCAGCCCGTCGATCTGGATGACCAGGAGGTCGAGATCAGACAGATCCGCGCTCATGACGGCGTCGAGCTTCTCCGTCGACAACAAGGCCACGAAGCGTCGCGACGCAGCCGATTTCGACACGCCGCTGCCATGACCCGCCGGCACATCGCCTTCCGGAAGTAGCACCGCCCGTCCGAACCGCCGCGTCGAGACGTTGATCAGCATCAGGTTCATCGCCCAGCGGCCGAGCCAGTCCTCCGACATCGCGCGATCCCAGCTCGGCAGTGCCATCTCCCGCCCATCGACGGTCCGGATCCGCGGACGCTCGACCGCGACCTTGCCGCCGTGAAACCCGATCCGGCCGCGCGTCGAGCCCGAGCGGTGCGCCTCGCGCTCTTCAACCCGGCCGTGGCGCGGGCCGCAGGCTGCTTCGACGTCCGCCTCCATCATCGCGCCCAGCGCCTCCATTCCGGCCGCAAGGCAGAGCCTCTCGAAGCTCTCCTGAACGTCGGCGAACGCTTCTTCCAAAGCTCCGCTCGCCGCAGCCGTCGGCAATGTGATATCCTTTTCATGGCGTTGCTCTCCTCAGTGGAATCGACACCCCGAGCCTACAGGCTCGAGGCGAGCAACGCCGCCCCTTCAGAATTTCAACAATGACCGGGACATCCCCCGTCAAGGTGGTCTCGATCGCCAGATCAGAATAGCGGTGCTGGCCGCCACGTGTCTTGCGTCTTGGCGCTTGCCACCTTGACAGGGCTTCCGGCGTCACCCACAGGGTCAAACTGCCGCGATGACGAAGTCCTGCCTCATATTCTGGCCAGTTCGTCACCCTGAACCTCAATATGATGGCGGCGGCTGGTATTGTGTTTGAAAGGCATGGCTCCGCTACAAACGCTATTGCGGTTACCGCTTGCCTAAACCCACACCAATAAAAGATCCGTGCACCAACGCCATTGAGAGACCTTCGGGAAAGACGAGGCTAAGGGCTTGGAACAGTGGCCCCCAGTCACCCTCCAGCGCCTTTGATCTGATGACTGGCAGCGTCTGGCATCGACGCGCCTGAAGGCCGCAGGGAACTGACCAGGTAAGAAAGCGGCTCGCAGTACGGTCCGCATTCAGCCGACTTATAGCCCTTATCGAGTTATTCTATTTGATTCCAACCCGTCGGGGAACCACTGTCTCTGACAGCGTTGCATTCGAACGGTTTCAATAAGCAGCGCGTCGGAGAACAGAAAAATCTGATGAAGAACTCGCAGACCATATCCGTTGCCGCAGCGCTTTCCGCCGGCGCGGACAAGCGTCGCGAAGATGGGCGCGTCCTTGTCGTCACCCGAGAAGGCGATAATGGTCTTGCCCGTGACGTCCGCGAAGGTGAGTTTGACCGGGCCCTCCGCATCCTTCGGCAACCAGTAGTAGGCGATTGCCCCATTCGGCGGGTTCTCACCGACGTCGAGATAGCGGCGATCGCACCGTCCGCCCTCCATCTCCACGACCTCCGTGCCGGCGCTCATGCACGGGCTGTAGCTCATGCCGGGCTTGAAGAAGTCCATCCCGGCCCCGTGGCGGAGCTTGTTCCGGGCCGTTGGACGCGGGCTGACCAGCTTCTGGTCCGCTCCCGCAACGGCGTCACGTCGTCAAGGATCAAGAACGACCGATCATGGGTACCGCCAACGGGGTCACTTCCCTATAGATGAGGGCGAGGCCTATTTCATGCTCGGCCAGAGCGTATGCGAGCGGATTCAGACGATGAAGACGCCCGTCATTGCCGAGGTGCACGGTTAGCCATCCAATTCTTAACAGTGACTCACGGAAAGCAGAGGCCTTATATGTCCAGAAATCCCATCCGCCGTGTCCGCGCCAAGGGCGACGCCTTCTCGATCGGCTTCGTCATCGGTCAAGCCACCGCCTCTAGCTTCCGCGAGCGCGTCTTCCGCGAGAACGTCTTTGTTCGCGAGCAATATCAAATCCTGAATGCCCGCTGGCGAGGATCGGACTATCTCAAGACGCTGGAATCCGCCTCGCGCGCGGCATATCCCCGCTACGTTCGCGAGATCGAGGGGATTGCCGCAGGCGCCGGGCAGGACTTCGAAACGGTCTTCCTCTTGCATTGCATGGATGAATTGAGTCTTCCCGAGGGCGTCTCCCCGGCGACGAACACCATTGACCGCTGCACTTCGCTCCTGATTCCGGCGGAAGGCGGCGGACCTGCGGTCATCGCCCATAATGAGGACGGCTGGGCGGAGTCTCTCGGTGCCTGTCTCTGGGTCGAGGCCGAACCCGACGAGGGCCCGGCTTGGAGCGGCTTTATGACTCCCGGCATCCTGCCGACATACTTCGGCCTGAACGAGGCCGGGCTTGTCCAAGCTAACAACCACGTCAGACCCAACGATCTTAAGCCTGGCGTGCCGAAGGAAATCATCTCCCGCGCAATCCTCAGCGCGAAAGGGCTGGACGAAGCGATCGAAATCCTGAAGCGCAAGGACCGCGCCAGCGGCTACCATCACAATCTCGGTGAGGGGAAGACGGGTCGGCTTATCTCTGTAGAGGCGCCGGCCTCAGGCTGCGTCGTTCGGGAGGTCGCCTCGCCGCAAGCCCACGCTAACCACCTGCTGTACGGTGAACTCGACGGCCTGGAGCAGACGATTACCCTCTCTTCTCGCAATCGGCAGGAGGCGGCGGGCCGGATGATTGCGGAAGGCGCGCTTGCGAGGGGCGCGGAGGCGGTGCTCTTCAACGAGACTACCCCGATTTATGCGAACGGCTCGGGCGATTCCCAGACCCTGGCGACGAGCGTCTTTGCGCTTTTCTCTGACCGCATCGAATGGCGCGTGCACGCGGCGCCGGATGAGCGAGACGTGTTAAGCGGAACAATGCGCGTGGTCTAATGGAGCGCAGCGTTCAGCTTCCTTCTCACGCCGCTCTACCGCTTGAGCCAGGCATTCGAGCGAGCCGGCGTGCCCGTCAGCCGCGGCGCTCTGGGGCATTGGGTGATCGGATCGAGCGAGAAGCATCTCTCCCGCATCTATGACGCACTGAAGCTGCGGCTCAGGTCTCAAGCACTCATCCATGGCGACGAGACCACCGTCCAGGTCCTGAAGGAAAAGGACAGGGAGGCCACCAATGATCTGAAGGCGCGGATTGTCGCGGAGAGCCTTCAATCCGGTGCGCGGGTTGTTGATGTTGCGCGTCGTCATGATCTCATTGCGCATCAGCTTTCGGACTGGCGCCGGCAGGCGCGTGAAGGGCTTCTGACCTTGCCGGCAGACCTGATGCCCGCCTTATCTGCCGTGGAGAGCGGGGCTTTCGAGCCTGCCTTCGTGCCCCTGGCGATTACGACGGGGCCGAAGGAAGCTGCCGATGCTTGCCGGTCCCGGAGCCGGTCGAGGCCTCTTCGGGGATCGTGACGGTAGATAGGCGCAGACCTCGTGGTGAGGTTTCCCGGCGATGTGCCGGTTGACCGGGTTGCGGCCTTGGTGCGCGCGATGCGAGGGGCGGCATGATCGTCGCGGGCCAACGATTACCGATCCTGATCGCGACGCGCCCCGTGGACTTCCGCTGTGGTCATCAGGCGCTGGCCTTGATGGTGCAGACCGAGTTGAAGCTTGATCCGCATTCCGGGGTGACGGTGATCTTCCGGTCGAAGCGCGGGATTGGGTTCTTCCGCATATTTGGTGCAGGTTGCGGGATTCACGGCCGGTGCGAATAAGTTCATAGAGTCGGAATCGCAGTCGACGCCGTGATTTGCCCGTGCTCCATTCCTTCCGTTCGCTGATTTCGCCCGAGCTTTCGATTGTCCAAATTCTCCCGCAGGCTGACAGGGTTGTGCTTGTTGCCCGTGCGAAGGCGATGGAATCGTGCTGTCCATGTTGCGGTCGCCGAGCCCGCCGCGTCCACAGCCACTACATGCGCCGGTTGGCCGATCTGCCGTGGCAAGGGCGGGTTGTCGAAATCGAGCTTCACGCACGACGGTTTCGATGCGCCGATCCCCAATGCCCGCGCCGGATCTTCACCGAGAGACTTCCTGAGACGGTTCACCCGAAAGCTCGACGCACGGTTCGGCTCGGCGAAAGCCAGCTGGCAATCGGCTTCGCGGTCGGCGGCGAGCCGGGCTCACGCCTATCGGACAGGCTCGCCATGCCGGTGAGCGGCGACACGCTGCTGCGGATGATCCGCGCGGCCGGGTTCGAGCCGCCGCAAGCGCCCCGTGTGGTCGGCATCGACGACTGGGCTTGGCGCAAGGGGCAGCGCTACGGGACGATCATCAGTCGGTCGCCATCGCAAGGCGGTCAGCGCCGCCGGAAAGGCCATGGCGTCCGAGATGGCCGGAAACGCTGAAGCCGAGCCGGAACCACCGGAAGAGACTTCCACGAAGCTTGATGGTCTGCGCCGGTCGCGGCGCAACCAGCGCCGTGAGCTCTATGCCGAGATCCTTGACCTGCGGGGCTCCGGCCTGTCGCCGCGCCAGATCGCGCCTCGGATCGGCATCAACGTGAGAACGGTCGAACGCTGGCTTGCAGCGGGCGGGGAGCCCGAGCACCGACGGCCGCCCGCGCGCTCGGTCCTCATGGATCCTTTCCAGGACTATCTCGAAACCCGCTGGCAGGAAGGCCAGCGCAACGGGTTGCAACTGTGGACCGAGATCAAGCGTCGCGGCTTCGAAGGCAGCAAGGCGACCGTCTACAGGGGGACCGCCGCCCGCAAGGAGCGACCACCGACCGCTCCGCCAAATTCGCGATGGCGGCCGCCATCGCGTCGGAACTGTGCATGGCTCCTCAGCGAGGACCCGACATCTCTCGACGAACAGACCGAGCGGTTCTTGTGCCATCTTTATGAACACGCGCCACAGCTTGCTATCGCGGGCGAACTTGCCCGCCGTTTTGCTGCATTGATACGCGGCGACGATGATGCCGGCCTTGAGCAATGGATCGCCGATACCGCGGACAGCGAACTGGCCTCCCTTGCAGCAGGCATCGGCCGCGACTCGAGGCTGTCCGGGCGGCCATCACCCAGCCCTGGAGCACCAGCCCCGTCGAGGGACAGATCAACCGTCTCAAAACCATCAAACGCCAGATGTATGGCCGCTCGGGATATCCACTGCTGAGAAACAGGCTACTGGCAGCCGCCTGACCCGTGCAATAGCCCACCGATGGAGGGCCGAAGGGGACCTGCACCAAATATGCGGAAGAACCCCTGATTGACGCTCCGCGACAATCTAAAAGCGGCCTCATTGACGCGCGCCGCGACAATGACGAAAATACCCATTGCAACTCACTGATCCACAGTCCATCTTCACCAAATCGCGACCACCTGACTCTTCATCCTGATCGTCGCGCTTCCCGTCCAAATTGTCGCGCCACACATGGCTCCGCTACAAAGGCTATTGCGGTTAACGCTTGCCTAAACCCACACCAATAAAAGATCCGTGCACCAACGCCCGCCCGATACGCTGCTCCAGCCGTGAAGGATTCCAGGGAGGTCCATGTTGACCAACGTCGCCAGCGTCTGCAGGTTCAGCCCTTCGGCCGCCGCGTCGGTGGCGACGATGAGACGTATCCTGTATTCCTTCACCGCCTTCTTGATGTCCTCGCCTCGGATGATGTCGAAACACCGACAACTGCTGTCGGGTTTTATCAAGATGCGACACGATCGCGTTAGAACGGATATCCTGCTGTACGCAACTTAACCGATTGAAGGCTTTGCGGATAATTTGTTCTGACGCTCTTTCGAGCAGTTGGCACGATTATTGATGCTCTTAGACTAGCTACTGGGAAATCGCACGTGAAGGCCAGGAGTTCGTGCTACGGGACATTGGCGGGGGTTGCCAATGATGAACAAGCGTGAATTATCTTATGATCGTGTTTGACGGAGAGCGACGTGAACAAGCATAGATTTCGTGATCTTGCAAGTGTGATTGAGAAGTCGAGATCAGATTTCGACTATGCGTACTCCAAAGGAATAATGACACTATATGCCCGCTCTCTTAAGCAGCGACACGTGGAGCTCGAGCCAGGACGATCGGTTATAGAATTCGCGAGAGGCAGCTATCTCGGGCTTGATAACCATCCAAAGATCGTGGACGCTGCGATAGCAGCATTAGCGTCTTATCGCTCGATACAGTGGTCCGGTGCACGCACGAGATTAAATTTTTCGCTAACTAGAGATCTCGAATACAGCTTATCTGAACTTTTCGATGCTCGGGTTATCGTATACTCTCTGGTTCTAACGGCGAACATGAGCGCGCTCCCGTTACTCGCATGCGGGGCTTTCACGAGAGGACGCAAGCCGGTACTGGTGTTCGACCGATTTGCCCATGCCACTTTGGCATACCACAAGGCTGTTATGGCCGAAGATGCAGAGGTTCTGCAAATTAGGCACAACGACATTGAGGAACTGGAGGGTATTTGTCAGAAAAACACGTGCGTCGCCTACATATGCGACGGTGTGTACTCAATGGGCGGAAATGCCCCAATCCGTGAGCTTTTGCGTCTCCAAGAACGTTATGGGCTATTCATCTACATCGACGATGCGCATGGCATCTCAATCCGCGGAAGGCATGGCCAAGGATATGCCAAATCCCAAATCGCAGATCTAGGCGAAAACACAATCATCGCGGCTTCTTTGAGCAAGGGCTTTGGGGCGACCGGCGGTGTTCTCATGCTTGGGACGGAAGAGCAGGAGAAACTGCTTAGACGTTACGCCGTCCCGCATGCATTCTCAATGGGGCCAGACTTGGCCGGAATTGCGGGTGCCTTAGCATCAGCAGAGATTCATCGTTCTTCGGAGCTGGGTGAGCGCCAGGCCCGCCTGAGTAGGGTTGTTCAAGCTTTTGACGAGAGAATGCCGACGCAATCGTCAGGTGACGGAATGCCAATCCGGATGGTCCCGATTGGTGAGTCTCGGGCAGCGATGGATACGGCGGCCGAGCTATTGCGGCGCGGCTTTTATGTGGCCGCAGCATTTTATCCGACGGTGCCCCGGGACAAGGCTGCTTTGCGCGTATGCCTGACTGCGGACCATAGTCAGGAAGAGGTCACCCAGCTTTGTGCGTCAATCCGAGACATAGCTAATGCCCATCCATAAACGCCTGTCTTTCCGGTGTTCCCGGGAGCGTGTGGGTGACGTGCGCGTTCGATTCGCGCTGATCTGCAGTGCATGTCGGCACGACGTGCGCAGATCACGGCCCCGGGGGGCCGATTTGCGGTGAGGCGAGAACGACTGACATTAGCTTGCCAATTTGTGATGCCCATTCCGACACTATGTACTGTTCGTTCACGACTTCTGAAATTCCCTGTTGCGGAGGATCAGAAAGCTGGAGGATCGAATTTGAGCACGCCAAGCTCCGCTGTCTTGAGAGACCAGGTCTACGACGAGTTAGGTGCTTTGATTCGTGGCGGGCAGTTTGCTCCCGGCGAGAAAATCACCATACGAAGCCTAGCCAAAGACTTTTCAGTGAGCCCAACTCCTGTCCGTGAGGCCCTCTATCGCTTGATATCCGAGGGTGTTTTGCAAGGTGAAGCGAACAGATCCGCCTTCATACCGCTTCTAAGGCCCCAGCAAATCACCGAACTCAAGGACATTCGTTTGCACATCGAGTGCTTCGCGGCAGAGCGCGCTGCGCTAAGGGGTACAACGGAGATTGCAGCAAGGTTGCGCGAAACATCGGTAAAACTGAAAAAGGCTCGCGCCGCCGGTAACCGTCGTGCGGACCTTGCGTTGGTATACACGTTTCAGTGCGAACTTTATGCCGCATGCGAGATGCCCAACCTTATTCGAATCATCAATTCACTTTGGCTGAAAACGGGGCCGTACTTAAATTTGCTTTTTCCTCACTACATTTTTGGGGTATTAACCGACCGCGGAGATTGGCGCGAAAGGATAGCTGCTGGCGTTGAGAACAGAGATACCGCTGCAGTTGTCGAGGAGGTCAAGCAGGGCGTTGATCAATCTTTGACCTACATCGCCAATATAATTGCCGCCGCCGCAATGTTAAAGACGGCGGGCGGAAAATTACTACCGAGTCCGGTCACTAGGCTTCGTGGACAAAGCTTGACGCTAGACTCGGTCACTGATTCAAGGCTGTCTTTTGGAGGCAGCGTTGGGCGAGCGGATTGAGGTATCGGACGAGGAATGGGCACTGATCGGGCCGCTGCTGTCAGCAGAGCGGGGTCGAGGGTGCCGTCCGGCGCAGGATAATCGGCGCTATTTCGAAGGCATGATGTGGATGGCCCGAACGGGAGCGCAATGGCGTCATCTGCCTGATGAATATGGCAAGTGGAACAGCGTCTTCCGCCGAGACCGACGATGGGTCGCGACGGGGGTGTTCGATGCGCTGCTCGAAACGCTCGCCGAGATGGTGGAACGCGATACCACCGCCGACATGATAGATAGCACCGTTGTCCGGGCACATCATTGTGCAGTCGGCATAAAAAGGGGACTCAGGAAACTGAGGCGCTTGGCCGATCGCGCGGCGGCTTCACCACCAAACTCCATGCGCGGTGCGACGGAAAAGGGCGACCTCTCGGCTTCGTCCTGACACCTGGCCAGGCGCACGATATTCAAGGCTTCGGCCCGCTGTTTCGAATGATCGCCGACCGTATCGAGGCGCTCCTGGCGGACAAGGGCTATGACGCCGACGCCATCCGCGAAGAGATCGCCAAAGCCGGCGTCGAGGCGGTCATCCCCGCCAAGAGCAACCGCCGCGCCCCCACCCCGCATGATCGCGAGAAATATCGTTGGCGCAACCTCGTCGAGCGCCTGTTTAACAAACTGAAGAACTGGCGCCGTATTGCCACACGCTACGACAAGACCAAGGGTAAGCGCCAAGCTGACCCCATCTGGCGCGGCTTGAGGTGATGAGCGAGACATACTGACACTGAAGCAAGGAGCCGAGGAGCTTGCAGTGTCAATTTCTATGT
>NZ_JAMYOX010000085.1:0-9763 GCF_040320025.1 Mesorhizobium sp. M0808
ATTCCGGCAGGAGCGGACACAGTCCATTATCACAATCACAGGATCAGCAGATCCAGCTTTTTCAATAACATAGCGAGGTGTGCATTATGTCGTGGGATCGGTCGGGCCGAGGAAGTGGACGACCTCGCAGCGGGCGACGAAGCCGAGTTGGGCCAGCGTGAAGATTCGATCGCGGTCGAGCGAGGGCTGGAAAGAGAAGTCGAAGCCGGCGAGCGTCTTGATCGTGGCCAGGCGCCCCATGCGCAGTGCCGTCTTGATCCGGCTGTTCTCGCGCAGGGTCAACTCTTCCGAGAGGAGGATGTCCATGGCTTCGAGGGCGGCGATCTCGCCTTGCTCGAGCCGGCGCACGACATGATCGAGTGCTTCGAGCGCACACGCGGCATCTTCAGGCCGACGAGGTCGTGGCGGATCCGGTCGATGGTGGATGGCGTGGTATCGAGCGCGTTCGTCATGGACGTTGCTCCTTCGCCATCACCCGGGCGACGGCGTCGTAGAAGGCCAACGGGCGCTGAGCGACCCTGTCGCCCGAGCCATGAAGAATGACCTCATCGTTCCTCAGTCTTTGTCGGCGCTTGTGGACGTGTATGTTGCGATGACCCGGCTCGACATGACGCTGGTGCCGGCCTTCGAGAATAGGATGGGTGGCAATCAGTGCGCCGTCCTCGAAGATGCGAACCTCTTCGGCCAGAGTGTGTACCTCGACGACACGGCGCCTGGTGGCGTCGGGCACGCTGTAGAAATTGCCGCCAACGCTAACCATGCCCTCCCGGCTGATGCGTCGCTCGAGCTTCAGGACCGATCGGAAGGGAGCCAACGGCAGCGGCCGCAGCGCTGCGCGCTCCTCGGCGAAAGCTTCGTTGACGACACGCCTTGTGGTGGCGTGAACCCTCGGGTTTGCGACCGTGTCCAGCCAGTGACGCAACTGGGCGTTCAGGTCTTCGAGATCGCGAAAGGACCGGGCCAGGAAGAAGTCCTCGCGAATGTAGCGGAACGGCCGCTCGACCTTGCCTTTCGTTTTGGCGCGGTAAGGCCGACACGCCTTGGGATGGAAACCATAGTGGCGGGCAAGATCGACTAGGGCACGGTTGTAGACGATGCCGCCGGTATCGCCTTCGCCGATCACAGCCGTCTTCATACGGTCGTAAAGCACTTCGCGAGGAGCGCCGCCCAGCGCCTCGAAAGCCCCAGCATGGCAGCGCAAGACAGTCGGCAGATCCTGGTGGACGACGAAGCGTGCCCAGATAAGGCGACTGAAGCCAAGCACCATGGAGAATAGCCAGACGATTCTCGGCGTGGTCGGCTCATCGGCAAAGACGACATTGAACTGGGCGAAGTCGACCTGCGCTTGCTCGCCGGGCGGGGTCTCGAAGCGAACCTCGTATCCACGCTCCGCCGCGGCAGGACGGACGTCGCGCAGGAAGTCGGTGACGGCCGTGTAGCCGCCGCCATAGCCGAGGTCCTTCAGTTCGCGGAAAAGCCGGCTGCCGGTGAGTCCGGGACATCGCGTGACGCGTTCGCGAAGATAGGCCGTGAAGGGATCGATCACCGCCTGACGCGGCTTGCGCGGTCCGTAGGCCGGAGCCTCGAGCCCGCGCGCAATGTATTTGCGCACCGTCTTGCGGTCGATCCCGCTCTCCCTGGCGATCGCTGACACCGACAGGCCCTGCCGATGCAAATCTTCATCATCATCTCCCCGATCTTGATCACCGAAATCCCTCTCCCGACCATCAGGAGAAGCATCAACGATCACGCGCCGCCGGTCTCCCGGAGCGCGCTCCGGAAGACCGGCGGCAGCGCTAAACTGGGGAAGATTCAAACGGCACTTCTGGGGAGTATTGAGCCGGCATCGACACCATCGGCAACCAGATCGGCCGCATCCTCGCCGACGCCGGCTATCGGGCCTCAACACACCCCAGAGCCACAGGTTCAGGGTCTTCACCAGCGGCCAGAAGCGCCGCGTCACCCCGGCCATCAAGCGCCAGATGCGGCGGCGGTCGGCGGTCGAACCCGTCATCTGCCACATCAAGGCCGAGCACCGCATGGGCCGCAACTACCTCGCCGGTCAGCAGGGCGACGCCGTCAACGCCATCCTGGCCGCCGGCGGCTACAACTTCTCCTCCTGCTCAGATGGCTGAAGAGTTTTTTGTCGCTCTTGATCGCACTGCTTCAACTCCGGCCCAAGCTGGTCGCAGCTTAGAACCCGGATTGTTCGCGGTCGACGAACTTGCGGAACACCAAAGCAAGGCCGTCCTGCACCCGACGATCCGGATACTTGTCAAGCCGCCCATTCTCCCCTTTGACGTAGCCGACAGCCACAGTCAGCAGGAGCTCCCCACGCCGAGCCTTCTGCCTGAGCGCCTCGATGGAGCGCCGGAATACCGA
Organism: Mesorhizobium sp. M0808; assembly: GCF_040320025.1. Taxonomy (NCBI): domain Bacteria; kingdom Pseudomonadati; phylum Pseudomonadota; class Alphaproteobacteria; order Hyphomicrobiales; family Phyllobacteriaceae; genus Mesorhizobium; species Mesorhizobium sp. M0808. Next base: position 2,383 of record NZ_JAMYOX010000085.1, read on the forward strand.
AAGCTCCATCTCGCTCATCGTGCCCTTCATGCCAAGCAGTAGGCGGTCATTGATCAGGCGCGGATCGTAGACACCATCTTCATTAACTATCAAGGTTCTCAGTCTCGGCCATTGCGCGCCAGCCGCGACGCCTCCAGCGAGACGATCGCTCCGACACGACCTTCGCAGATGGCAGCCAACAGCTTCTCAAAGCCGGGCCGAGCCGTGCCGGCACCGGATCGGCCAAGATCATCATCGACGATTTGGACTCCGCCCCAACTCAACTGCCGGGCCCGCTCGGCCAAGCCGTATTGGCGACGCTGGCTCTCGAGATTGTTCACGACCTGATAGGACGTCGGCTTGCCGGATGTAGATGATGGCGCTCCGGCAAAGGTGCTCAGGGGTAGTCTTGCTCATCGCCCGCCTCCTTCCGCTCCCGGCTCCACAGTCCAGCGCCTGGCACGGACGCTGCTTCGACGAGTAGAGACTGCAACAGCACCACCGCCTTCAGCCGTTCCTAGCTCGACATCTCCGCCGGCGGCGCTGCCCGCGTGAACAAATCCAGTTGGGTTCGCGACGGATGCTTCATCGGCATGTCCTCCTCCAAGAGATTGAGTCTCTCGGACGAGAAGCTACGAGATGATCGATAAGTGCGCGAAGTTCGAGCAGGTGCGTGAGCGGAAGTCGGGGAATGGCAACGATCGCAACCGAGCCGGCTTGTGGGACGACGATCCACTCCGGAAGATGGAAGTTCCCGCCGTGCGGCTGCCGGATCAAAAGATGGCGAATGCCGTCGTACACCATACTCACCGACTACGACAACGGTCTGTCCAGTCAGCGGGTGAAATGGATAGGCCACAACAACATCGAATCCCGGATTCCGGGCATTATGACGCTGCTTCCGAGGGTGGTGGACGAACTGGGGCGACGTGGCGACACTGCTGCAAACGGCCAAAATGAATGGCGTCGATCCGCTCTCCTGTCTCTCCTTGAACTTGACCCGCATCGCTCAACGCTGGCCCGCCGCCGAAACCAAAATGCTCATGCCCTGGAACTTCAAGCCAGATTTGCAATCAGCTAACCGCTTACTTTCCTCCTTATCCCAGGGCTTCTTAGTCACAATCTTTGCTCCTTATCATCAGTTGGCTTCGACTGACACCGGGAATGGCCGCTTCAAACTCGGGACCATCTCACGCTCCAGCGGGATATGGCATCTGAAGCTGTGCTCCGTATCATCCGGGCTTGTTGAACGTTCGGGGAAGACGCGGCTGCAGATATCCTGCGCGTAGCGACAGCGAGTGTGGAACTCGCAGCCCGATGGCCGCTTCATCAGGCTCGGCACCTCACCCTTGAGCTCGATCCTATTGAGCACCGCATCCGGGTCAGGCTCGGGATTGGCCGCAAGCAGCGCCTCGGTGTAGGGATGACGCGGGTACTCAAAGATACGCTCGGTCGAGCCGACCTCAATAAAGCGGCCGAGATACATGATCGCCATGCGATCGGTCATGTGGCGCACCACGTTAAGATTATGCGTGATAATCAGGATCGCCATGCCGAGTTCGTCCTGAAGCCGCGCGAGAAGATTCAGCACCTCGCCCTGCACCGAGACGTCGAGGCCGGCGGTCGGCTCATCGGCAATAATCAAGTCCGGATTCAGCGCAAGAGCACGCGCGATACCCACGCGCCTGGCCTGACCACCGGAAAGCTGATGGGGATAGCGGCGAGTAAAGTCCGCCGGCAAGCCAACCATGCGCAGCAGGCGCTCCGCTTCGCCTCCGGCATCGCGACGTTTTAATCCATGTATCCGAAAAGGCTCTGTCAGGAGCGATCGAACGGTCAGCCTCGGCGAGAGTGAGCCGACCGGATCCTGGAACATCATCGCCATGCGCCGCAAGTAAGGCTTGCGTTCAGCCCCGCTGAGCTCCTCAATTTCCTGTCCGTCGAAGCTGATGCTGCCGCTCACGGCCCGCTGCAAGCCGATTATCGTGCGCGCGATGGTGGATTTGCCCGAGCCGCTTTCGCCGACAAGGGCGAGTGTCTCGCCCTTGCGGATTTCAAAGGACACACCGCATACTGGGTCGATGAAAGGGGTTTTGGTCCCGGTTGCCAGCGCCTTCAGCGGACCCGTGGTGCGGAAGCGGACGCGCAGGTCCTCAACCTGAAGCAGCGTGCTCATGCCGAAACTAACCGCTCTTCGTCGAGGAGATGGCATCGGGCGACTTGGTCCACGCCGATGCGGTACTCGACCGGGTTCTCTTGCAGACAGCGATTGAATGCCTGGGGACACCGGGCGCGGAAGATACATCCCTTCTTGCTGCCGAGGAGACTGGGCACCTCGCCCGGAATGGTCGGCAAAGTGCGCGTCCTTTGTCTGATCCGCCCCGGATCGCACTCAAGCAGCGCGCGCGTGTAGGGGTGAGCAGGGTTGTGAAAGATGTCCCGGACAGCCCCCTCCTCCACCACTACGCCCGCATACATGACGGCGACCCGGTCGCACAACTCAGCCACCGCGCCGAGGTGGTGGGAGACGAAGAGAATCGAGCAACCAATTTCTTTTTGCAAATCTTTGAGTAGACGAATGATCTGCACTTCCAGCGTTGCATCGAGTGCAGTGGTTGGCTCGTCTGCGACGAGGAGCGCTGGTTTCACAAGAAGCGCCATGGCAATGCAAACGCGCTGACGCATGCCGCCAGAGAAGTGATGCGGATAGGCGCCAATACGGCTTTGGGGATCGGGAATTCCGACCCGTTGAAGCATCTCGAGGGCACGAGCGCGCTTTTCGCTGCGGCTTCCTTGTTCGTGGTGCTGGATATCGATCATCTGGCTCTCGATGGTCCGCACGGGATTGAGTGCGGTCATCGGATCCTGGAAAATCATCGAAAGACGATCGCCGAGCAGACTCCGACGCGCCTGAGCGGGCATTTTGAGCAGGTCTCGACCTTCGAACACGATGCTGCCAGTGGTGACATCCGCGTTTTCAGAAAGGAGGCCCATCACTGTATAGGCGAGCGTCGACTTCCCGGATCCGCTTTCGCCGACTATGCCAACCACCTGTGCGGCCGGCACGTCAAGCGAAACGTTACGCAGGGCATGGATGCGCCCACGCGGTGTGCCGAAATCAAGATTTAGGTCACGGATCTCAAGAAGCGGCCGGCCGGACGTATGCTGTGTCAGATCGTCGCGTCTCATAGGTCTTTCCGCAATTTGGGATCGAATATGTCTCGCAGCGCCTCACCCAGAAATGTGAAGCCTAGCGTTGCGAGGACAATGGGAATGCCGCCCGCGATGACCAACCAAGGCGTCCTATCGATATAATTATAGCCATCGTTGAGGATAGCTCCCCAATCGGGTGTCGGTGGTCGCACGCCCATGCCGAGAAAGCTGAGACCCGCCTCTACGGCGATGACGGCCGGCACGTCCATGCTCACCAGAATTAGAAGCGGGCCCAGGACATTGGGCAGTACGTGCACGGCGAGAATGCGCGTCGTGCCGGCGCCCATACTACGCTCTGCGGCGATGTACTCACTGCTACGCAGCGCTTCTGTCTGGGTGCGCACGACACGCGCGTAAATGGGCATAGACGTTATTGCGATGACTAGAATGACACTCGCCAGGCTTGGTCCCAGAAGCGCGATCATGGCCAGCGCGAAAATGATACTTGGAAACGACCGGATCGTATCGAAGAAAAGCAGGAGCAAATTGTCGAGCCAGCGGGGACCGAACCCCGCGATCAAACCAAGGACTAGGCCGACTGCCAGTGAACTGCCGAGGGAGGCGAAAGCAACGAGGAGCGGGATGCGACCGCCCATGATGGTGCGAGAAAACGTGTCGCGACCCAGTTGGTCCGTACCCAGCAAAAAATCCAGAGAAGGTGCGGCCAGACGCGGTCCGACCATGATCCGGATCGGATCATGCGTGATCATCAGCGGAGCGAACATCACCATTGCTACTATGAGTATGACAAGCACTGCTCCGAGCATGCCCAGGCGGTTTTTGCGAAATTGCCGCCAAAAGGTGCGAGAGGCGCCCATCGCATCGTTGGGTTCGGGATGGATGATTTCAACGATCGCCATGTCAGAGCTTTTCCCGGGTTCGCGGATCGAGGAATGCGTTGACCACATCGGAGAGCGTCGTAGCGGTAACAATAAGGAACGTGGTGACGAGCACGATGCCCATCACAATCGGATAGTTGCGTGTATTGACCGCGTTCACGATTAACGCGCCGACGCCAGGTCTCGCGAAGACCACCTCGATAAAGACAGCGGACGAAAGAAGCCACGCTATGCCTACCCCGAGTATGGTCACGGTTGGCAGGATCGCGAGCGGCAGCGCGTAGCGCGCAACGATACGCCATTCCGAGATTCCGAAAGAGCGGGCCATCCGTATGTGGTTTTCCCCCAAGACCTCGAGCATGGATGCCCGGACCAGTCGGGAAATGTAGCCGACCCAGCCAATCCCTATGGCGAAGCCTGGGAGGATGAGATGGATTAGTCCGTCCCGGAAGCCATTGCCGGCTCCGATCGCTGGCAACCAGCGCAGAGTCACGGCAAAAATCAGCAGCGCGTAAACCGCCATAACGAAGGAAGGAATTGCGATCGTGGCGACGGTCACGACGCCGGCCACCTGGTCGACCAATGAGTTGCGCCGCATGGCCGAGTAGCAGCCGAGCGGCACGGCTACCATGACCGCCCAGAAGATCGAGACCAGGATCAGTCCGATCGTATAGGGTAATTGCTCGAAGACAATGTCGGCAACAGGCCTCTGGCTGAACACGTCAAAGCCGAGATCGCCACGGAGCAGCCCGCCAAAGAAAGTGGCGATCTGCACAACAAGCGGCTTGTCGAGTCCCATCTGCTGATGAAGCTGCGCCTTCATTTCGGGAGTCGCCCGCGGGCCGAGCAGAACCGCGGCAGGATCGCCGGGCACTGCTCTGATCATCACGAACAGAAGCGTCACCGCGATCGCAATGATTGCGATCGCGAGGGCGATTCGTTTGATGAGATATAGCCACATCTTCTTGGGTCAGACCGCGCCGCTCAAGCCGAGACCGGCTCACAATCGAGATACAACGGGACTCCATCCGGGCGGGTTGCGGCTTTGATTTGCGTGGTGCGGTACATGACTGGATTGGCCCCATGGGTCAGAAACCGATAGGCGCCGGACTCCTCCATGAGGTCCTGCATCTCCTGATAGAGCTTCGCCCGCTCGTTCGTGTCACTGATGGTAACCGCCTTAGCGCTGAGCTCGTCGAAACGATCGCTGCGGAAGCGCTCCCAGTTCCAGACGCCCACTTGATCTTGCACGAACCAGGACGTGGCGTAATGCGGGTCCGGCAGACTGGAAAAATTATTGACGATGAGCTGCATGTCCTTCCAGCGCTCGCCCGCCGATTCCGTGCCGATCGACCAAAACGACCCGGAATCTTGGCCATTGACCTCGAGCGTAATGCCAATCTGGGACAATTGAGCCTGCACCGTTTGGGCTATGGTGAGATACCTGCTCTCGTTCAAGCAATCGATGGTCAAGGTCAGGGTGCTCACACCGGCCTTGTCCAGGAACTCCTTGGCCTTTGCGAGATCGCCTTCGGGTGGGATGAGCGCCTTTTCGCGGTGTCCGATAATGCCTGGAGGAATGGTGCCTGTCGCCACGGCAGCTTGGCCCGAATAGGCAGCATCCAGGATCTGCGGCACGTTGATCGCCCATTGAATCGCCCTGCGCACATTGATGTCCTTCAGCTTCGGGTGATCCACATTCATACCTAACCAGATGTAACGGAGCGCGGGCTTCTCCTCTACCTTGGTCTCGGCGGGCGGAGTGCTCTTGAACTTCGCAAGGGAATCCGGACTGATATTAGTGAAATCGAGGTCGCCGGCTTGATAGGCGCGCTCCGCCGTCTTGATGTCCTGGATCGGAACGATGCGGATTTCGTCAAAGCCAGGCCTCGGACCTGTCCATTCCGGATTGCGCGTCAAGAGGAGATGCTGGTTCGGCTTCCAATCAGCTAGAACATATGGACCAGAGAAAGCGGGCGGCTTCATGCCGAAATCACCGCCGTCCTGGGTGGCCTTCATTACCGCATCTTCGCAAACGATTTGGCCGGCGGCATAGGGAAGGGTAATGAGCCAAACCGGTGCATATGGCGTCTTGAACACAATCACGCCAGTATAGTCGTCCTCCAAGTCGACATGATCGAGCGGACCCCAATCGGGCTTGGTCGGTGCATCGAGCTTAATCACGCGCTCGAAGGAGAATTTGACGTCCTTGGCAGTCATCTCGCCGTAGCCGCCCGTGAACATGATTCCTTTCTTCAGGCGGAAGCGGACATGCGTCGGATCGACCTGCTCGATCTTCTCTGCCGCCTCTAATTCCCATCCCCATTCGGAGCCTGGCTTGTATCTCGTGAGCTTTGAATAAATGCAGTTCATCACGTCCACTTCGACGTACGACATGTAGAAGGCGGGGTCGAGCTTCTGAGGGTCAGCTTCGGAACGTGCCTTGAGTACCTTACCCTCTGCGGCCCAGATGGCCTGCGAGAGCGGCACGCCGGCAGCTATAAACCCTCCTCCGAGCACGGCGCTGGTCTTAAGAAATGAGCGTCGGCTTGCACTGGACACGATATCTTTCATGATCAGTTCCCCTTTCGGATGAGCCATTCCTTTCAGAGCGGGCCCGCTTCTATATTTATTGCGTCCAAAGATTAGGGCATGGGGGAGGCAGGATTACGTCAAAATGTATCTGTTTTTGAAACGCCTCCCGCACGAAGCAGTGTGATTTGAAATGTCATCAGCCTGTCGCTATATGGAACTGCCAAAATCCGGTAGACAGGCCCATGTTGCAGGTTCTGCAAAGTAGCGCGCCATTTCAGAGGAGTGGAATGTGGCCGCTTGGGAGGGCGGCAGCAAGGATGGCAGTCGGCCTCGTGCTTGGTCTCATCGCAGAGTTCGGGCCGCGTTGGCTGGACAATTTGCTCCTGCTTCTCTTCGATACGCTCCGCTCCTTCCCGGCATTATCTTTGCGCTAGGGATCATCGCGCTTCCGGGACCCAGCCTCGCCAGCGTCATTCTCGTCATCGCAATAACGCGCGTGCCGATCTACGTCCACGTCGTACGTGCCCGGACGTTCCGGCCCGTGGAGGCAGGTCTCAGCTTTCTCGGCATGGGGGTTCGCCCGCCGACGCCCGACTGGGGAGCGATCCCCAACGATGGCTATAACTACATCCACAAGACGGTCGGGCCGATCGGCACGCTTGTTGGGTGTCTAAACATCGCGTTGGTTAGGATCGCAACCGTCACCTGCCTTCGCCACGCAGGATCATCTCGGCGGCATCAGCCAGTACCTGACAGCCGAGCACGAGGTCGGCATCGTCTGTATTTTCCGTCCAGTGATGGCTGATACCGCCGAT
>NZ_JAMYOX010000086.1:0-9174 GCF_040320025.1 Mesorhizobium sp. M0808
AGCGTTCCGGTTCCACCAGAGATCGGGGCACGCCGGCTAGGCCAGCCCCACGGAGCGCCTCCCTGAGTGGCAGCCCGTGATCGACATTCACCGCGCGGTCGATCTCCGCTTCATCGATGTCACCGACGAACGAACGACTTCCGAGCAACGGGACGTAATGACTTTCTTCATCCGCCCACGCGACCGGGGCGATGGAAAGATCGGTGCAGTCCGGCGTTTCCGCGAAGGCCCGGGCGATCTCGAGGCCGTAGATCACGCCAAGCGCCCCGTCGAGCCATCCGGCATGGTTCTGTGATTCTGCGTGCGACCCGATCAACAGTGATCGCCGCTCCGAGCGCGGCATGCCGAACACATTGCCGACCCCATCGATATGAGGCTTAAGACCTGCCGCTCCATACTGCTGCGCAAGCCAACGGCGGCTGTCCATGTCTGCCTTTGAATACGTTGGTCGATGGACGCCCGTCCGGTACGCGCCAAACTGCGCAAAACGTCGGAGATCCGAGAGTAACCGCCCAGTGTTGATTGTTGGCATCTGCTATATGCTCCTATCAGTTGGAAACTAATGCCGTCCCTTTTCAGGAGCTTCTCCCGGTATGTCGCAAGCCAGGCCCATATTGAGGAGGCCCGGCCGCAAAAGCTGACTTGGAAGATTATTGCGCAGTCATCAATTGCTTCCTGCTCGAACCCCTGGTCGCCGGCCGCTCCACGGCCGCGCCTCTTCAAGATCACGTGCAAGGCAAACCAATGCGGCTTCATCACCAAAGCGGCTGACGATCTGAATGCCGATTGGTAACCCGCTGGCGCTTTGTGCTAAAGGCAAGGAGACCGACGGTTGTCCGGTAATATTGAAAACGCCAAGATACTGATAGAACTCGGCCTCCGCCTGCATCCACTCCTCTGCGGAGAGGGTCGGGTTGGTCGCACAGTAGATGCCACCATGTGGAAGGGCCACGGTTGGCATCGTGGGCGTCAGCAGAATGTCATAGGCTTGAATCGCCTCGCCTACTCGCAGCCTCATCGCCCGGAGGGCCTCATGTACTTCTCCCGAATAGGATAGTGACAGATTCCGGCTATGCTCATGAAGCTTGAGATTGACTGGCTCCAAAGTGTCTTGGTTGATACTGCGGCCGATGCTGCGCGCCGCCTTTTCGAGCGCACCCCTGCCGAGATCCGACAGGCCGAGCAATACCTTACTACATTCCTCCGGCTCATAAAACCGCTCGATGTCTGTGACCATGTGACCCATTTCTTCAAGAAGTGCGGCCGTCGACTCGACTGCTTGCCAGACTTCTGGCTCGGTCTCGACCGAGCCCCATTTGGTCCTCGCAACCCCAATCCGCAGAGTGCCGGTGGGTTGGGATAGTTCCTCCACATAGGGACGGCTCGGCTGGACGATGATGAACGGATCGCCTGGAGCGGGACTGGAGAATACATCCAAGGCAGCAGCCATATCTCGCACTGTCCGGCAAACAACGAATTCTCGACTAAGGCCGAACTTCGGATCCTGACGGTCCGGACCGCTGGAAGTGCGCCCACGGGAAGGATTTAGCCCGACAAGTCCGCACCAAGCCGCCGGCTGCCGAGTAGATCCGCCACCGTCGCTGGCATGCGCAATGGGAGTGATACCAGCGGCCACAGCCGCAGCCGCCCCAGACGAAGATCCACCTGTGGTGCGTTGTAAATCCCATGGATTCCCAGTGATTCCATTGAGAATGGTCTCACTCATCCCAGATACGCCAAGTTCGGGTGTGGTTGTCCTCCCGAGAGTCCGCAACCCACCGGCGCGAGCTCGACGATAAAAATTGCCATCGACTTCAGAGCGGAAACCCTTGAAGAGGCGACTCCCTCTTTCCTGCAGCCGGCCAGCTTCGGCGGCGCCGAGATCCTTGCGGAGGAAAGGCACGCCGTTAAAGAGGCCTGCGTCCGCGCCGGCGACGGTCTCGGCATCCTCGTAGAACTCGATCACGGCGTTGATGCGAGGGTTGACCTCATCGTGCGCCGCTCGCGCCAAGCGGGCCAATTCCACAGCGGAGACTTCGCCCCGGCTTACGAGGGATGCCAAACCGGTTGCATCATGTTCTACGTATTCACTTAGTTTCATGTAAGACTCCCTCTTAGTTTCATGTAAGACTCCCTCTATGTCTGGCATCGGCGTAAGTACTGGTGTTATTCGCCGGACCCGCATCTTTGATCGCACGGTTCTTCATCATAAAAAAATCGATTCGACGCTCAGCTCTAAACGAACGCTTCAAAAAACCTGTCCCATTGGTGTTTTTCTACGGCATGACCTGCCGCTTATGTGACGTTTACAGGAAGACCAAATTGCCAAAGGCAGGCCACTTGGATCGAAACACCTGGTCCATTGCGCTCGGAGCAGCCCCATATTCGCGCGCGACCACTGGCATAAGATAATCAAGGTGGGAGAAAGTAGCAGATTGATCCTGTTTCCGTATCGGCCCCATCGGTCGCTGGAGTGCTCCCCGATTCGTCGGACAGTTCAGCTATTGAGATAATGCTTTGATGAACTGCCGAGGGGAAGCCATCTTCAGCGCGGCATGGGGATGGATTTCGTTGTACAATACGACGAGAGAACGCCCACGGGACCGAGGAACGCGAGTTTCTTTATCCATGGCATCCCTGGGCCGGGCGTTTGTTCACGTTCATGAGGTGATCGAGAAGGCTGACCGGGTGGTTTTCCGCTGCAGTCTTTCTGGCCACGCCTCCGATCGGTGGCTGGAGGTTCCGGCCTGGATGTATGAGCGCGCGGTCTGCGCCGCGTGGCGTATTGCCACTGCCCCACATGTTGATCCCAGAACGATTGGCCTCTTGGTGACACAGCTGCAGGACGCGACGGCCAATTTCCCCACCCGCATTGCCTCGCCTGAATTGTTCCTGGATGTTAAGCCGTTGCCTCATCTGATTTGCTCCCCGCATTTGTGTGGCAGGAGCAAATCAGATGAGGCAAGTCAGCATGGCGACGCGGGATGAGCTGGTGAGCGCGGTAACGGAGCGCTACGCCCGAAGCGACCGGGCAGAGAAGTCGCGCATCCTCGATGAGTTCGTGGCGGTGAGCGGCTTTCACCGCAAGCATGCGACGCGCCTATTGCGCAACGGACCGCAGGTGGGCCGTTCGGGGGCCGCGGCCGGAGCGGCGGCTTTATGATGATGCGGTTGGTGAAGCGCTGATCGTGCTGTGGGAGGCCTCTGACCGGATCTGCGGGAAGCGGCTGAAAGCGTTGATGCCGATCCTGGTCGAGGCGATGGAGTTCGGCGGGCTTAATCGTCGAGCTCCTCTCGGCCCCAATCCTCAATGATCAACAACTGGACACTGCCGAGCTTGCGCATCAGCTTGGCCTAGCGGCCATCGCCGCGGGAAGCGCCAAGGCCCTCCGGGTCTTGACTGCGGATAGACTTGGTCATACGGCCGCAGCTCGCAGAGACATGGTTCCTATTTGAGCACGCCAGTGCCTGGGGCACTTTCGCTCGACCGCTGCTCACTTTCATAGATTGCGAACGCAGCCGTCGAATATCGGCGACATCGCCTCTATGGCGCTCGGGTCCTGAAACTAGTCACCTTCCAGCCATTCTGCCGAGCGCCGGGCAAATCTGGGAACGTCGTCGAGATGCTCCGTGACGCACCGCTGGTTAGGAAAAAGTAGCAACAGATCCTTCGAGTAAATTCACAGAAGCTTTGCAACCGCAAATCGCTGACAGTGGTATTGTTCACCACAAAGTCTGAGGTCAGGCAAGGTTAGAAAGCTGATGCTGATTTGCGCACGTACCGAGGCACAGCACGACACGCAACGGAGGTCAAAACGAATGGCAAAAAGAGCGCTCATCCTGATTGAAGGCAATCCAAGGGGTCTTGGTCTGCTATTCGTCCAAGCAGCCCAGCGTCTTGGTCTTCATCCAATTACCCTGTCGGCAGATCCATCTCGGTACGACTACATTGCGGCAGAAAGGCTTGAGGCAATCCGCGTCGATACTGACAATCTCAATGCGCTGATCGGCGAATGTTCCCGGCTGCTTGCGACCTACGACATTGCTGGCATTACGTCCGCTACGGAGTCGTTTTATGCGACAGTTGGCAAGCTCTGCCGGTATTTCGATCTACCGGGACCGAACCCCGCATCGATTGAACGATGCTGCGACAAATCCGCTCAACGTCAGTTCCTCACGGAGGCCGGCATTCCAATTCCTGCTTATCGCTTGGCCACGAATGCCGCGGAAGTAGAAAGCTCTGCCGCGGAAATCGGGCTGCCGGTAATTCTGAAGCCAGCCGTAGGCCTCGGCAGCAGAGGGGTCAGATTGTGCCGCAACGTCGATGAGTTGGCCGAACACACGACCTATCTGTTGGGCGGTAAGCACATATGGCGGGATTCGCCGAGGATACTGGTCGAAGAATTCGCACAGGGCCCGCATTATTGGATTGACATAATGGGAAATGAGGTCGTTGGGATCTCCGCCGCCGATTTTGGTCCCCCACCGCATTTCGTCTTTCGTGAGTGCACCTACCCGGCCGTGCTGACTGATGACGAGCATGATCGTATCGCCGATGTTTCGCTGAGCTGTCTGCGAGCTCTCGGCCTTGGCTGGGGGCCAACGAACATTGAACTCCGGTGGACGAAGCGTGGCCCAATCGTCATTGAGGTCAATCCGCGTCTTGGGGGGTCGCCCGCTCCTGAACTGGTTCAACTGGCTCACGGTGTGGATCTCGTCACCGGACTCATCAAGCTTGTCATCGGCGAGGAATGGAATTTGCGCAGAACGCATTCGCACGCTGCGGCCGCGCGGTGGCTAATTGCTGATCGCGATGGCACCCTCGATTGGATTGGTGGCGACAGTCGGGCTGCTGCTGTATCTGGTATCGCCGACGTCAAGTTGTATATTAAGCCAAAGATGCCGATTGTCAGGAAAGGCGATCACCGAGACCACATCGGGCTTGTCGTCGCCGCTTCACCCAGCCGTGCTCGGACCGAGGCGATACTTCAGCGGGCCGTCGACTTAATCGGTTGGTCGATCACACCATTTCCGCCCCCTGGCGAACAGGAATAATCTGCGTCCCACACTGCACAGGTTGTGTGCGTCAAGTCTGCAAATTGGGCGGCCATGATGCTGGTCATCCAGCTTGGCGTAGAGCGAGCTTCTTGTGCTCACGCAGATCATCCATGTTGATGTAGCGGTTGGCCTCCATCCAGTTTTCATTGGTTTCGACGGCCAAGGCCCTGACGAGGCGCAGGCAGCTTTCGGTATTGGGGAAGATGCGCACGACATAGGTGCGCCGGCGGATTTCCTCGTTGAGGCGTTCCAGCATGTTGGTGCTCTTAAGATGCTTGTGGTGCTGGCGCGGCAGGCGGAAGTAGGTCAGCGTGTATTCGATGGTCTCCTTCACCCAATTCGTCAGCCGCGGATAGCGGGCCGACCATTTGGAAAGCCATGCGGCGAGATCGGCCTTGGCCTCGGCAAGATCGCGCCGGTCGTAGAGCCAGTGCAGCTCCTGCAGGCAGTCGTCGCCGTGCTTCCTCGGCAAATGATCGAGCGCGTTCCTGAGGAAGTGAACATAGAGGCTGTTGAAGAAGTCTCCTCCTGCTGTTCAATTGAGAAATCGTTGATTCTCTGGAGGGGTTCGCGATGCTGGGACGGAAGGAGCGCGATCAGCTTGAGCTATTCATGACTGGCTCGCTGCGACAGCTTATCCCTGATGATCATATTCTCGCGCGCGTCGATCGTGTGCTGGATCTGTCCTGGCTGTGCGACGAGGTGGCGAACCTCTACTGCACCGACAATGGCCGCCCCGGCATCGATCCCGGGGCGGCTGTACGCCTGATGCTCGCGGGTTTCCTGCTGGGAATTGTGCATGATCGCCGGCTGATGCGGGAGGCGCAGGTCAACATCGCGATCCGGTGGTTTGTCGGCTACGGCCTCCATGAGGCATTTTCCCGATCATTCTTCGTTGACGAGAATCCGCCAGCGCTGGGGTGAAGAACGGTTCCAGCGGATCTTTAAGCGCACTGTACAAGCCTGTATCGACGCCAAAATCGCCAAGGGCGAAGTCATTCAATGCTTCGCTGATCCGCGCCGACGTCAGCTGGGATAGCTTGGTGGTGCGCCACCTTGAGGCGGTGAGCGCGGCGAATGCAGATGCGGAGGCAGCGATCAGAAAAAGCCGCAAGACAGGAAAGTTCAAAAAGTCTGCATCACGGATCCAGATGCGAGCATGGCGACAAACGCCCCCCGCAACCGCCGTCTGGAGCCCGCCTACAAACAGCATACCATCGTCGATGATCTGCGCGGGGGTAGTTCTCGATGTTGCCGTGACCAGCGGGGAGATCAACGAGGAACAGATGATCGTTGAACGGATCGAAGCCGCCATGGTGTCGACCGGGTCATCTGTTAGCAACGTCACTGCCGATGCCGGCTATGCCTACGCGAAAGTGTTCGGAGGGTTCGAGCGTCGCGGCATTGGTGCGTTGATTCCGGCCAACGCAGAGCCGATCCGTAGCCCGGTCCCGCTTCGCCGCTTCCGCTACGATGCCAAGCACGACTATTGAAGTGTCCGCGGGGAAAGATCCTGCGTCCGACTAGTACTACAGTTGCGGATCATTTGATTTTCTGATTCACTTCGGCAGGTTATGGAGGGTACCATGTCTGTCGCTTCGTGGTCAGGGTCGTTGTTGGATTGGGAGCAGGAGCTCACAGCGCTGAAGGCGCGGGTTGGGCGGGTGCTTCCTCGTCGTGAGTTGCGGGAGACGGGCGCAGATTTCCTTGACGGCCTTCTTTCCGGCATTGAGCGCAAGACAGGCTGGCTGATGGCTGAGCAGTCCGGAGCGGAGCGGCCCTATCGGATGCAGTCGCTGTTGGGGCGCAGCCATTGGAGCGATCACCAGTGCGCGCCGGCTGGGGTCATCGTGCTGGAGAACCCACATTGTCAACGTGCGGGCGCATCCTGCCTGCGTCCTATTTCAAGGACGTACGCGCGCTTGCCGACGAGCACGACCTGCCGCTGCATCTAGATGGCGCCCGCATCTTCAACGCGGCGATCTCCTCGAAGAGGACGCTGACGAAAATGGCGGAGGAGGTCGACTCGATCATGTTCAGCCTGTCCAAAGGACTCGCCGCGCCGTTCGGCTCCATGGTATGCGGAACACGGCCCTTCATCGAGCGGGTGAGACGCTATCGAAAGCTTCTGGGAGGCGGCCTTCGCCAAGCTGGCATCATGGCAAAGCAGGTATCGTGGCGCTTCAAACCATGGTAGATCGGCTTATCGAAGATCGCCGGCGCGCGCAGTTGCTGGCGGAGAAAATCAGCGACATTCCCGTCATCAGCCTGGAGCCCTCGATTATCGAGACGAACATGGTGTTCTTCCGCCTCGAATGGGACGGTCTGTCGACCCTGGATTTCCTGGCTAGCTGTTGCAGCGGGGCGTGCGTATGGGTTCGCTCCGTGAAGGCGTCGTTCGCGCCGTCGTTCACTATCTCGTCAGTGATGATGATGTCGACGCGACAGCAAACGCCATTCGATCAGTTCTGCAGGAGGAGCCGCGATGACCGGGGACAAAGACTTCTCTGGGAAGAGCGTGCCACCGCTATAGCGCCTAGTCTAGTGCCCGTCCATAAACAGCTGTTTTCCGAGTGTTCGAGGATCGTTTGCATGCTCAACCCATGCTGCTTGTCGGTGTGTAGCGGCACGAAACGTGCAGATCGCGGCCGGGAGGACTGGCTGGCGGCCCTGCGGGCATGGGGTAGCGGCCAGCGCCCGCCGGCGTGCCACTGAGCGCGACCCGATGAGTGGCGTCAAACCGGTTTGAGGCGGGTGAAGAGTGCGAGATTGTAAGCCACCACAGAGGACCAGACATAGGTCTTGAAGTGGTCGAGCCCGCGCCAGGTGCAGCGCCCCAAGCCGTAGGCGCCTTTCAGGCATGAGGTGCCGGCCTCGATGCCGGCGCGGAAGTTGCGCAGCTTGCGATAGACCCAATTGCTTTTGACCATGTCTTCGACCTTGAGGCCGCTCTTCTTGTGGAAGGCCATGTCGCGCACGCCGCAGGCCTTGGCCCGGCGCAGATTTTCGCGGCTGGCATAGCCGCCATCGGCCGCCGCCTGCCGCGGCGCCTGGTCGTAGAAGGCGATGTGGCGCTCCAGCATCGGCAAGAACCGCTCGCTGTCGGCCGGGTTTCCGGCTTCGATGACGAGGTCAAGGATCAGCCCGCTTCGGCCTGTGGTCAAATTGAGCTTGTGGCCGTAATCGACGTCGCGGCTGCCCTTGACGATGATGTCGGCATGCGGCTCGAACAAGCTGACCAGCTTGTCGCCGGCCTGCACCGCCTCGCCGGCCAGGACCCGCCGCTCTGTCTGGGCGATGATCTGTTCAATCAGCGGCCGGTAGTGGCGGATCTGGGCCTGCCACAGTTCGCCGGCCGGCCCCGCCGCCAAGGGCAACTGTTCACTCGCCTGCTGCAGATAGCTCAAGGTGGTGCGCGTGATCTTGAGCAGCACGCGGTAGTGCTTGACCCGTTTGGGGCGGCCGCGGGCATACTTGATCGTCCGGGCCCGCCTCTTCGCCGCGCGGCAATGATCGTGCCATGGGATGGCGCTGCCCAGTGTATCCGCCTGCTGCAACAAGCGCACCATCACCCGCACGGCATCCCACAATAGGCTGCTGTCGCTCGGCTCGTGGATCAGCGCCGCGGTGACGGTGCTGTCGACACGCACGACCTTGCCACTTTCCAGCTTGTCCTGCCGGGCGTTGCCAGCAGCACTTTGTTGATCGCCTCCCAGGTTTCGGCCCGGATCGTGCTGATTGTCTTGTGCAGCACCGACTTCTTCGGGCTCCACCCCCACGGCAGCCGGGCAAAGGCTCGGAACGAGGCGGAATCCTCGAGATGGAACGCCAGTTCCTCGTAGCTCAACTGGCGGTGCTGTTTGAGCAGCGCGCAGCGCAGCACAGCCTCCGCCGGCAGACCCTCGCGGCCGGTCTCCTTGACGCAGTGGCGGCGCAGGTCCCGCGTCACCAACCCGAGCAGATCGCGATGTTCGTCCAGCCACTGCGAGATCGCCTTCAGTTCACGACCGATCTGTCGGTAGCTTTTCAAGTTGTCCGGTTTTTGTAGCACATCAGATGTCCGCTTCTGTTTGTTGCAGGAGGTGCGTCGAAGCGGTTCACGCCGCACTCCTGATC
>NZ_JAMYOX010000087.1:0-9016 GCF_040320025.1 Mesorhizobium sp. M0808
ACTGATGCCCATGCCGCCGGCCGGCTGAGGTTCTTCGGCGACAATGCTGGCCTCGGCGACAAGCGCGCCTTTGCTAAATTCCTGGCACCGCTCAAGAAGAAGAGCTGGTTCGTCTACGCCAAGCCGCCCTTCGCCGGACCCGAGGCCGTGCTGGCCTACCTGTCGCGCTATACCCACCGCGTCGCCATCTCCAACAGCCGGTTGATCGCGCTCGACGAGGCGGGCGTCACATTCCGCGTCAAGGACTACCGCCGCAATGGCAGCGAGCGCTACCCGACCATGACGCTGGAAGCGGGCGAGTTCATCCGCCGATTCCTGCTCCACGTGCTACCCAAAGGCTTCCATCGCATCCGCCACTATGGGCTGCTCGCCAGTGCGCACGCCAAGGCCAACATCGCGCGCGCTCGCGAACTTCTCGCCGCGCCGCAGCCCAAGGCCGAATGCAACGGAACGGGCGCCGATGCCGCCACGCCATCGGACTGGCGGCCGCCATGTCCATGCTGCGGCGGCAGGATGATCGTCATCGAGACCTTCGAACGCGGCGGCGACCGCGCCCGCGCGCCGCCTTGGACGAGGGCGCCATGACCACAAACCGCTCTTCATCGCTCTGTATACCCGCCGAGGACTCTGGTCGTCGGCGGCCCGAGGCGATCGTGCGTCTCCGGCCGATCGCATGTCCCGCACCATCTGCAGCGCCGAAACCGCCCGCTCTTCAAGGGCCGCATCGCAATGCGCACAGCCATCGCCAGCCCATCGAGCTACGCCTGCCCACCCACCAAGCCCATCGGTGCGGTCACAACGGACCAAGCCGAACCGTCAAATCCCCATAGCCGCAAAACCGAAATCTCCACCCCGCGGGTTCCTTCCCTGGAGGCTTCCGGACGCCGGCCTCGAGCCACGCCATCTCAGTAGACGGCCGGCATCCGAAACCCATCACAGGTCACGACGATGTTCGCGACGACCTGAATGTCCGCTCTCGTGTATCCCAGCCTAAGGCGGCCTGTCCGCAATTGTGACCCGTTTCAGACATTCGTGACCGGCGTTATAAGAAGCGCCCATCACCCACTGCCGCTGAGTCGACGTTTGCAGCAAATGCGGCATGCGCTAGCAGTCAAGAGTCCCGGTCAGTCGGGGAGCTTTGTCATCTCGACTTGTTATAGCCAACCGCCCGAAAAACCGGCTCGGTGCAGTCCGGCGATGATGGCCGGCACGCAGCGCATCAGGCGCCACAGGAAGCCCGAGCGATAGTTCTCTATCATCAGAGTGATCGGCCCCTGATTGATGCCGACATGGTCCGGCGATACCCAACCGCATGGCCGGCCGTCGGCGGCTGCTATTGTCGGATTGAAGCTTGCGGTGAAGCCGTAAGGGTTGCCCTCGTGCAGGTCGATCTCGTGGAAATGGCGCAGTGCCGGCAAAACGATCTCTGGCGCAAAGGGCAATGAGGTAATCGCTGCCCACGGCGACAACGTCCCATCATCAGGGCCGAATGGCGCACCGCGCGCCAGATAGCCGAAGAAGCGGCGGCCACCGACCGTCATTTGGCGTTTTGTCGGGCTTGGGCCGTCGCTGGCGGTGATGCCCCAGCAATTCTCGCCATAACCGCTGAAGCCCTTCGGATTGCGAATGGCGTAGTCGCGTTGCAGGTAGGTTGCCTCGCGGCTGTTCTCGAAATAGTCGCAGTCGTGGTTGCGCATGGAAGCATCGCGGATGCCGCGAAAATCGATCCAAATATGCGACAGCTGGTGGATGAAAAGTGGACCGGCGTAAACCAATTCCCGGCCATAGATCTTTTTCCACTTGTAGGTGGATAGCCAGGCCGCATAGCTCTCGAGCGGCAACGGATGGGTTGGCGAGCCGAGGCCCAACACATAAAGGATCACCGCTTCGTCGTAGCCTTGCCAGCGATAGCGCAGGAAGCCTTTTCCAGGCCGCCAGCCATGGGTGACGGTGGCGCCGCCGTTCTGCGCCCATCGCCAGTCGGCGCGCCGGTAGAGCGCATCGGCTAGCCGCCGGATTTCCAGTTCGGATTCATCGTCCTCGCCAAAATAGGCGCTGGCGGCCAGCGCACCGGCAAGCAGAAGCGCCGTATCGACCGTGGACAGCTCACACTTCCAGACGCGGCGGCCGGTCTCCATGTCGAGGAAATGGTAGTAGAAGCCCTTGTGGCCCGTTGCGTCGGCTTCGGGCCCTTGCGGCGCGTTCCAGAAGAAGCGAAGCGTGGCGAGCGTCCGTTCAGCGGCGGCGGCGCGCGTCATGAAACCGCGCTCGACACCGACGGGATAGGCCGACAGGGCGAGCCCGACGGCGGCGATGCTGGCCGGTGACCCCGGGGCATTGCGGTCGGCGATCAGGCCATTCGCCGGGTTGGCCTCTTTGAGAAAATAGTCGAAGGACAGGCGCTGGATGTCCGAGAGAAGCTCGTCGTTCTGCGGGTGGTCGCTCGATGCATCCATGGCTGTCGATATAGAGGGGTTCGCTGCGCTTCCTACCTTTTTGGTCCTCTTGTCGCATTTGGGTCATGTCACGACGATGCTCGCGCTGGCCCAGGTGTCTCTATAACTAAGTTCGAACACCAGAAACCGGGCCGGATGCTGTTTCCTCGAGGATTGCAATGATCGTACATTTAGTAGACGGCACATACGAACTGTTTCGCCACTTCTACGGCCAACGCCGGTTCAACAACGGCCAAGACAAGCCGTTTGGCGCAGTCCTCGGCGTGCTGAACACTGTGCTGGAGATGATCGAGAATGGCGCCACACACATTGGGGTGGCTACCGATCATGTAGTCGAATCGTTTAGAAATCAGCTCTGGCGCGGCTACAAAACCGGGGATGGCATCGAGCCGGCGTTGCTCGCGCAGTTTCACCCCCTCGAGGAAGCCTTGGCGGCGATGGGAGTGGCGGTCTGGCCGATGATCGAGCTGGAAGCCGATGACGCGCTGGCCTCCGCGGCGCGCAGCGCGGTTGCCGATGAGCGCGTGCAGAAGGTGTGCATCTGGACGCCGGACAAGGATCTCGCGCAGTGTGTGCGCGGTGACCATGTGGTCCAGGTAGACCGCAGGGCCCAGAAAATTCGCGATGCCGCCGGTGTACGCGAGAAGTTCGGAGTTGAGCCCGCCCTGATTCCAGATTTCCTCGCGCTCGTCGGTGATGCCGCCCACGGCTATCCGGGTCTCGAAGGCATCGGCCTGGTCTCGGCCGCCCGGCTGCTTGGCCGCTACGGCCCTCTTGAACGCTTTCCGCCTGAAGCCCTCGGCAAGCGTAGAGAGCTCGCGCTTTTGTTCAAAAATCTCGCGACGCTGCGCACGGACGCTCGGCTGTTCGATAACGTCGAAGAGCTGCGCTGGCGCGGCCCGACCAAAGCATACGAGACGTGCGTGATCCAGCTGACTGACACCCGGCTCCTCGCACGTGCTCTCAACGCTCGCCGCAACTGACTTCGGGAGGCGAGGTCTGGAAGCGGCCTGTAGAAGGCCAGCGTCGATTCCCGATCGCACAGGGGCACGGTGCACGCGAGAACAGTCTGGAATAAGAGACAGGCAAATGTACCGGCTGGTGGCAGGCGCTCACACAGCATCTGAGTTGTGGGTGGCGTTCAATGGCCATACTAGCGTCACACCTACGACGTTTCAGGAGACTGAACCTGCCAGCCATTGCAGGAGAAGCAGCCGCAGGAGCGGAACGTTTTGTCAGCAGACAATAGGGTCGCGTTGCATCTCCCCGAACGCTGCGCCGGTGCTATGGTGTGCCCGCACTCATCAACGGCAAGGATATGGGGCATGCCCGCAGTCACCCGCCGTACACTTCTTGCGTTCACCGCCGTTGCGACTGTCGTTGAACCGACGTTTGCTGAAGACGAAGGTACCTCGCGCGAACTGCAGGCGCTGATAGCAAGCCATGAAACCGCCTATGCCGCGCTCCATAGGGTTGTTCATCGATCGGGCAGCAACTGGCACGACCGCAAGATGGCAGACCGAATTGAAGAGCAATCCTTGAGGGCTATCTGTTCCTATCCTGCGACCAGCCGAGGCGACCGCCGGGTCAAGGCCGAGTACGTGCTGACTGTTGAGGCACGGGGCGAACTCGACTTGGGGAAGAGCACATGCAGGCCATCTTGCGCTCAACGATGCGGGGCTGATCGATCGCAGTACCCGCGGGGGAACCAGACCGCGCGTTGCCGGAGCGCGGCGCGGCCTCGGAGCAATGTGACGACGCAGACATTCTGTTTGGGTTACCGCGCAGAAAAGAAACCCGAAGATGCTTCAATCCCCCGCGAAGGCCGCCTCATCGGCTGGTAGCGAGCCCCTGCGCCATGCGCCGCACAGACATCACAACGCCAGGCCCGACACGAGGAGTATGCAAGTTGGTGGAAATTCCCGGAAGCGGCTCATTTTCGACAATCGCCAACACCTCATCGGCTGACCGTGGCAATCGGAGTCGCTCCCGAACAAGAGCTACTCGAAGCAGCCGGCATCTTTGCGAAAGGGCAGGGAGGAAGGCGGAAGTAACAGAGCGCGGCCAGAGTACAATCTAGATGAGATCGACTGGTCGTCGTAGGGGCCGTCGAAGTCAACGGGCTGGGCCAAGCGTGTCAAAGACACGACTGGCGAAGAGATCGTGCCAGCAGAGCGTGAGGGATCGCGACGCCATGACCGATGCCCGTCGAGCCGAGACACTCGCGGTCGAAGAGACATGAGAATCATCTGCTCATCAAGCTCAGTTCTCCGCGCAATCCTGATCGCGATTTTTGTCAAAGGCTGATTGCTTTCCTTTAGTCGCAAGGTCAAGGGAAATGTCTTTTTCTGACAAGATGGGGCAGATCATCAGAGTTAACCTCAATGTGGATCCCAAACGCGGCGGAAATGGGCGTGCAGCTGCACTGCTGAGGCAGCGCAGAATTCACCGTCGGATAAGTGGGTCCTGGCTGTCCCGGACGCGAAGCCAGGGCCTTCTCGCGTCCGGGGTAATAGCCCGGTTTGAGGCGTTTCGGCTCTCGCGGGAGAAGGCAGTATTTCGGGGTTCAAGTGGGGCGCCTCTTCAGCGTTAGCGAGGCCGGCATGACTCACATCAGGTCTTCAACCATCCGCGCAACTTTCCCCAGACCTGCGCTGGTCCCTCTTGTTCTAAGGAGTCCCTGTTCAGCCGCGGCCGCCTTGAAGGCCTCGAATGCAGCTTGCTGGCTGCAATGCCCGGCGAGGGATTCCTCGACCATTCGGATCGCGTTGAGCCGCCCCGGCTTTCCCATTCTAGGCCATGGTTGCTGAAGCACCTTCATTGCGTCGGCTATGGACGCGACCACCGTCAGGTTGCGATTGAGGCAGATTGTAATTGGACTGAAGGCCCGCATTCTTGTCGCTCCCCACGATTGAACGCGGCTAAACGCGAAGACAAGGGCAGTGGTTGCATGAATGTGGATTACCGCGAATTCAAAGAACCGCTGGCCGATGCGATTGAGGCTGAGCTGGCTCTCCTTGGGCCCGGCACTTTGCCTCGCCGGACCATCCTCTCGTCGAACAACAGGACCCGGCCGGCAAAAAGCATCTGCGCACCGTCCGACGCCGCGAACTATTTTTCGAGCTCGTCACGCCGCTTGCCCGACGGCTTCTCAAGCACGCCGCGACGAATTCGACGGCTGTAAGCGAGGAGATGAAAGGATTATGGTCGTTTCGTTGGGCCGTCCTTTAGAGCAGGGGCTCCGAGTCGGTTTGTATCGAGCAGATGTCGTATTAGATCTTGACCTGGAGATCGGCTCCGGCAGCTGGATCGGCGCAGCGCGGCAAGGATGCCACGTTCCTTCGGCGGCCCACCGGCGATGGTCTGGCTGACGGCCTCGCGAAGGCGCGAAGCATCGGGGCCTTCTTCTGCCAGTCGGGCGAGCCAACTTTCTTTGGCTGGGAGGGCGGTGCAGTGCTTCGGCTCGGAACTGTTGACACATGCGCCAGGCTGGCAGACCCGAAGCGGCGGCGTGCCCTGACGTCATGGAGACTAGCCGGCTGGCGCGCAGCATGCGTGTTTGGACGATGTCCAATTCAAGATTGTCGTCTTCGGGAGATCCCTTGACCGCAACTCCATAGACGCGACGGCCAGCGGAAACGGCGCCCGTCTGTGAGCTGGTCCGATACGAAGTCGAGCGACCAGCGCTCGTCGGGCCTCAGCTGCACCACCATCGGCGCCCTGATCCCGATCGCCCGTTTGCGGCCGCCACGGCGGCGAACGGCGAGCTTCTCCTCCCGATAGAGCCGGAACAGCTTCTTGTGGTTCACGACCAGGCCCTCCCGCCTCAGCATCACGAGAAGATGCCGGTAGCTGAACCGGCGACGCTCCTGCGCGATCGCCTTCATCCGCTCGCGAAGCTCGCGGTCGTCCGGCCTGCTGGTCTCGTAGCGAACCCTCATGCGGCAACAGCCGATGGCTTTACACGCCCGCCGTTCGCTCATCCCGAAGCCTTCCTTCAGGCGAGCGACAGCATTCCGCTTGGCCGCGGGCGTCACCATTTCTTTCCCACAAGATCCTTCAACGCGGCATTGTCGAGCATGGCGTCGGCCAGAAGCCGCTTCAGCCGCGTGTTCTCGTCCTGCAGAGCCTTCAGTCGCCGAGCCTCGGAGACATCCATCCCGCCGAAGCGGGCCTTCCAGTTGTAAATCGAGGCGTCGCTGACCCGTGCTTGCGGCACAGATCGGCAACCGATACCCCGGCCTCATGTTCCTTCAAAATTCCGATGATCTGATCTTCAGAGAAGCGGCTGCGTTTCATGTCCTGGTCCTCTCGATGGGCCAGAACGAACTTCAAACCGGATTAGATCAGAGGGGCAAGGTCATCTCAGGGCAACGACCGCTTCACTCCTCACCGGCTTGGCAGGATGGGGAAAAGGTTTTTAAGCCGGCTGGCGCAGCCACTGCCGGTCGAAGGTCTCGAGGATGGCGTGGAACTCGGCAGGCGGGATCTGGCTGGGGCCGCCGTCGCGCCTGTCTCCGATGAGGAATTGCGCGAGCTGCCGGTCGACCGCTTCCGGCCGCTCGATGATGAGGCCGAGCGCTGCCAGGTCCTCGGCGATCGATCTGTCAGACGAGAGATATCCGCCCCATGCCTCGGGCGCCGGATCGTGCAAGCGCACGATCAGTATCCTGGTCAGCGAAGGCTGTGGCTCCGGGCCGATGATGGCACCGCCACACATATAGCCGCCGAGCACGCTTCCCGGCTGCGACTGCGGGAACAGGCAGAAGAAGAAGTGGGCGTCGCCGTCGGTCTCCTTCAGATGCGCATAGAGGCCGCGTTTTGCCAGCGAGACCTGCCCGCTGATCAGCAGTTGGCCGGTTGGCAATATCTCGCGATAGGAGGCCGTCAGGCCGTGCCCCTCCGGCCCGGCTTTTATCGACAGACTGCCCCTGATCAGCTGGCCGTGATGATAGGGCGACAGAGCCTGCGAATAACACGCGTAGGCTCCAGCCAGGGCGGCGCCAGCGCTTCGGTCCTCATGCGCGGAGGTCTTGGGTGGCCCACCGGCGCGGCGCTCCAGTTCGGCCTTGCCGATGCCGTGGCGGGCGCAGATTGCCGCCGTAAAGGCTGGGAGGTCGCTCTCGGCAATCCAGGCGCCGGGCTGCTCCAGGCCAAGAAGCTTCGACCAGTCATCATAGACGCTGAGCTCGCGCGGCTGCGCGCGACCCTGCAACCATTTGTCAGCGCGGCCGAGATCGAACGCCGTTTTCGGGTTGATAGCCCGGAATGCCGCCGCCAGGTCCTTGCGGGTCACGACCCCGAGCAGGGCCGACGTCAGCCGTAACTTCTTCGCGACATCCTGTGCCATCCGGCCGCCCCCTTGGTATCCGCAATATGCAACTTGTGCCAGCACTTGGCACCCTATGTTTCCACATACTAATATTCCAGGAAATCCGCAGAATTCCAGGCCGTTCCACGCGCTCGCCCTTTCCTGTCCGAGGGCTGACGCTAAGTTCGCGGAGGGTAAGGGCAGATCATAAAAAAAACTCACACTAACTGAGCCTGAATACAAATCCCCTTCCTCAGACACTTTGAACGACCGCGAAGCCGAGCTCTCGGAACTAGCAAACGAGCGTAGACGCCTCTTTAGGGAAGGAAGAATACGATGTCCTGGACTGCTTCTCCCGCCACCCCCGTCATCGCACTTGCGGCCGGATGCGCCGCACTGGTGCTGATGCTGAACTTTGCGCCGGCCGGAGAATTTCCGTCGCGGTACGTCAAGCCCGCTCCTACGGCGCTGGCTGCCCAACCAACACGTATTGAAATCGACGGCGATGCCCATGCGATCCGCTTTTTCGTCGACGGAAAACAGGTCGCCCTGCTCGATTCGACAGGCTTCAAGGATTGAATTCACGGCCCGCCCTCCGGCGTCCTCCCGGCAGGCGGAGAATCTGGCAATGACATGACCGGAGAGCCCCGCTATGAAGTTCGCGCTATCTGCACTTCTGATCGTGCTCACACTGCCGCAAGCCGCGGAGGCAAAAACGAAAATCCCAGGGACGAAGGTCGCCGAGACGAAGGTAGCGAGGACCGAAAAGGCCCGGCCGCCGCTCGACAACAAACCGACGGGCGGCATCACCGCATCGCCAGGCGCGGCGGCGCGGCCGCCCGTCAAGGGCGAGTACAATCCGGTGTATCCACCGGCGATCTATTTCAACTATTAGTCGGCGCCAGCTAATTTTTTAGAACGCCTTTCCTGCGCGCATCATAGCGCGGCTTTTTCGGCCGTTCGAATCGAGCCGTGCGCCCGTCGGCCGTTTTGGCGTCGAAAGCGACGGGCACGCTGTGAACCACGCACGCTGCCGCCAATATCTCCTCCAACTCGCGATCGGTCGCCTTGCAAGCTGGCATGAGTGTCCGAGGCGCGCAAATTGCCTGTACAATGGACAGGTAGCGGGCCTTGCCTCTGGAGAGAGCTCTGTCGCAAACCTTTTGGTAAGCGGAGCATGGCAAGAAAAACGCCTCAGCTGTGGAGGAGCACGTGATGTTCAACGGCCGCCATTTCGACCAGTCGGTGA
>NZ_JAMYOX010000088.1:0-8928 GCF_040320025.1 Mesorhizobium sp. M0808
GTGCCGAGATGGGGCTCTCGGCCACGGCTGCTGATGTCAGTCGTGCTGAGATCAAAGGGGCTGACGAGGTGTTCATCACCTCGACTGCCGGCGGCATTATGCCCGTGACGCGCATCGACGATACCGCGATCGCTAATGGGCAAATCGGATCCGTCACATGCCGGCTCAAGGATCTATACTGGCGAAAGCACGATGATCCGGCATGGTCGACTGCTGTCAGCTACCCATGATCGGAAATGAGCCATGCGACAGCAACTTGGCGAGCGGCTTCTGACGATCTCCATGAGCTGTCGTCACGCAAACTCCCGAAAGTCGAGCAGGCGCGCTTCGGCGAGGCGTCGCCCGGATCTTGGTGGAATGCCAGATACACACCGATGTCTCCTGCTGCTGGGAGACCAGCAAGACGGACGACGAGCGCGATGCGCGAGGGTATACGGCAACTTTCTGCACCGCCGGGCTCGCGCCACACGCCGACGACGCTTACCTCAACGAGGCGACCGACTCGTCGATCTCCCGGGACATGACGATGCCGATTTGCTCGCTGTCACAATCCCTGTGGAATATGACGGGCTCGGAGCTGACGACGTCACCTATCGCATCGTGGCGCGAGGTTGAGCGAAATCGACATCGGTTACCACTCGATGATGAGCGTCCAGTCCTCACTGGTCATGCACTTGTGTAGGGCTTACTTCATGCCATTTCCTGCGGAGTTGCCGATGAACAACGCTTTTATTGCCTATTTGTCGGCGGAACTGGCTCAGTTGAAGTCTGCAGGGTTCTACAAATGCGATCGCGTCATCACGTCGACGCAGTCGTCCAAGATCGAAGTCGCGGGTGGCAGCAAGGGGCGTTGTCACGATGTGGCCGCGTGAGGCGCCGACCCCGCGCTCTTCAGGCAGGCCGTGCACTCACGGCCATGAGCGCGCTGCTACCTCAATTTCCTTACCGCTCAATCAATGTGACAGCGCCCCACCATGACTTCTTCGCAGGCATCAACAAAGTCGCTCCACTCATGTTGGCATCAGATGACTCCCAATTCCCGGCCCACCTCCGTGAAGGCCTCGACCGCACGGTCAACATCCGCACTCGAATGTGCGGCGGAGATTTGCGTGCGGATGCGCGCCTGGCCTTTCGGCACAACGGGGAAGGAGAATCCGATCACATAGATGCCGCGCTGGAGCATCTTCTCAGCCATCTGCTGCGCGACGCTGGCGTCGCCCAACATTAAAGGGATAATCGGATGGTCCGCGCCAGCCAGCGTGAAGCCCGCCTTCGACATCTTCGAGCGGAAGCGGTCGGCATTGGCGTAGAGCTTCTTGCGCAGCGCATCGCCTTGTTCGATCAGATCGAAAACCTTCAGCGACGCCCCTGCAATCGCGGGCATCAGCGTATTGGAGAAAAGATACGGTCGCGAGCGCTGGCGAAGCCAGTCGATGACCTCGCGCTTGCCTGACGTGTAGCCGCCCGACGCGCCTCCAAGCGCCTTGCCGAGCGTGCCAGTGATGATGTCGATGCGGCCCTCGACGCCGCAATGCTCCACCGAGCCGCGCCCATGCCTGCCGATGAAGCCGACCGCATGGCTATCGTCGACCATGACCATGGCGCCGTATTTCTCGGCCAGATCGCAAACGCCTCCAAGATTGGCAATGATGCCGTCCATCGAAAACACGCCATCGGTCGCGATCAATTTGAAGCGGCTGCCTTCGGCCTTCTTCAGCTCCTCTTCCAGCGCGGCCAGGTCGTTGTTGGCATAGCGGAAGCGCCTGGCCTTTGAGAGCCGTACGCCGTCAATGATGGAGGCGTGGTTCAGCCCATCGGAAATGATGGCGTCTTCCTCGCCGAGTAGTGTCTCGAACAGACCGGCATTTGCGTCAAAACAGGATGAATAGAGGACCGTATCTTCCATCTTGAGAAATGAGGAGATGTGCGTCTCGAGTTGCTTGTGCTCTTCCTGAGTGCCGCAGATGAAGCGGACCGACGCCATGCCGTATCCATAGCGGTCGAGCGCAGCCTTAGCCGCGTCCCGCAGATCTTGATTGTCGGCCAGACCGAGATAGTTGTTAGCGCTGAAATTCAGGACCTTGCTGCCATCCCCGAGT
Organism: Mesorhizobium sp. M0808; assembly: GCF_040320025.1. Classification (NCBI taxonomy): domain Bacteria; kingdom Pseudomonadati; phylum Pseudomonadota; class Alphaproteobacteria; order Hyphomicrobiales; family Phyllobacteriaceae; genus Mesorhizobium; species Mesorhizobium sp. M0808. Next base: position 2,100 of record NZ_JAMYOX010000088.1, read on the forward strand.
TCGATCTCGGATGACTGCGTCGATGTGATGACGCGCTCGGATTTGTAGAGCCCAGCAGACTTCAACCCAGAAAGTTCCGCCGACAAATAGGCAATAAAAGCGTTGCTCATCTGCAACTCCGCAGGAATGGCATGAAGTAAGCCCTACTCAAGTACATGAATAGTAAGGACTGGACGCTCACCATCGAGTGGTAACCGCTGTCGATTTCGCTCAACCTCGCGCGCCAAGAGGCAATAGGTGCGCCTGCTCGACTTTCTGGACTTTGCGTGACGACGGCTCATTGACATCGTCGCGAAGGCGCTCCCCAAGTTGCGCCGCCTGGCGCATTTCCGATCACGGGTAAATGACAGCAGACCATTGCGGATCGGTGCGCTTTTGCCAGTAAAGATTCATGAGCCGTCTAGGGGCGGGTCCGACCTGCCCATTAGCAATGCCGTGGTCCCATCGGATCACTTCCTGCTCGAAGCATCTAGCTGTTCAGCTCAAGCGACGACCTCTTAGGAGAACCGGCTGCCCCGCATCCAGTTTCAAATCTATGTCGAACACCCTCTAGCATACGCTCCAATCGCTGCCCGATCTGGTCACAGTCGGCTCGGGTGACGGTCAATGGCGGCGCGACGATGAACCAGTCTCCATATTTTCCTCCGGACGTACGCCTCGAGTAGATTATTAGACCTTCCTTCAATGCCTCGGTCCGAGCGACTTCAGTCACATTAAAATCGTAATGAAATTGAGCTTTCGAGTCCTTGTCTTGTACCAATTCCACCGCGTATAGCAGCCCAATTCCGCGCACATCGCCTACAATGGGTGAGGCGTTCATGAGCTGCCGCAATATTCGTCCAAGATGCTGGCCAGCTTGCGCGGCGTTGGTGATTAGATCGTGATCTTCATATTCGTCTAGGACCGCGAGCGCGGCGGCGCACGAAATAGGGTTTGCGCCGTACGTGTGTGAAAAGTTAAAACCGGTGAGATTTGCCAACTCATCAACGCGCTCTGCCGGGAGAAGCACCGCACCTAAAGGACTGTAACCTGCGGCAATTCCCTTTGCCATGACAATGACATCTGGAATGCAGCCGCTCAAATGGTGTGATGCGAGAAACTTGCCAGTTCGGCCGGCGCCGCATAAAATCTCATCGAATACGAGAAACACGCCGTATCGGTCGCACAACTCACGGATGCGTTGAAAATAAACAGGTGGCGGCACGAGGCATCCGGTTGCCACACCGCCTACTGGTTCAACCACGTACGCGAGGACGTTTTCTGGGCCTAGATTTACGATAGCATTCTCAAGCGCCGCTACGCTTTGCTCAGCGATTTCTTCAGGCGACAGTCCCGGTTCTCCTCGATAGGTCATTGGAGCGGGCACTTTCGCGCCTGTAACTGCGAAGCCAGATAGAAAAGGTGCTAAGGATTCATCGCCCGAAATCGCGAGCGTGCCGATGGAGGCGCCATGATACGAAGGCATGTTGGAGATCAAAATGCGCTTGCTGGACAAGCCTTTTGCAACCGCGTATTGCCGCAGGAACTTCAGCGCAAGATCCATAGCCTCGCTTCCACCTGACGCGAGACCGACCCGCTCGAATGGCACCCCCGCTAGACTGCAAAGCCGCCCTGTTAGCGCTGCGTTGGCGGCGTGACGCGCAACGCGCGGATAAGCAAAATCAAGCGTCATTGCCTGCTGATACATCGCATGCGCAACACGCTCATTAGCATGTCCGATATTGCAAGCGATAGGACCCGACGATCCGTCGATGTAGGCGTTCCCATGCTCATCGAACATCCAGATCCCTTCCGCTTTGATCATAAGCGGAACGGGCTCAGATCCATCTCGGCTAAAAAACGCGTCCTGAAACATTCCAGAGCTTGCTGCAAAATTCGTGACCAAATAACATCTCCAAGTGGTGCTCTGCTTTGGAACGGTAAATTGAAGGGCTACTCCAAGCAGCCAAATCTATCTATTCTAACTGACCTGAGAAGTAGCGTTGGCAGCTACGAAACTATTCACAAAAGGATATGACACCTGAGGTAGAGGTTCGCGCCAAAAGGGGCCACCGGCTGAAACGGTTATCGCATACAGAGATGTGGTTTGAAATAAGCAGGATCCGCGGCACCACTCCGAATGTGGGGACAGGTCCGGAAATGGCGCTGTCACATTGATTGAGCGGTAGGGAAATGGCGATGTCACGGTAACGCCTTGTGAGGAGCCGCCGCGATGGCGTTGTCACGTTGTTCGTCAGCTCTACGAGACCATCGCCGGGGCCGCGGCCATTGGCAGCTTGTCGGGCTCGAAGAGCGCTTCAACAAAGGCGGCGCCGACGGCTTCAACATCATGCCGCCGACCGTGCCCGGCGGGCTCGACGATTTCATCGATCTGGTCATCCCCGAGTTGCGCCGCCGCGGCCTATTCCGCACCGAATATGAAGGCTTTACCCTTCGCGAGAACCTCGGGTTGCCCCCACCGACTGGTTCACGAAAAGAGCGCTCGCAACGCTGCTTAGCCAGGAATGGAAGGTGACGGCGGAATGAAGCCGAGTGGGCGTACGTCTCGCCGGCGCCGAGCCGCTGGCGATATCCTGACAAGCGCGTCATTCCGGCTGCGGTGACGCTTATGTCGGTCGGATATAACATAGTTCGGAGCATAGGCCCGGCTCTGGGTGGCGTGATCCTGGCCTTTCTTTGGACCGTTGGCCGCTTTCGCCCTCGCAGCCTTGAGTGATCTGGCGCCTCCAATCGCAATTTGGCGCACCAAATGGCAAGTTCGCTCTTCTCCTCTCCCTCGTGAGAGAATGACGACGGCGATTCATGACGGAGTGCGCTTTATGGCGTTGTCCTCGGAAATCAGAGCAGCAATCGCCCGCGCAACCCTGTTCGGCATGGCCAGCATTTCCATTATCGCGCTACTGCCTCTCGTCGTGCGAGACAAGCTGGCAAGCGGGCTGATTGTCTACGGCATTCTGTTGGCCGGTTTCGGCATGGGTGCCTTCATCGCGGGCATGAGCAACGGCTTTTTGAGGCGGACTGTCTCTCAGCACTCGCTGATGGCGTTAGCCTCGATGGCTTGTGCGGCATGTTGCATTTCACTGGCCCTGACATCGTCGGTAGCTGTCGCAGCAATTTCTATGGCGATCGGGGGCGCGGGCTGGCTTATCACCTGGACTGGGACTGACGTTTGGGTGCAGCTGGCGAGGCCAAGATGGGGTTGTCGGCCGCACGCTCTCGATCTACTACGCCTTAACTTATGGCGGCATCGCAGCCGGCAGCTGGATCTGGGGTGCTGTCGCCCAGAACTACTCCTTGACCTGGGCGTTGGTGGGCGCCGCGGGGGCTCTGTTGCTGGGTGCGGCAGTGGGGATAGTTTTGCCGGTACGTCCTTGGGAAGAATCGGATCAAGAAAGTTCGGATTTTCGCGCACCGGAGCTGGCACTCGATCTGAAGCCCGGAGTGGCCCGATCGTTGCCAAGTTCGACTATTCCATATCCGAAGAATATCGACGTCTTTCTCGGCTGCATACGCGCAAAGCGAGCTGTGGGACCCGCCATATGAGCTTTTCTCTTTGGCAACCGCGCCCGCTCCATCAGTGCGGCAAGGAGGTAGGCTGATGAACGGATCATCGCTCCCGCTTGCGCCAAGGATCCCAACCCTCATCACACATTTCCCAAGCGCGGCCGACTAGACGCGCAGGGGGCTCATTGGCAGATGCTCTTTATCTCACGAACATGCCGGCTTCGCGTTATCGCTTAGGTTGGCTATCTTATTGCAACCTCCAAGATCCGGATATCAGACAAGCAGGCGCGGAATCATACGTTTCCAACTCTTGGTGAACACTTCCTCGTCGTGGTCGAAGGCCTTAAGCTGGCCGACAACCAAAAATTTGTCCTTGGTCGAGCTCATATGCAGGCAACTCTCGACGCGAACGTTCAAATCGTCGAGCTTCATGGTCTCAATGTACTGCGTTTGCACGGTGGCGCTGGTCGGATCCTGGTCAAGTATTTCCGACAGCTCGCTTGTTATTGACCCAACTTCTATGCCAATGGCGTCACTCTTGGATAGTCCGCCGCCTTGGACGGTGCGTATGGTAAGTTTCTTCGTTGCGGCATCCCATTCAGATCTTCTGGTTGGCGCTGGGGCTTTCTGTAATACCGTTCCCCCGGAGGTGGGTTCGGGGACGAAGGCTGCGCCGAAGGGTTTCAAATTCCTATCCGCGGCGCTCGGCGGTCGTGCCGGCAGCTCGAGCTCGGACCGACCCGCATAAACTGTCAGAGTCACCGGCTCTGGCGATGGCCAATATGCGGGCCAATATGAAGTTGACACTGCAACACGAATGCGCCTGCCAGATTTGAAAACATGGGCACAATCATTCAGCGGCATGCGGATGCGATAGCGCCTGCCGGGCTCCAGCGGTTGAGGAAATTCATCGCTATCCCGATGGGTCAGATTCAGCACACTATAAGTGATTCGCTTCGACAGGCCGTCGGGCTCGACTTCATTGAGCCGAACGGCCAGGAGCGCAACCGGCTTGTCGACCGCCAGGTCGAGAGTGACCACCGGCTGGCCCAGAATCTCGAATTCCCCCTCGAGCGGCTCGGAATCGAATGTCAGGGAGCGAGCGTCGTCGATACGCTGATCGGTCGGGGCCTCCGTGTCGATGTCTCTCCAATGCCGACGCGGCGCCGTTATTCCCACTGTCTGCGAAGGCTTGAGAACACGCGCCGTTTCGGCGCCGGCGCCGCACTCCAGTCCGTCTTTGGTGAGATAGAATTTGCGCGGCCTGATGCGCGGGGAAGGCCAGCTCTCCTCGGCCGCCCACCGACCGGGACTCTGGTGTACGCCGAGCATTGTCGCCTCTTCCTGCATCCAGAACCGATACATCGGCTCGTCCATAATGCCGGTCTCGATATCCTTGAGCCAGTAATCCCACCAACGCAGCGCCTCGGTGAGCCAGTCTATCGCCGGGCCCGGATTACCAGTGTTCGGATAGCCGTGACCCCAGGGACCGACGAGCCCTTTGCGCGGGCATTTAAGGTTGGCGAGCATGCGCGGAACCGCGCGGTAATAAACATCGTTCCAACCACTCACAGCATACACGGGGCACCGAATGGCGCCGTAGTCTTCGCTGATCGACCTATGCTTCCAGAATGCGTCTCGGTGCTGGTGGGTAATCCAGTATATGGGGTAGTAGTCCAGGTTATTGAGACGCTCCATCCACATGTCGCGCCAGCGGTCCCCAACGATTGCCGGATCGGGCGGACGTCCACAATAAGCGGGCCAAACCACCCCCCACTCAAAGAACACAGTATCGTTGAGTAAACCACCAGTGTAGGGCTCTTCGGGATAGAGGTCGTCAGTCGAGCAAACCGTTATGATCGCCTTGAGCTCAGGGGGACGGCGGGCAGCCACGTGCAGTGCGTTGGTGCCACCCCAGGAGTTCCCGAACATGCCGACCTTGCCGGTGCACCAAGGCTGCCTGGCCAGCCACGCGATGATCTCGACACCGTCGTCCTGCTCCTGTTTGACATATTCGTCCTGCGGCAGTCCCTCGGAATCCCCCGACCCGCGAATGTCCGGCCGCACACAAGCATATCCATAGGAAGCCAAGTAGGGATGGATGGTTTCATCACGAATACGCTTGCGGTAGGGGATATATTCCATCAGCACTGGCACCGGATTGTCCTCCGCATCCTCCGGCAGCCACATGCGCGCCGCAATCTTGGTGCCGTCCGACATCGGAATCCAGATGTTCTCGATTTTCCGCACCTTGCGTGGACCTGTCCGCCCCACGGCCTGTGGGGTTTTAGCACCGACCAACTTCTTCATTCTTTTGTAGGCTCCGGTCCGGTTCTCGTCGTAGTCGCTGCCCCGCTAGGTTAAGCCACTGACCTCTTGTTACGTGAAGCAATGCCCTGCAGCGCGCTGAAAAACACCGATCGGGTAGCTCGCTAGCCAGAAAAGCGCGAAGTGCGAGAAGCGATTGTTCCCCTGTATTCGCATCCCGTCGCTAGACGGGGCCTCACCAGATTGCGGTCGCAACGGCGTATTTGTGCTTCAAAGGCCAAGGCCTTTTGATACAGAGCGTTCATAATTCGCGCGTTTTTGATCCAATTGCGTCGAGCGCAAGCCGGCCCTCGCTGGGAAATGTGGCCCGTGACGAAACGAAGACCACCTCGATAAAGAGAACGGACGAAAGAAAGCCACGCGATGCTTACCCCGAGTATGGTCACGGTCGGCAGGATCGCGAGCGGCAGCGCGTAGCGCGCAACGATACGCCATTCCGAGATTCCGAAAGAGCGGGCCATCCGTATGTGGTTTTCCCCAGGGTCTCAAGCATGGATGCCCGCACCAGTCGGGAGATGTAGCCGACCCAGCCAATCCCTGTCGCGAAAGCTGGGAGGATGAGATAGATAAGTCCATCCCAGAATCCATAGCCGGCTCCGATCGGTGGCAACCAGCGCAGAGTCACGGCAAAAATCAGCAGCGCGTAAACCGCCATGACGAAGGACGGAATGGCGATCGTGGCGACCGTCACGACGCCGGCCATATGGTCGACCAAGGAGTTGCGCCGCATGGCCGAGTAGCAGCCGAGCGGCACGGCTATCATGACCGGCCATAAGATCGAGGATCAAAATCAGTTCGATCGTACAGGGTAATTGCTCGAAGACCATGTCGGCAACAGGCCTCTGGCTGAATACGTCGTAACCGACGTTGCTATGGAGCAGCTCGCCGAAGAAGCGTAAGCGGGTAGCTGATGCCGTTCAGCGGTGGTAGTTCCAAGGCATGAGCGCCTCGATAGCGCTGTTTGGCCAGCCATTGGCGATGCGCTCGAGGGTCTGGG
>NZ_JAMYOX010000089.1:0-8916 GCF_040320025.1 Mesorhizobium sp. M0808
CAGCGTGATGCGGCCTGTGGTCCAGACAGAACGCGGGCCGGCTATTTCAGGAAAGCGCTCGACAACGGCCATGGCCAGCGTAGCTGCAGCGACGCCCGCATCCGAGCAGCCTGTCCTGCCGATGATGCCTGGCATGCCGGAGCGCCGGACCCATTCCTACGTTCGTCATGGCACGACGTCGTTGTTTGCTGCCCTCGACGTTGCCTCGGGCTTCGTCATCGGCAAGTGCTACAGGCTGGCGCGGCGGCAGCACTATCATGTGCACTTCACACCGACATCGGCATCCTGGATCAACCACGAACGGTAGTTTGCCGAACTAACCCGCAAGCAACAACGCCGCGGTGTCCATACCTCCACCAGCCAGCTTGAGGCCGATATTCGCGCCTTCATCCAGCGCCACAACGAAAACCCCAAGCCATATCGATGGACCAAGTCCGCAGACGACATTCTCGCCTCCGTCAAACGTTTCTGCCAGAAGGCGGAACAGTCCTTATGCCATGAACTTTAGATTCAGATGACTAGTGATGAAACGATGAAACGTGATTGCCACAATTCCCGTCTGGCCGAGGCAAAACTTACCGAAACGCCCAACGGGTGCGTGTCGGCTTTGCAGGGATGCGGCCAAGGCGGAGGGGGATAGCCGAGGCCTGTTTCGCCCGATGCGCCTCGTCACAGTCAAACAAAGACGCCAGGCGATGGTCCTAAACCAGTGATCTTCTTATGTTTCGACTAACCCCGACGGTCGAATACAACGCGCACGTTTTGGAGCACGGCATTGTATTGCAGGACATACAGAATATCGGCTAATTGGCCAAGCATCGACGATGCCGGAAGCCCCCCGCCCCACATGCTTGATGCGCAGGCGGGGCTTCTTCATGACACAGGAGCTCATCGAAACGCCGGAAGATACCACCCCGATTGGCGAAGGTGCCGCTGCGCCAAGCGTGGTGGCCTAAATGGGGCTTTGTTTGCTTTTCACGATGTCCCCCATGGATCAGAGAAGCCCGCGCGGAACGCGCTCGGACCATTCTCTTGTTAGGACCTCGTTTTCTTCCGCGCCCTCCGTCGCGCGCACCTTGCGGGACAGATAGAAATATTCGGAATCACAGCTCATGCTGTGTTCAGTCTTGATCGCGACCTGCCACTCTTCACGTTTGAAGGTGAAATGCCACTGACTTTCGAATCGGGCCGAAGCTGGATCATCCGGATGGATGCCATAGTGCATCCGAACATCGTGCCCTAAGACAAGACCGTGATACAGGCGCTTCTGGCCGAAGTCGTCGAATGTATCTAGCACGATTCTGCCGTCCTCCAGCACCCGCCGCTTGGAGGTGCCGCTGGTCGGACGCAGCAGTTCGACTTGTAGTGTCGGATACTCCTGGGCCAAACCGGGATTCAATGGCGGGACCTCTTCGGTCACTTTTCTAATTGGCAGGTCAAGCGTGCTCTTCTCCAGGTGAAGCGTGATCGCCGCCGTCTCAGGCGCGGGCCAAACTATCGGCCAGTAGGAGGTCGACAGCGCGAGCCTCAGCAGATGACCCGCTTTCAGCCGATGAGCGCATTCGTTCAGCTCTATCTCGGCTTCGTACGCCTGCCCGGGCACCAGGGCGTGGGGCATCTCGTGGCTGGCAAAATGGGTCAGGTTCAGCGCCCGATAGGTGACGCGCTGCGAAACACCCTCGGGCGAGACGTCGCACAGGCGTGCCACGATCTGAGCCACTGGTCTGTCCACCGAAAAGGCAAACTTCACCTTAGGACGACCAAGCAGCTCCATCGGCTCGGCTAACGGTGCAGTGTCAAAGCGGGTCGACAGGATATCGTCGGGGGTCTGATCCTCGGCCAGTTCGTTGTCGATTCTCATACCGGGGCAGAAGTAGCCACCAGCCTGACCGACGTGCGCGGGGCTGGACACGGTAACGGTTCCAGCGGCGGGACCATCCTGCAGCCCGCCCGCACCCAAGTAGAGAATTCGGTTGCCCACGTTGGGCGAGGGCCAGTTCTGTTCGGCCACCCAACTTCCTAACCGGGGGCGGTACTCCTTGGTCGGGTCGAAATGCTCCTGCATGTAAACGCGATAAGCGGGCAGGTCGTCCGCGCCATTCTGTTTTCCCTTCAGCCATCGGTCGAACCAACGAATTACCTCCGAATGAAAATCTCGCGGGTCCAGCTTCGACATATGGGGATAGCGATGCTCCCAAGGGCCGATCAACGCTTTGGACGGAACCCGAAGGTTTGCTGCCAGCGCGGGCGGCGCATTGACATAGGCATCCGTCCAGCCGGAAATTGCCAAAACTGGGGTCCGTATGCGGGACCAATCCTCGCAAACCGAACCGTGTTTCCAGTAGTCATCCCGCGTGGGATGACGTAGCCACTCGACGGCACAAAAGGGCGCGTTTTCAATCCGCGCGATCCAGTCCGCACGCCAATCCTCACGCAGTTCGGGATCCGCCGGGCGCGTCAGAAAGGCAAACAACTGGCTTCCCCAGTTGACATTGTCGCTAAGCAAGCAGCCGCCCATGAAGTGGATGTCATCGGCGTATCGATCGACGGTCGAGTCCACGCTGACCACCGCCTTCAGCGAGGGCGGACGGCGGTAGGCCAGCTGCAAACCGTTGAATCCACCCCACGAAGTACCGATCATTCCGACATTGCCGTCGCACCATTCCTGCGCTGCGATCCAAGCCAGAACCGCCTCGCCATCACTCAACTCCTGCTCGGAGTATTCATCATCGAACAGCCCTTCACTGTCACCCGTTCCGGTGATGTCGACACGTACGCAGGCGTAGCCGGCTACCGCAAATACGGGATGCGTGGTCTCATCGCGCGGGACGGTCCCATCGCGCTTGCGGTAGGGCAGATATTCCAGAATCGCGGGGCCAGGTCGCACGCCGGCCGGAAGCCAAATCCTGGCCGCCAATCTGCGCCCATCCGGCAGTTGAATCCATTGGTTCTCGATAATTTTTGTCGCCATGTGTGGTCCGCGGCTCCCGTCGTATTCGGTTTGGCTGTCTGACTTAAAGGCGGAGTGCATTCGCTTTCCTCGCGCTCAGGAAAGCTACAATTGACCAAGCTCATATAATAACGCGGCGCCTGTACGAATCCCGCTGTAGAAGCAGTTGAGCGTCAAATTTTCATTCGGCGCATGGTTTGCTTCATCAGGGTTCGCGTATGGCGTTTGAAAGGCAGGTATCCCGAGGATCTTGGTGAAGACATAGCAAGGCAGGCTGCCGAAGCCGGCGGGGACCAGCAAAGGCTCCTCCCCTTGCGCAGCGACGAAAGCACGGCGCAGCGGCGCGGTGAAAGAGGAGGCAACGGGCGTCTTTGAGGGGCACATGCTCCCCTGCGCCACGAACTCCACATCAGGCGCGTGTTTCTCCACATGGGCAGCTACCTTGCGAAGGATGTCTTGAGGATCCTGCGCGTCCACGAGCCTTATGTCACATTTCACGACGGCTTCGCTGGGCAGGACCGTCTTGCTTCCAGGCCCGCCATAGCCGCCATGAAAGCCGTTGATCGTCAGTGTGGGCCGGAAGCAGAGACGCTCGTAGAATGCCCTTTCCTCCGGCGCGTCCAGTCGCGCAAGATCGAGATCACGCATCAATGCCGCAATGTCGAGCGGCAGGCGCTCGACCGCAGCCAAATCCTCCTTCGACGGGGGCTCAATATGATCGTGGAAGCCGTCAATAGTGATTTCACCGTGGGGATTCTTCATGGTGCTAAGCAGGTGCACCAACGTCCAGATTGGATTGGGCACGACGCCACCGAAGTTGCCCGAATGCAGATCCCGGCTAGCATGGCGACAACGGAGCTCAAAGGACAACTCGCCACGCGATCCGAACTTGATCATGGGTGCGCCGCTCGCATGACGCGGACCGTCGGCAGTGACGGCAAGATGCGCCTTTAGGATATCCCTGTTGGTCCGCACGAAATCGGCAATGTGCGGGCTGCCAATCTCCTCTTCACCTTCCAATAGCAAGATGACGTTGCACGGCAGCGCGCCATGCACCTTGAGGTGGGACTCAATTGCCAGGATCTGTGCGAAATGCTGACCCTTGTTGTCGCCCGCACCCCGGGCAAAAAGCCGACCATCTCGTATGGTGGGTTCAAACGGCGGCGAGAGCCACTTTTCGATCGGGTCAGGCGGCTGCACGTCGTAATGGCCGTAGAGCAGTACCGTCGGTTTACCCGGCGCCTTCTGCCAGCGCGCGACCACCATCGGGTGCCCTTCAGTCGGCACCAGGCTGGTCTCAAGCCCAATGCCGGTGAGCATCTCGACCAGCAGCGCGCCAACTTCGGCGATACCGACATTCTCTGCACTGATGCTCGGATGCCGGACGTAATCGATCAGACGGTCGAGAAGGCTGGTGCGATTGTTATCGATATGTTCGAAAACTGCGTTCAATGTTTCAGAAGGGGTCATGTCTTTGCTTGTAATAAAAGTGAGAAGCCAGAGGATACAGGGAGATGTTTAGCTAGCAGGCTGCTGCTGCAAGATGGACTCGTCGTATCGGGGGCGAAGACTCCGGTGAGGTGCACGATGTGATCGTCCCACGACGCACGGCGACTGATTCGCCAACCCATACATTTCTATCCTTCCCAATTGCTCTGGTTCCGTTCTCGCCGCATTTCCAGGTACGTCAGGTCGCGGGCGAGAGTCCCGCCATTTTTGGGCTGCGCAGACCTCGATGAAGCCCTTGTGCCCGGTCATTGTGGCTCCGCCTGCAGAACCGATCGAATGGCGACTGCGGTCGCATCGACATCGTCATCGGTGACTAAATAGTGGAGCACGGCGCGAACGACGCCATCGCGGAGCGTTCCCATCCGCACTCCCCGCTGCGACAGCGCCGCCAGGAAGTCTGCGACCGACAGACCGTCCCGTTCAAGGCGGAAGAACACCATGTTCGTATCGATGACTGGGGAATCGAGGCGAATGCCGGGAATGTCACGGATCTTCTCCGCTAGCAACTGCGCACGACGGTGGTCCTCGATCAGTCGGTCCACCATGGTTTGAAGCGCCACGATACCTGCACTGGCCATGAAGCCGGCTTGACGAAGGCCGCCTCCCAAGAGCTTCCGATAGCGCCTTACCCGGTCGATGAAGCGCCGAGTTCCGCACACCATGGAACCGAATGGAGCGGCGAGTCCTTTCGACAGGCTGAACATGATCGAGTCGAAGTCCTTCGCTATCTCCGCCGCGGTCTTCTTCGACGCTATTGCCGCATTGAAGATGCGGGCGCCGTCGAGATGTAGTGGTAGGCCGTGCTCGTCGGCAAGCTCGCGTACTTCCTTGATATAGGACGTAGGCAGGACACGCCCGCCACGTTGACAGTGCGGATTCTCCAGCACGATGACCCCTGGGGGCGCGCATTGGTAATCGCACTTGTCGCGGATCGCCGAGCGCAGGTTATTCAGCGACAGCCGTCCGTCGGTTTCCGTCGGCACAGGGTGCAGGACGAGACCTCCCACCACCGAAACGCTGCCGGCTTCGAAGTCGTAGAGATCGGAGTGATCGCCGACGATCACCTCGTGGCCTCGGGGACAATGCGCGAGCAACGCAGCAAGGTTCCCCTGGCATCCGCTCGATAGGAAAGCGGCGTCTTCCTTCCCGAGCATTTCCGCCGCCAACGCTTCCAGCCGGTTTAACGTCGGGTCTTCACCGTAACCGGCGTCACCTACCTCCGCGTTGAACATCGCCCGCCGCATCTCTTGGGTGGGAAGGGTTACGGTATCGCTGAGCAAATCAATCATTCTTCGTTCCCAGAGGTGGCGTTGCCTATCTTTTGCAAAACGGATCTTCGACGCCGTTCCGCCTCGATCCAGCAGTACATAAGCATCAACGGAAACGGTGCGACGTGCCCCGAACCCATGGTATTCGATACCGGAGATGCCGGCCGGGCGCGACCAACAGGGCGTAGAAATCCGGCGCGTCATCACCTCACTTACCTGCTTCTGCCGCCGTCCGCGCTCTGATCGCGGGAATGGAACGCCGGTTAAAGGAAGTGCTGAAAATGTCGCGGCCATACGCCACCCAAATTGGTCTCGACGAGAGTCGCCTCCCGAAATATGGAGCATGGGGAAGGCAGGTTTGCATCAAAATACATCGGTTTTTGAAGCACCGACCGCACAAAGCGGTGCGGTTTGAAATATCGTCAGCCTGTTGGATCTACGCGGGACCTGCCTAGTTTGGATCCAGAAGCCCGACGTTTTTTTCAAACCTGCAAGGCCCGTTACCTATTTCTGTTTCACTTTTCGGGCAAAATTGCAATAAATGTTGCGCAACCCTTTGCGATTGTGAAGGTTCCTAACATGGCTGGCATCGCGATGGACGACCTAGTGGTAAATCTAACGCTTGGTACCGGGGTCGTTTGGTCCGCTCTGGGCAAAGAAAAACGTCGTTCCCGCCGAGCGCCGGAACGACAAATTTGTGCCAACTCCGGACTCATGCACCGCAGCGAGCCCGTGTTTATTCCATCATTCGGCAGTGGAGAGTACCTTTTGGGGCGACAATTCAATGCCGATCCGGGCTACGATTATTTCTTGCGCGGATCGTCCGCTGGGTTGATGTAATCGATGCCCCCAGGCCCGACGAACTGAACTTGGAGAATACCCTCCTCATTTCCGGTCCAAGCAAAGTGAGGGTGCTTTGCCGGATATACCCACAAGGAGCCCGGCTTTAACAACTCGCCTTTCTTCTCAAGCGTTTCGCCGTGGCTAGTCCCGATATTGCCGCTGATGACGGTCACAACCTCGGAATAGGGGTGAGTATGCGGCGGCATTGAAATTTAGGGGAAACTTGATCCGTAAGACAACCACGTCCCCTGCTTTCGTCGGGTCGCCCACGAGAGTTGCGATCTGTACGCCTTTGGGGAAGGCCGGGTTCTCCTTCCACGCGAGTGCATCAGGAGTAACCCTCGTTGGCGTGTCTTGCGCCATCGCCGGGAGTGAGAACGCGATCAAGCCCGCTATTGCCAAGAACTTTTTCATTTGAGACCTCCACTGTGATGCGGAATAAGGCGCATATTAGCACTCCTTGGAGCTAACCGAGTCTAGAGGCGGTAAAATAATAAGAGAGTTTACCTAGAATGAGCAGGCATTCCGTGACAGTAGGGTGCGGTCCTCACCCGGCAAAATCTCGCGAATTGCAAAACGCCGCGTCCGCATTCGCTAACGTCTCATTCGGGTCAGGTCTACACCTCCGAGATGCTTCGAAGAATTCTTACAGCCCTACAAAAGAATAACCGACTCTCCTTTGCTGAACTGGCGGAACTTCTCGGTTCCTCAGCCGCCTCATGCATGCGTCGAGTGAATAAGCTGCGTTCGGATCGAGTGATCGTTGCGGAATCTCGCTGGTCGATCCGAAGGCCATTGGCAAATTGCTCACCGTTGTCCTTACGGTAGAGCTAGACCGAGAGCGTCTTGACCTTGTCGACGATTTTAAGCGCGCGATGCGCGCGGCCAAGGAGGTTACCCAGTGCTACATGGTTACGGGCGACGCCGATTTGTGCTAATCGTGGCCGTTGAGGACGTCGAGGATTTCGTCAAGAGAAAGCTCTATACCAACCCCAATGTGCGAAAATTCCAGAGCATGATTGCGCTCGATCGTGTCAAGTTCGAGTCGCGCATCACGGTGTAGCTTTCGGCTGGTTGCGCTGAAGCCGTCACACCGGGGCCGCGTTTTGAAGCGCCTATTGTACGTCCAGCTTTGGATTAAACTTTCTCGCCGTGGGAACTGTGCGATCTAGAGCGCCAGCCGACGCTGCGTCAAAGGTCATCGCGGGAGAGACCAACTCGCCCGGCGCCGAAAGAGCAACCGCCCCGGAGACTCTCAGGCACCCGAACCGCGAGATTGCAACGCTCCGAAGTGTGCCCCGGGAAAGAGCAAGCCGTGCACAACGGCGGCGAAACTCTCAGGTTCGTGACGGAGGGGCATGCGCGCGCAGTGGTCTCGGCGAGGCCGCTGCCCTAAGGAGTATGTCCCATGCCTCTGTCATTCGATCTCGCGGTTCTCGGTGCTGGTGTTGTCGGCGTGAACACTGCCTATTGAGCTGCCCGAAATGGCTTGTCGGTATGCCTTGTCGATCGCCAACCAGCCGCCGGCCTCGAAACAAGCTTCGCAAAAACGGCGGTCAGGTCTCGGGGCCATGCAGAGCCGTGGGCGAACCCCTCGGCGCCGCTGAAGGTCCTTAAATGGCTTACCGGCGGGAACGCATGTCTGCTCTTTCGGCCATGTTTCGACTTGACCCAGTGGCTCTGGATTGAGCGACCTGGAGTATGACCAGAGGCAGCAGGGCATCATCCCTTTCTACCACGATCGCAAGGAGTTCGAGGTGGCAGCAAAGGTTGCAGAGCTGATGTGCGGCACTGTTGCAACCGAGAGGTTATCGGCGTCGATCGGTTGGTCGAAATTGAACCCGCATTCGAGCGCAACGCGACCAGTCGTGGGAGCGACATACACGGTTGAGAACGAGTCGGGATGCCCTGAAGTACCCGCAGGCGCTCGTGTGCGCGGCCAAAAGACGTGGCGTGGTTCTGAGCTATAACAGCGAGGTAACGCAGTTTCTTGTCGACAGCGGGAAGACGATCCAGGGTGTCGAACTCAGGACACCGGAGAGTGACGTTCATCTGTGTTCGCGCGATGTGATTGTCTGCACGCGCGGTTCATCACCGACATTCAGCCGCGATCCCCGCCAGGCGGAGAACCGCTTCATCGCGTTTGCTGTCCCTTTTGGGTCGGTTGCCAACAAGGAACAGCTGGAAAGAGGCTTGCACGTCGCGATCAGCGAAACCGTCCGCATCCCGCCCAAATCGATCGATCGTAAGCGCGAATTTCCCCGCACCTTTTGCTGTTGAGTGCTCTGATGCATGAGGTGTCCACCAAAATAGGTGGACACCTTGTGATGGAAGAAGATGAGCAGA
>NZ_JAMYOX010000090.1:0-7323 GCF_040320025.1 Mesorhizobium sp. M0808
GCTCCCAGCGACCGCCAGAAGCCTCTTCCTTGAAGATGCGCTTGCAACCTGCATCGGCGAGAGCCTTGGCTTGCGCCTTGTTCGACTGGTCGTCCCCCTTGCTCACGCGGGCATAGCCGATCAGCACCATGGTTCCTTTCGAAAACGGTCGTTTATGGAAGGCCGCCGGCATCTACGAGAATCTAGGTGCAGAGCCTTTCACAATCCTCTTTCATTATGACGTCGTAAGACAAGTGGTTTGTGAAGGGATGAACGATGCCGGCTCGGATATCGATGACGAAGACGCAGCGGGAGAAGCTTTTGGCATTGCCGGACAGGGAAGATGAAACCGTCCGGTATCATAGCCTCACCTCCGATGACCTCGCGGCGATCGCCCAAAGCCGGTGCCCGAGACCGGGCTCGGTTACGCGCTTCAGCTCTGTTGCCTGCGCTACCCCGGTCGATATCTTCGGCGCGGCGAATTCCTGCCGGGCATCATGCTCGATCATATCGCAGAACAGGTCGGTGCCGATGCCGAAGCGGTTCGCCCGACGTGGAGCCACCCGATATGAACAACTGGCGGCGATCAAAACAGCGTCATGGGTTTCGGGATTTCACCAGGCCGACGCGAGCAGAACTCGCCGCCTGGGCGGAGCGCGAAGCCGTCGGTTTGACCGACGGGCGCGTGCTGCTCGATCGGCTGATCGAACGGATGCGCGCCGAGCAGATCATTATTCCCGGCATCAGCGTGGTCGAGCGCATGGCCGCCGCGGCGATGCACGCGGCCGATGCCGCTGTGGTAGCTGAGATCAATTCTCTTCTATCGGATACGCAGCGTCTGCAGCTTCATGCACTTCTGTCGGTAAGATACATGTCCGCCAAAGCCGGCTGTCTTGGCTGCGTGAGCCGCCCTCCAGGGTCGGTGGGAGGCCGCTTCTCGAACTTCTCGACAAGCTTCTCGTGATCCGCTCTATCGTCGCCACCGCTTTCCCGCCGAGATCATTGCGAACGCGGTATTGCTCTACTTTCGCTTTCCGCTCAGCCTGCGCATGGTTGAGGAACATGCTGGCGGCCCGCGGCATCATCATCACGCATCAGACCATTCGAAGCTGGGCGGAGAAATTCGGACGGCATTTCGCCCGGGAGATCGAGCGACGGTCAGCCGGCTGCCTGGGCGACAAATGGCATCTCGATGAATGTGTGGTGGCCATCAATGGCAAGAAGCAGTGGCTCTGGCGTGCCGTCGATCAGGACGGCTTCGTCCTCGAAGTGCTGGTGCAAAGCCGCCGAAATGCCAAGGCGGCAAAGCGTCTGATGCGCAAGTTGCTGAAGGCTCAAGGGCAGACACCACGGGTCATGAGCACCGACAAGCTCCGGTCCTATGATGCCGCCAGGCGTGACCTCATGCTGCCCGGTGTCGAACACCGGTCGCACAAAGGCCTCAATAATCGAGCGGAAAATACGCACCAGCCGACCCGACGACGGGAAGGGATCATGAAACGCTTCAAGTCGGCACGCCAGCTTCAGCGGTTCGTTTCCATCCATGATCCGATTGCCAACCTGTTCCACTTTCCCCGCAAAACGCTGTCATCGGCTCAACATCGAGACCTGCGTAGCGCCGCCATGCAAATCTGGAACAAAATCGCGTGTGTCGCCGCAGCGTGACAGCCGCCCCGGCCAGCTATCGCTGCATCAATCCGCTAATGACTTTACAGTGCCTGTGTGAGTGTCGTCGTCGGGATCTCACCCCCGCATCGGCCTTAACATGGTGGCAGCTTCAATAATGTCAGCGATGTACGTCAGGGACTGGTCGATGTCTTGCCTTACCTCGTCCGCAACCATGGCAGCTTCCCGGTTTTCAACTCCCACCGCGATCCTCTCCCTCCAGTCTCCGCGGGCCGTTGATATCGAAGAGATGTAGTGGGGGAACAAGAGGTTCAAGTACGGTCCAGACTTGAGCCAAAGGGAATTGATGATTCTAAGGAGGGTAGGCAATCGGCATTCGCCATAAAGCTCGAACTGAAACCTGTATACGAGGACCAAGTCGGCGCGCCGGTCCCGCTCGGCTCGCGCCTTTTTCAGCTTAGCGGATATTGCACGCAGTCTGTCGGCAAGCTCGGGCGTGCCTCTTTGCGCCGCTCGCTCGGCCGCGAAGCATTCGATGTGCAGCCGGATATCGCGCAGTTCGCAGATTTGTTCACGGGTCAGCAGCGGAATCAGCGCGGACCGGTTTGCTTCACCATGCAGAACGCCCTCGGATATAAGCCGGTACAGCGCCTCGCGAATCGGCGTCGGGCTCATCTCGAAATCCCTAGCCAGGTTCCTGATCGTGATCTTTTCGCCGGGGGCGAACTGGCCGCTCCGGATCAGTTCGCCCAGTCGCTCATAGACCCGGTCTCGCAACACATCTGAGGTTGGCGATCTCAAGAAATCCCGTCCTTTGATTCGTCCATGCCCTCTCTTCTAAACATTGCGTCGTTAATAGGAAAGCTTTGAAAGCCTCCCATGCGCTTTGATGTATCAATAATTGCTCGTTGAGATCACATACGGCGAACCCGTAGTTGCAGAGTGCAAGAGACGGACCGGCACTGTAAAGTTATTAGACTAAATGTTCGCCTGGGACCGGGCGACCCGTCTCACAATATGCAGGTATCGAGGGTTGCGTGAGTTATCCTCGCACAGAGCCTCATGCATAGGAGACGGGCCGTGGAAGAGACTATCACATATGTCGGATTGGATGTTCACAAAGAGACGATCGCGGTGGCACTTGCCGATGGCGGTGGGCGGGGCGACGTGCGTGCATTCGGCCAAATCGTAAATACCCCGGCAGCTCTGGCGCGTATGCTGTCGAAGCTTTCCCAGCCAGGGCGAACGCTGAAGTTCTGCTACGAAGCAGGACCCTGCGGCTACGGCATTCAGCGACAGTTGTCTGCCGCAGGTCATGACTGCGTGGTCGTCGCTCCGTCTTTGATTCCTCGAAAGCCTGGCGATCGCATCAAGACAGACCGTCGGGATGCCAACAATCTGGCAAGGCTTCATCGCGCTGGGGAGCTGAGCGCTGTTTGGATACCAGATACCGCACATGAGGCGATGCGTGATCTGGTTCGGACGCGGTTGGCTGCTGTTCGCAGCCTGCGGCAAGCGCGCCAGCAGCTCAGTGGATTTCTACTACGCCATGGCTGCCATTATGGCCGTCCGGCCTGGACGCAGATGCACCGCCGTTGGCTGGCGGGCCTACGCTTCGAACAACCGGTCCACCACATTGTGCTCGAGGATCATATCGTGACTATCGAGGCTGCTACGGACCGGCGCGATCGGCTGACGAAGCAAATCGAGATCATGCTGACTGACTGGTCGTTGGCTCCGGTCGTCCATGCGCTGCAATCGCTGCGCGGCATGGACTCTGGTGACAGCAGCAACGATGATTGCCGAATTGGCCGATATCAGATATCAGCCGCTTTACAAATCCGCGTCAACTGATGGCCTATCTCGGGCTCGTACCATCGGAGCGTTCGAGCGGTGGAACTCGCCGCCAGGGCGGAATTACAAAAGCAGGTAACGGAACAGCACGTCGCATGCTGATTGAAGCCGCTTGGAGCTACAGGTTTCCTGCAAAGATCAGCCGCGAACAGTTGCTTCGCCAAGAGCAGCTTCCAAAACCAATCCGAGACACGGCATGGAAGGCGCAAGTAAGATTGTGCAGTCGCTATCGAAAGCTCACGAAGGCCGGAAAGCCAACAACGACGGCGTTGGTGCACGGATCTTTTCTTGGTGTGGGTTTAGGCAAGCGGTAACCGCAATAGCCTTTGTAGCGGAGCCATGCCGCGTTCAAATACAATACCAGCCGCCGCCATCATATTGAGCAGATGAAGTTCAGGGTGACGAACTGGCCAGAATATGAGGCAGGACTTCGTCATCGCGGCAGTTTGACCCTGTGGGTGACGCCGGAAGCCCTGTCCAGGTGGCAAGCGCCAAGACGCAAGACACGTGGCGGCCGGCACCGCTATTCTGATCTGGCGCCTCGAGCGCCGCCTTCACCGCGCCGGGCCGCACCACTGCGAGTAAAGCGTCTTCAATGGCGTCGTCGACCTGCAGGCCGCCGAAGGCGATGCAACTCGGCTCTCCGTAGTCCATCCGCCCGCGGATACAAGCGTAGCGCGGAATATTGCTCTTCAGGCCGGTGTACTGAACCCGCAGCGCCGGCAGCGCAGCATTCCCGCGAGCAGCGCCGCACCGTGTTTGGGCGCACCGTGGCATCGGCTGGTCGGGACGTTATCACTCACCATCTTGCGGATAGACTCTGCGCGTTCCCATTCGACATACCCTCCATGGGCACCGGGCTGCAACGCCAACCAGTCTTCGCGCGCCTTGCGCCGGACGCCGGCCTTTGCACCCGATCCGCCGTAACGCACGGCCGCGCCCGTCTTGCCATAAGCATAGGCGCCGCCATAGGCGGGATTGTCGATGATCTGATGGAGAATCGAATAGCGCGGGCGGCGCCAGACGATGCTTCCGTCGGCGCATCTGGCGGGAAGGTCGAGCCCATATTCGAGGAACCAGAGCAGCGCCTGACGGACGCTGCCGATCTCGGCCACCTTTTCGAAGACGAGCCGGATCGCCTCCTGCACGCGGCGATCGGGGTCCTTTTCCAATCGGTCGCCTACCTTGACGAACCCGACCGGGGCCGCGACGACAAGCTCCCCACGCAGAGCTTTCGCATGACGAGCCGCGAGCGAACGCTGGCGCAGGAGATCAAGTTCGTACTCATTGAGGCTGCCCTTCAGACCCAGAATCAGACGGTCGTTGCCCTGTCGCGGCGCGTAAACGGTCTCCTGGTCGATCAGGAGCGTGTCGACCACACGGCACATCTCGACAAGCTGTTGCCAATCGCGGCTGTTGCGGGCGAAGCGAGAGACCTCCCGCGCGGCCACCGCGCCGACTTTGCCGAGACAGACCTCGGCCACCATCCGCTCGAAACCGGATCGGGTGACGCCGCCGGCCGCCGAGCGGCCGAGATCCTCGTCTGTCAATCTCTGACCAGCCGAGTTGAGTGAGGCGGCCGCGCATCGCGTACTGCAGCGCCCGGCTCTCGCGATTGTGCAAAACCTGGTGCGCGGAGGATTGCCGGACATAGAGAACCGCCTTGCGCGCCAGATGCTGGGCGTCGATCTTCTCAGAGTTCATCGGTGTTCTCCCGAGGATCGTCGGGTTGACCGCCGGCGTGATTGGCGAACAGGCGAGCCATCAGGCTGGTCAGTTTGTGCCGCGTCTCCGTCGGCAGCGCGCTCCAGTCCGGTGTCAGGGCAAGCTTGGTCGGCGGCTCCATCTCGAACAACTCGAACTGACGATCCGGGATTCTGGTCTGAAAGTGGTGGCGGCGGCGTCCCATGGCGATCTCCACGATTCTCGTCGGGAGATGTTATCGTCAGGCTCCGGATATCCTCACACAGTGTGGCACGGGCGCTGACATCCGAAAGGAGAAGCCGGAGTGCGGCGATAGCGCGAAGGTCCGTTACAGGACCCGGCGCGAAACGCATCGTCAAACAGGCGGCGGCATCGAGCATCCATACCGGAATCTCCAGAAGGCGGCCGCCCTGTTGACCCGCCTTGCCGCATCGAACAACTGCGCCGTTCGCTTCTCCAAAATGTTGTGAGCGCTGCGGATTGCCAGCCCAGGGATGCCATGCATACGAAACCGTCCGCTCGTCAGTTGCTTCGGTAACGTGGGTGTTCTGTCGTTCGGTTGTACAACACGGTGCGCCCACATTCATCTCTGGGCTACAAACCGCCGGCGCCAGAAGCTGTGGCCGGCTGCGCAACCCGGACCAGCTTCGCCGGCCACCCCGGCCGTAGCCAAGACCAAGCATGCACTAACATTCAACATGGATCACCCGATGGGGGCCGGCCAAATTTCCTTACCCCTCAATCAATGTGACAGCACCTGCAAGCGAGCTTCGGGGTTCGAAGGCGCTTGACGTAGCTGGTATCGCAGCAGGCCTTGCTGCAATGGGTTGGTACACTGTGGCGCCATCGCTGAATCCACTGGCGATCAATTTGGGTATTCTCAGCCTGGCATTTTGGTTAGCCCTGGACGACTATTTGAGTGATCTCTGGGAGGTAGTTTATCAGCTCAAAACAGGAGAAAATCCGTTCGATCACTCATTTATCGGCGCCTATGGAACTCGATAACGATTAAATCTCAATTGCCTCCTTTCTTTAGCACTACTTTGGCAGTTTTTTAATTCTGGGAGCGTTTTGAGGATTCCCAAGAGCGGTTTTGCGTGATTCATGAGAGGTCGGCTGTTGGAGGGGCCGGCCATGAACAGGGATTGGCAACTCGATCTGGAGCGGTGGCTTGAGCCGTTCGTCTCGGCGTTGAGGCACAAGACGCGTGCGCGGATGTGTCCGGCCTATATTGCTGGCCTGATTGGCCTTGGGGATCGCAAGAGCGTCCAACCGATGGCGGCGCGCCATGCAGGCGTCAACTATGACCAGCTGCACCACTTCATCGCGAGCGGCGTGTGGGATGCTGCGCCGCTGGAGAAGGTGCTGCTCGCGGAGGCCGACAGACAAGTTGGCGGGAACGATGCGTGGCTGATCGTGGACGACACCGCGCTCCTGAACTGCCCCCCATTCCTCCCCAAGAAGGGGCGCCACTCGGTCGGCGTCGCGCCGCAATATGCCTCGGCGCTTGGCAAGAACGCCAACTGCCAGACGCTGGTGTCGCTGACGCTGGCCTCTGGCGAAGTGCCGGTCATGGTGGGGCTGCGGCTGTTTCTGCCCGAGAGCTGGACTTCCGATCCCGCCCGGCTCGACCGTGCCGGTGTGCCCGAGGACCATCGTGCCTACAGGACCAAGCCCGAAATCGCGCTGGCCGAGATCGACCGGGCTCGCGCAGCCGGCTTACGCTTTGGCTGCGTGCTCGCCGATGCCGGATATGGTTTGAGCGCCCCCTTCCGGCAGGCGCTCACCGAGCGCGGCCTTACCTGGGCCGTCGGTATCCCGTTCAAGCAGAAGGTCTATGCCGCCGACGTGGCGATGATCTTCCCGGTTGCCGGACACGGCCGCCCGCGCCGCCGGCATATCCCCGATGTGAAGTCGATGGCCGCGCAGGCGATGCTGGAAAAGGCCCAATGGCGGATGGTCAGTTGGCGGCGTGGCACCAAAGGCCGCCTCTCGGCGCGCTTCGCCGCTGTCCGTGTCCGGGTTGCAGATGGCCCACCCCAGCGCATCCGCGACATGCCGAGCGCATAGCGGATCGCCTCGGCGGGCTTCGATTTTCCCGACAGCTTCGGCAGCTCCTTTTCCCACAGCGCAAAGAGAGCGGCAACGACGGCGGCGGAT
>NZ_JAMYOX010000091.1:0-7250 GCF_040320025.1 Mesorhizobium sp. M0808
GCGATGATCTGCTCTTCCGTAAATCGCTTTCTCTTCATCAGTCCGTCCTTCAAACGAGGCCGGACTCTAATCCCAACTGGAGGAAATTACCCGTGGCAGGTCACATCCAATCCGAATCCGTCCTTGGCCGAGCAGTTCGAAATCCTCGCCGCCTGATTGACCTCGCATCAGGGCCTCTCTGTGCCCCTATTCAGCCGTTGCAACAAAACCACCTACATCGCTAGTATCATTGTCGCTGCCACAATATTGAATCAGACACGTGGGTAGCGCTACTGTGCCCATTGGGGAGCACTGTCACTGAATCCAGAGATTAAACTATCTGGCCCCATAGGTCCCAACAAGTGAATGATCGAA
The DNA here is from genome assembly GCF_040320025.1 of Mesorhizobium sp. M0808. Classification (NCBI taxonomy): domain Bacteria; kingdom Pseudomonadati; phylum Pseudomonadota; class Alphaproteobacteria; order Hyphomicrobiales; family Phyllobacteriaceae; genus Mesorhizobium; species Mesorhizobium sp. M0808. The sequence continues at coordinate 355 of NZ_JAMYOX010000091.1, forward strand.
GGAGTTATCGCCCGCTTGGAGCTGAGCAACGACCTGCCGAAGGTCGGCCAAATAGTCGTCTACCACTTCCCCAAAAGCGAGACTGAGAATACCCAAATTGATCGCGGGTGGATTCGGGGACGGTGCCACGGTATACCAACCCTTGGCAGCCAGACCTGCCGCGATATCGGCCACGTCAAGCGATTTCGAACCATAACTCATCACCGTAAGTTCAGGCTCGCCATAAACGAACAGCCCGTCAATCGCGGGAATTTCCCGTATCAGCTTTTCACGCACCTGCCAGATCTGATCTGCGATCTTACGATACCCCTGATTGCCGAGGAAGCGCATGACCGCCCACGCAGCGGCTATGCTAGCACCGGACCGCGTGCCGGCGAATGTCGAGGTCACATATCGTCCTCGTGACCAGTTGTCGAAGTCAAACACTTGGTACCGTTGGTAACTGGCATCCGAAAACGCCACAACCGACGCCCCCTTCGGCGCAAAGCCATATTTGTGTAGGTCTGCCGAAATGGACTTCACGCCCTCCACCCGAAAATCCCAAGGGGGGATCGGGTGTCCATTCTGCTCGGCGAAAGGAGAGAAAAAGCCCCCGACGCACGCGTCTGTGTGAAACCATACGTTTCTGAAAGACGCGATAGCAGCAAGCTCCTCAATCTGATCGAAAACTCCGATAGTAAATTGCGGGGCCGACCCGGCCATTATGATCGTTTGATCGTCCAGAGCAGATTTAAGTGAGTCAATGTCAGTTTTGAAATCGGCACGCGGCAAGATTCTTACAACGTCCAGCCCCAAATACTTTGCGGCTTTATCGAAAGCCGGGTGCGCACTGTGAGAAAGCAACATTTTTGGTTTGGTGACTTCCGGACGATTGGCTTTTGCCCACTCCCGTGCAGTCTTCATCGCGATAAAGATACTTTCAGTGCCCCCCGATGTAATGCTGGCTGCGCCACCATTCGCGTGAAACAGGGATAGCACCCACTCCACAACCTCCGACTCGAATTTCTTGATCGATGGAAATGCACTGAGGCCCAACGCATTCGTCGCGTGAAATTTTTCGAGTGCGATTTTACCGACGCGATCAACATCGTCGTTGGCAAAATGCACATAAAAGCCCGGCAAACGCCCTCCTCGCCAATCCACGTCGCCTTGCCTGGCATTCTCCATCGCTTGCCAAATGGCCGTCTCTTCCAAACCTTTTTCCGGGAACGGCATATGCGTTTTCATTCGAACGTATCTCCACAGTGATATCGCGTCTTACATAATTGTATTTTATCTTCAACGAAAAAATATCACGAATGGCTGGCTGGTGGCGCCCAGCATGCATATGCACGATAGGCGGAACAAGCGTTGCAGGTTGTAGGTTCGGCTCCCGCGCACGTTACTTCACAGCGATATATGGCGCCGGCGAGCGGGCTCGCTCCGTTTGCCCTCGCGGCACGCAGCAGGGTCTGGTCGTAACCGCCCGATTGGCACCGCCTGCCGCTTAACGCCTTGATGGCCTAAGACACGTGTTTAACGACGTCGTTAACGACGTGTCTTAGGCGGGAATTGCGATGCGCGTAGAGATTCTTGGGCAGGAACGTCGGCGTCGATGGCGCGAGGATGAGAAACTCGGGATTGTCACGGCGGTTGGAGTGTTTGGAGCTACGATCACCGAGGTAGCTCGTCGTCACGACGTGACGCGGCAGCAGATATACGCCTGTTGGCGTAGCGAGTTGAAGAAGAAAGGGCTGCTGTCGGCGTCTTCGAGTGCGTTGTTCATTCCTGTCGATATGAATTCCGTGCAGACGGATGTCTCTGATTTGAGGCAGAGCTATTCCGGGATGATCGAGCTACGATTGAGCGGCGGCCGCACGCTTCGCTTCGAGAGTTCAGTGACGCCCAGCGTCCTGACGCAGGTTATCCGCGCGGTGGAAGCGGCATGATCGGGCTTGGGACCCGGCGTTCGGGTCTATCTCGCGTGCGGGATCACGGACATGCGCAAAGGAATAGAAGGCCTGGCTGCGCTTGCGCAGGATGTCTTGCGCCAGAAGCCGACGAGCGGTGCGGTCTTTGCCTTTCGCGGCAAACGTGGCGATCGCTTGAAGCTGCTATATTTTGATGGTCAGGGCTTCTGTCTGTATTACAAGATCTTGCAGAAAGGGCGGTTTCCTTGGCCTTCGGCATCCGATGGGACTGCTGCCCGGTTGACATCGGCCCAACTGGCGATGCTGAGCGACTACCCATAACAATACCCCTCCTCGTGAGGCTGATCTTCCCTGAGATCGATGTGATCGATGCTGTGTTCGCGCAGCTTGCGTACGGCCTGCGTTGCCTTTTCTTCGTCTGGAAAGAGATAGCGGCCGGCAGGATCGGAGAACGTCAGAAGCTTTCCGCGCCGGAGTTGGGTATAAATCCACTTTGGCGGGATGCGCAGTCGCGCCGCCAAGTCGGTGACGGAAAGCCGTCCTTCGACCTTGGGCCACCGGCTGCGCTGCCGCGCGGTCTTGATGCGATGGCGAAGCCGAACGCCTCGTACGGTGCTGAGAAGCACCCCGTCGACGCGCCGTGGTGAGCGGTGGCCTTCAGTGGTGAGGATGCGCGTGATCTCATCATCATAGACGCCTTTGGAGGCTATTCGCAGATCCGCCGTTCCATCTCGTCCTGACGCGGCAGCGCGGCCAGCCCATTGACCGGCAGCATGACCGCGAGTTCCGTCGTCGCACCGCCGCGCCACACGATGCGCACCTCAGCCCGGTCTCGGGCACCGCGGCGCATGATCACCTTGTCGATCAAGCAGCGCAACAAGGCCTTACGATGCTCGCGAGGCGTTGCCCGATCGACCCAGACCGCGGGCAGCCGCGTTCCCAAAGCCACGACCTTTGCCCGCAAGCGGGAATCGATGCCGAGCGGCTCGCGCAACGAGGCGTCGGTCTTACCCTTGAGCGTTTCTTCAGACTGTCTCAGTTCCAGTAGAGCCTCTTCCCAACGCCGCTCCAGCTCGGCGGCTACGAGCCGGTTATCCGGATCAACCCGATTGAACTGGCGCTCAGCGAGAGACACCTTGTAGCGCAAGCGCTGAATCTGCTGTTCCTGGGCATGGCGCAGAGCGTCGTCGGCACGGCGACGCATCTTGCGCGCTTTTGCGAGTGCCTCGATCTCAGCTGGCGCCACGGCTTCGAGGAACGCGGCTGCGACTTGGTGGTCGATCGGCGCGGCCCGCAGGCACTGGCATTCCGGCACGTCATGCTGTTGGCGCAGATGATTGCAGACATACTGGCTGCCGCCTTTGTAGCGCACGACCATCTTGTGCCCGCACTCCCCGCACCAGGTGATGCCGTGCAGCAGGGCAGCACCGTCGCGCGGCACCCCGCGGCCCTTGACGCGCAGATAGTCGCTCCGGTTGTCGCGCAGAATGGCCTGGACCTTCTCGAAGGTCTCCCAGCTTACATAGGCGGGATACTTGTCCTTCACGACAATTCTCCATTCCGGCATCGGCCTTGGCGTCTTCTGCGGGCGCCCTGACGGGCTTGTTGCCCGAAAGCGCTTGCGGCCGTAGACGAACGCTCCTGCATAGGCCGGATTCTTCAGCATATCGGTCACCGCCGGAATCGTCGGCCGTTTCCAGCATACTTCGCCATGCCGATCGCGTCTCGGCAGCGACAGGTTGCCCGCGTGCAAACTTCGCATCACCCGCACGGCGGTGCGCAGCGAAAGGAAGCTCTCAAAAACCAAGCTGACGCGATCCTGAACCTCCCTGTCCGGATCCTTGGTGACGACGCCGCTTGGATCGCGCACGAAGCCTGCCGGCAACGGCTGGGCCAACTCTCCGCGTTCCGCCTTGGCGAGCAGGCCAGCAGTCAATCGGCCGCGGATGGTGTGCAATTCCAGTTCCGATATTGTCCCCTTCAGACCCGCAACATACTGCCCAGCAACAGCCGCTTGAAGTCGTTGTCCGGTATCCGCATCACGCTCATGCCGGCGAACGCCTCACGGTCTTGCGGCGTCTCCTTTACGCCGGTGACGCCCACTTCGTCGTCGAGCTGCCAGGCGGCGGCCGGCTCCTGCTGCCTGCATGGATGACCGAGACCAACGCGGCGACGCCGCCCATGATGGCCACGCCGCGGCTTTCCTTCGCCTGCCTGCGAGAGCTGCGCCAGCTCGTCGACGCACAGGGCGTATCCTTGTCGCCATCGCTTGAAGCGATTCGCAACGATGGAGACGACGATGCAACAGCATGCCCAAAAGCGGCAACTCGATCTTCTCATGTTGGCGGCCGACGATGTCGTGCCCCGGTTGTTCGATCCAGTGAGGCGCGCGGAGATCGTGAGCCTGCTCAAAGCTCTCCTGAGCGATCGCCTCGCCCCGGTCAGAATACCGGAGGAGACGGACGATGACTAAAATCACTGCCGATCACCTGGCGCGTAGCGCCTATGTCTATATTCGTCAGTCCACCCCGGACCAGCTTGCCAACAACCCCGAGAGCCGACGACGCCAGTACGCCCTGAAGACGCGCGCCCGCGCCCTCGGCTGGGAGAATGTGGTCGTCATTGACGATGATCTCGGCCGCTCGGGCGGCGGGACGGCGCGACCGGGTTTCGAACGCCTGCTGGCAGCGATCGGCAGCGGCGGCGCGGGCGCGGTCTTTGCCCTCGAGGCCTCGCGCCTGGCCCGCAACGGGCGCGACTGGCACACACTCTTGGAGTTCTGTGCCCTGGTGGGCAGCCTGATCATCGATGAGGACGGGATCTACGATCCCCGGCTCGTCAACGATCGCTTGCTGCTCGGCATGAAAGGCACTTTCAGCGAACTTGAGCTGTCGACGCTGCGGCAGCGCTCGCAAGAGGCGTTGCGCCTGAAGGCGGCGCGCGGCGAACTGCACACGACGGTGGCGATCGGCTACCGGCGGGGCGCTGACGATCGCCTGGAACAAGACCCCGACCGGCGCATCCGCGAAGCGCTGTCGCTGGTGTTCCACAAATTTCGTGAGATCGGCAGCGTGCGCCAGCTCGTCCTGTGGCTGGGCCAGGAGGGGATCGACCTACCGACCGCTGTCCATGGTCCTCAGGGGTGGACGGTGCGGTGGGGGGCGCCGCGCTACCACGCCGTCCATCGGCTGCTGACCAATCCGGTCTATGCTGGTGCCTATGTCTTTGGCCGCACCGCCACGCGCACGCGCGTCGAAGACGGCCGCAAAGTCGTCACCCACGGTGTTGCGCGCCGACGTGAGGACTGGGCGGTTCTGATCCGCGATCACCATGATGGCTATATCTCCTGGACCGAGTATGATCGCAACCAGACGATAATTGCCAACAATGCGAACATGAAGGGCACGATGGTCGCGGGCGCGGTGCGCAATGGCAGTGGACTTCTCGTCGGCTTGCTGCGCTGCGGCTGCTGCGGCCGCAAGCTCAAGGTGCTGCACCATTCACGCCGCGATGCGCGCTATGTCTGCGCTACCCATGTCGACCCGTCGACCGAGAAACGGTGTACCGTCTTCAGCAACATGCGCATCGATGCGGCGGTGTCGGCGGAAGTGCTGCGGGCAATTGCGCCGCTGGCACTCGAGGCGGCGTTGCAATTGATTTCCGATCGCAAGCAGGCCGGCAGCGAACGGCTGCGGCAAAGCGAGCTCGCCCTGGACCAGGCCCGCTATGAGGCGGCGCATGCGCGCCGGCAATACGACGCCGTTGATCCCGATAACCGCCTGGTCGCCGGCGAGCTCGAACGGCGATGGAATGACTGTCTGGCGGCGGTCGCCCGGCTCGAGGATCAGGTCCGGAGCTTGCGCAGCGAGCAGCCGAGCGCCCTAAGCGAGGACGAACGCACGATGCTTATGGCGCTCGCGGACGACATGCCTGCGCTGTGGAACCATCCCGCCGCGTCCGTCGAGACGCGCAAGCGGATTTTGCGCACCGTGCTCAACGAGATCGTCGTGACGGCCGAGGCCGGTCGGCTGCACCTGGTGCTGCACTGGCAGGGCGGCGATCACACGCGGCTCGAAGTGGTGAAGAACCGGTCTGGCCAAAACCGCTACAAGACTGACGTGGCGACCGAGCAGCTGGTGCGCGAACTCGCCCGCCTTTTGCCGGATCACAGCATCGCCCCCGTTCTCAACCGGCTCGGCATACGCTCGGCCAGGGGACAGACCTGGACCCAGCTGCGCGTGCGCAATTTCCGCGGCGCGCATCGCATCCCGGTCTACCGCGAGGGCGAACGGGCCGAGCGCCACGAGCTTATCCTGCGCGAAGCCGCAAGCTGGCTCGGTGTCAACAGGATGACCGTCGTTCGCCTGATCCGGGATGGGCTGCTGCCGGCACGGCAGGTTTGCGCCGGCGCCCCCTATGTCATCTGCGAGGATGATCTTGCGCGGCCGGCCATCCGTCAGGCGATCGCGAAAGGTCGTCCAGTATCAGCCGATGCGCGACAACAAACCCTTTCTTTTCAATGAGATCACGAGGTACTGTATCATGTCACCGTCCCCTTCATGCCGAGCAGCAGCCTGTCGTTGGGATGACGCGGTTCGTAGATGCCGTCCTCATCGATGATGAGCGTTCCGACAAGGCCGCAAAACTCGATGAGCGTATGCCAGTCCCGGCCATTGCGGGCCAGCCGGGAGGCTTCAATGGCGAGGACCGCACCAACCCGACCTTCGCAGATCGCCGCCAGAAGCTTCTCAAAGCCCGGACGGCTGATGCCAGACCCTGAACGACCGAGATCTTCATCGATGACGATGGCGTCTTTCCAGCCAAGGGACCGCGCTCGCTCGGCAAGGCCATATTGGCGTCGCCGGCTCTCGGGATTGTTGACAAGTTGATCGGCCGTCGACTGCCGGACATAGACATAGGCACCGCGCGCGAGATGTTCAGCGGTGATCTTCATGATCTGCCTCCCGTCCCGTCTGGCTCACCACC
>NZ_JAMYOX010000092.1:0-7126 GCF_040320025.1 Mesorhizobium sp. M0808
ACGGTCGCTTCCCGTTCAGCAGACCGAAGTCGCCATCGGCTGCGCCGTCCTAAACCGCATGCTTGCCTGCGCACGCCCGAAATCCGCCCGCCGCAAGGCGGCCACGGCATAGTCTGCCGCTTCAAAGATCGACATCCGCTCAAGTCCGGACCCATGCACCAACGCGCCGGTAAGCAGCACATTTGCAACAAATCCTTTAAATAATTTTCCCGAACCTTTGCGAGCGTGGATCACGGGCAATGATACGTTCACCGCAAGGTCTGAGGTCAGGCACCGCCGAAGAAGTTGATGCCGATCTACGCTCAGACGCCGCACGCCACGCAACGGAGGTTAACGCCAATGGCAAGAAGAGCGCTCATCCTGATTGAAGGTACACAAAACAACGGTCCGCTATACCTCCAAGCGGCCCAGCGTCTTGATCTTCATCCAATCACCCTGTCGGCTGATCCGGCTCAGTACGAATATCTTGCTGCGGAAGGAATTGAGGTAGTCCGTGTCGATACACACAATCTCAATGCGCTGATCCACGAATGTACACGGCTACGTGCGACGTATGACATTGCTGGCATTACCAGTGCCCATGAGCCGGTCTATGCGACAGCTGGCAAGCTCTGCCGGTACTTCGATCTACCGGGACCGAACCCCGCATCGATTGAACGATGCTGCGACAAATTCACTCAACGTCAGCTCCTCGCGGAGGCCGGCGTTCCAATTCCTGCTTATCGCTTGGCAACGAATGCGACCGAGGTTGAAAGCGCTGCCACGGAGATTGGCCTGCCGGTGATTCTTAAGCCAGTCGTAGGCGGCGGCAGCTACGGTGTCCGATTGTGCCGCGACGTCGATGAATTAGTTGAACATACGACCTATCTTTTGGGTGGAAAGCACATCTGGCGGTCTTCGCCAAGGATACTGGTCGAAGAATTCGCAAAAGGCCCCCTTTATTGGACTAATATAATGGGCGATGAGGTCATTGGGATCGAAGCCGCTGAGTTCGGCCCCCCACCGCATTTCGTCTATCGTGAGGGTATCTTTCCGGCACCGCTGACGGATGACGAGCATGAGCGTATGGCCGATGTTTCGCTGAGCTGTTTGCGCGCTCTCAGCCTTGGCTGGGGGCCAACGCACATTGAATTCCGGTGGACGAAGCGTGGCCCAGTCGTCATTGAAGTCAATCCCCGTCTTGCTGCCGGCCCTGAACCGGTTCTGCTGGCTTACGGTATCGACCTGGTCACCGAGCACATCAAGCTTGTCATCGGCGATGAATGGGATTTGCGCAGAGGAAATTCGCACATTGCGGCCTGGCGGTCCCTGCTTCCTGATCGGGATGGCATTCTCGATTGGCTCGATGGTGACAGCCGGGCGGCGGCTTTACCGGGTGTCGCCGAGGTCAAAATTTATGCTAAACCTAAGACGGCGATCATCAGGAGAGGTGATTACCGAGACTCTATGGGAGTTGTTATCGCCGTTTCACCTAATCTTGCTAAGACCAAGGCGATACTTCAGCGTGCAGTCGACTTGATCGACTGGTCGATCACACCATTTCCGACCGTTGGCGAACAGGAATAATGTGCGGCCCCTCATGTCCCCGCACCGGCGGAGGTGGCGCCAGATAACCGCTGATCCTCGCCAAAGATGGGCTCTTGCGCGACAAGATACGACCCTCGCGGATTCCGCTACTCAGGCCGGAGGTCGCCGGGCTTGTGGTGGCACTGAGGCGATGTCACGTGGTCTGCATATACACGCGTTGAGACCTGCGGCCGCTGATGTCAGCTGACCATGGCCACGGGCTTTCCATTCCGCCATGGCCTGCAGGCGGTGAATATGCGTAGCGAGAGCGGAGCGTTTTGAGCGGGGCGGGACGAAGAGATTGCGCAGAGCCGAGAAGATCGAAACGAAGCGTTGCAGTGCTCCTGCTGACGGAAGCCTTGCATCATCCGCTCCCGTTTTCGCAGCGGCACATGTACATTCTCCGCCCGGTTGTTCAATCCCTTATGCGACCGATGCTCGACGCACAGCATCACCTGTCGCCTGGCTCCTCCATAGGAGCGCAGCTTGTCGGTGATCATGCGCTTCGGCGCGACGCCTTGCTTCTTCAGCAGCCGCGTAAGCAAGCGCTTGGCCGCTTTGGTGTTGCGGCGGGAACCGCATTGTCTGGGTAAACCAACCGACCCCGGACGAAGTGGGAGTGACAATCGCCGCTTCATCGAAGCCTTACTTTGGATCGTGAGAACAGGAAGTCCCTAGCGTGACCGGAAGCTGGAACACTGTTTTCAAGCGATACCGCGATTGGGTCAATGCCAATGTTTTCATAAAGCTTTGGGACGCTTGCTCGGATGTACCTGACATGGAATACGCCATGGTCGATGCCACCATCATCAAGGTCCGCCGCCATGGACAGGGCGCAAAAGGGGCGATGCGCTTGGATTCCTTGAGTTTGCAGAAGAAGTTCTCGATCAGGTGGCGCCATTTGTAGAGTTCCTTGTCGAGCGGCAGGGGAACGGCGGCGTGAGGGGCTGAAGGTTCCGCAAAAGCAGCCCAAACGTGGCCGTCTCTGGCTGAATGACGGTTCGTGCATCCGGCTGCAGCCGGAATCTCCCAACCATGTCTGGTCCTACGACTTCGTCGAGAATCGCACCCACAACGGAAGGAAATTCCGCATGCTCAACGTGATCGACGAGTTCACAAGGGAATGCATCTCCATCAGGGTGAGCCGGAAGCTGAAGGCCGTCGACGTGATCGATGTTCTGGCCGACCTGTTCATCCTGCGCGGCATCCCAGGCCACATCCGGTCCGACAACGCCCGGAGTTCATCGCCAAGGCGTTGCGTCAATGGATCGCCGCTGTCGGTGCCAAGACGGCTTACATCATGCCCGGCAGTCCTTGGGAGAATGGCTATTGCGAGAGCTTCAACTCAAAGCTCCGTGACGAGTTGCTCGACGGCGAAATCTTCTACACTTTGAAGGAAGCCCAGATCGTCATCGAAGGATGGCGGCAGCATTACAATCCTGTTTCATAACACCCATCTGTCTATGTTGTTGAAGCGAATAGGTTTTGCTGGTCAGCGTGCGATCCTGTGGGGTGTCTTGGGTTCTGCCTCGCACGCCAAACAATGCTCTGACTCACCGGTTCGCCGAGCCTTGCTCGGCTGAAGATCCACGGGCCATCCGGTAGGGGATGAACACCTTCGATCTCGCCTGCTTCTGCGGCGAGACTGAGCGTCTTCGGCGCAATGCCGAGCAAACGCGCCGCCTTGTTCAGATTAAGCCATGGCTCATTCCCGTCTGGCGCCGGCCGGAATACCGGAATCTTGTGATGCGACCTGAGCGCAGTGACCCGCTCCCGTGTCCAGCGATTGCCGTGGCCGGTCACCAGGCCGTTCCGGTTGCGTATTTCAGATGATCGTGAGCACGGATTTCACCGCATCGTGAGCACGGATTTCACGGGATCATGAGCAACGATTTCGCAGGATCGTGAGCAGCGATTTCAGACGATCGTGAGCAGCTTTTCGAAGGTGCTGGACGCTTCGGCCGACAACTCAGCCAGTCTACAGGATGCCTCGTTCAAAACGAGGAAGCCTGATGCCAACCCAGAGATTGTCGATGCGCCGGATCAGAGAAGTTTTACGTCTAAGACATGTTCAAGGACTGACCGAGCGCGTCATCGCGCGCACGCTCGGGGTGAGCAATGGCGTCGTACATGGTTATCTGCGGCGCGCCCGTCTTGCCGGGTTGAGCTGGCCGCTGCCTGAAGGGATTGATGACGAGGGCCTTGAGCTGCTGCTCTTCCCGGCGCCGAAGGCGGCGTCGCAAAGCCCCCGCCGGCCGGTGCCCGATTGGAGCTATGTGGAGAAGGAGTTGCGCCGCCGCGGCGTAACGCGGGTGCTGCTGTGGGAGGAGTATCGTGCCGCCAATCCCGACGGGTTTGGCTATACGTGGTTTTGCACGACCTTCGAGGCCTGGAAAGAGCGCGCGCACCCGACGATGCGCCAGACCCACCTGGGCGGCGAGAAGGTGTTCGTCGATTTCGCCGGCGACACCATCGACATCTTCGATCCCATCACCGGCGAAGCGCACGCCATGAAGCTGTTCGTCGCGGCGATGGGCGCCTCGAACTACACTTATGCCGAGGCGTGCCCGAGCGAGAGCCTGTCCGACTGGATCGGCGTGCACACGAACCTCTTCGCTTTTCTGGGCGGCGTGCCGAAGTTCGTGGTCTGCGATTACGTGCCCGGGCACGTAATCGCAGTTTTGTTCCCAGCCCGGTTATGTGCCCCGCAGCCTGTTGATCCAAGCGTTCTCGACGACACGGCCGACATCCGGTTGGGCCGCTACAAGCCCGACGACCATCTCCTTGCATTCCTGAAGAGCCTCTGATTATGCCGACCCAACAGCCACAGATCGCCCGCACTCTTTGGCTTCCCGGCCGCCACTCGGAATAATCCGGCACTCGGAGTTATGCCGTAGATCATGCACGTGAGCCGGCGTTCCTCCTGGCGGGATCGCGATGTCCAGCTGATCGGCCAGCGAGCGGAAGATGATGCTGATCGTGCCCGGGTTCACAGGCCGACCTTTCATGAAAGAAAACAGCGGTGTGTCGGCCGCAACCGAAACCAGGTGCTGCGATCGCAACGCCATGAACGCATAGAGTCGCTGTGCCAGTTGCGGTCCCATGGGAATGAGCCTCGACTTGGAAAACTTCGTCTCGCGGATGGTGAGGACGTCACGATTGCGATCGACATCCCGCCAGCACAGGCGCGCAACCTCGCCAACGCGCAGACCAAGCCCGAACAGCAGGCTGAAGATGGTGGCATAGGCGGGACCGCGAAGCGGAGCGTTGTTCCGATCCGCGAGTTCGGCGGCGCGATCGACGAGTTGTTGGACAGTCCGCAGATCCAGGATGCAGGGCGGTCTTGGATTACCTCGGCGGCGCGGCTTTATCGTGACGGGGGAGCGATCGATAACGTCGTGTTCGACCATCCACTCGAACAGCCGGCCGACGATTCCTACCAGTTGGTTGAAGCTTCGTGGCCGCAGACGCGGACGACTGAGGAAAAAGGCATCGAGGTGCGCATTTCGCAAAAGCCGGACAGGGGTTCCGCTAATTCCCGGACAGCGATGGAGTGCACCCCTCGACTGAGACAAATAAATAGCGGACAGTTTCTGGATTGCAGGGACTGGAAATGGTTGGAAGAAAGCCGAGATTTAGCGAAGAAGAGAAACTCTCCATGCTCCTACGGATGCAAAGGGGGGAGAACGTCAGCCGGCTGGCGGATGAACTGGGTATTCACCGCCAGCGCTTATATTCCTGGCGTGAACAGTTGCGGGTGTGTGGCAATCTAACGCCGAGCCGACAGGGGCGTCCAAAGAAGCGGCCTCCCGAGGCACCACCAGATCGGCAAGCCTTGGAGGCAGGTTTTGCACTGTCGGCTGAACAGCGTCGTGCCGATGGGCTGACAAAAGCCCGTCGCCGCTTGTCGAACTTGAATGCAAGATTGGGCAGCAACAGGTTGAACTTTTTTTTTCAAGAAGCCTTGCGGCATGTCAGGGGCAGTCAACAGCAGAAAGACGCACCTGGCGGTGCAGCGTCTTCGAAGTCATTCAAAAAATGACAGCCCATGTGCCGCAAGGCTCTCCAGGAATTGAACAGATGTGCCGTCTCACCGGTGTCAGCAGGGCTGGATACTACCGGCACTGGCGACAGTCGGCGCCGCGTCAGGAAGAAACTGGTCTGCGAGTGGTTATTCAAAGGCTGGCCTTGGCCAACCGGCACTATGGCTATCGCCGGATCGGCGCCCTTCTTGGCCGCGAGGGTTGGCAGGTAAACCACAAACGGGTGTTGTGGGTAATGGGGGAGGATAATCTCTTATGTTTGCGCACTCGGCCATTTGTGCCGCGCACTACGGATTCCCGGCACAGCTGGCGGGTGGTGCCGAACCTTGCCAGAGGCATGGAACTGACAGGCGTCAACCAGCTTTGGGTCGCCGACATCACGTATTTGCACCTTGCCGAGCAGTTCGCCTATCTGGCGGTTGTGCTCGATGCATTCAGTCGCAAGGTCATCGGATGAGCGCTCGAACTCCACTTGCGGGCCAGCCTTGCTGTCGATGCCCTAAAAATGGCGATCTCCGCACGTGTTCCGGTTCCCGGCAGTTTGATCCATCATTCGGACAGAGGAGTTCAATACGCTTGCACCAGCTATTCTGATATCCTCCATGGGCATGGGATCCAGCCGAGCATGAGCCGGGTGGGGAACCCTTATGATAACGCACGCTCGGAAAGCTTCATGAAAACCTTGAAGCAGGAAGAAGTCGCAGGATTGGCCTATCGCGATGCACCAGATGCGCGGCGACGTATCGCGAGCTTCATTGAAGATGTCTACAATCGGCAACGGCTGCATTCAGCACTCGACTATCTCACCCCGGAAGAATACGAAAAGACCTTATCGACACCATCGGACAATGCCGCATTTGAACTCACGAGCATGAAATTGTCTCGCAATTTCTCTGTCTCACAATAGGGGTGCACTCCAGCGATTTCGCTAATGTCGGGACAGTTTGGCGGCGACGGTCCTCGGGTGCCTTGTTGCGTTCATGGATGATTGATTTCGCCGTTTTCGGCGCCGGTCAAGAGGGGCGCTGCCTTTTGCTTTCGCATGCTGTCGCCCTGGAGCACGATGCGGTGGGCGTTGTGCACGATCCGATCGAGAATGGCGTCGGCGACGGTGGGGTCTGCGATCAAGTCATGCCATCTGGCCACCGGGACCTGGGCGGTGATCAGGGTGGATTTGCGGCGATAGCGTTCCTCGACGATTTCGAACAGATGGAAGCGCTGTTGGTCGGTGAGGGAGTGGGTTCCGAAGTCATCCAGGATGAGCAGTTGCGCGCGGGTGAGCTTGTCAATGAGGCGTGGGAAGCGGCCATCGAGACGAGCGAGCGCCAAATCCTCGAACAGGCGCGGCACGCGATGATAGAGCACCGATCGATTGTCGCGGCAGGCCTTATGGCCGAGCGCGCAGGCGATCCAACTCTTGCCTGTGCCGGTCGGACTGGGCTCATAATGCCCGTTATCAGGATGGCGAGGCAAAGAAGATTGTCCGTTACGCCTTTCATCCACGTTCGGGCGGGGAG
>NZ_JAMYOX010000093.1:0-6273 GCF_040320025.1 Mesorhizobium sp. M0808
TGCCGGTCGATGCCATACCAAGCCGTCGAAAACTGCTTTCCCGGCCTTCAAAAAAGCCCCATTAACTCACCAACCAGGATTTCGCTTCCCGTGCAAAGCCCTCACAAGGGGAGAAGGGAAGGGGCAGCGCTGACCTTTCTGATTGAATTGATTGAGCAAATCAGCGGCCACCGGCCTGACCAAGCGTCTGGCGCTCCACAAGCCTTTCGGCTTCCGCCATCACCTCCGGCGGCGTGACGCTGTGGCCGGGCCTGGCCAGCAGCGTCGATGAGAACGGCCCGCGCGGGCCGGTCAGGCCAGGCTCGGTAGCGAGGAATATCGCCACCGTCGGCAGGCCGAAAGCGCTGGCGAGATGGGTCAGGCCGGTGTCGGCGCCGATGACCAGCGCCGAGCCGCCGATGACGGCGGCGATCTCGGCTAGCGGCGACCTGGGAACCACCACGGTTTGCGAAATGGCACGGGCGATCGCCTCGGCAACCGCCTGTTCCCGATCGTTCGACCAGGTGGTGACCGGCGTTATTCCCTTGTCCACCAGCAGGCGAGCGGTTTCGATCCAGTCCGCGACCGGCCATTTCTTGTCCTCGCGGCTGGTGCCGTGCAGCAGGAAGGCGGTCTTTTCACCGGCAAAAGTCGATCTTCCGGCTGGCGGCACGATGCCCGATTCAAGCCTGGAAAAATCCAGCTCGTAGCCGAGCGCCAGCCCGAACAGCCATCTCGTGCGCTCGATGGCATGCAGGCCGCGCGGCACGGCGTAGCGATGGCCATAAAACAGGCTCGCCGAAGGCTCGCGGGCGCTCGAACGGTCGAAACCGGCGATCGGCGCTGCCGCCAGCCGCGCCACCAGCGCCGATTTCAGCAAGCCTTGCGCATCGAGAACGAGGTCGTAGCGGCAATCGCGCAAGGCGCGGCGCAAGCCGATCACTTCCCGCCATGTGCCGGGCTGAAGCAGCTTCCTGCGCCAGCGCCGGATCGCCACGCTGTGGATGGTTTGGATGGCTGGATGCAGCGCCACGATGCCGGCAAATGCCTCTTCGACACACCAGTCGAAGGAGATATCCGGCCGAGCGCGGCGCGCGTCCTCGATCGCCGGGAAGGTGTGGATGACGTCGCCCATGGACGATGTCTTGACGATCAGCACTTTCATGCGGCGGCCGGCATTTCCAGCAGCCGCTCCGCCGCCGCCACGACGCGTTCGACCTCCAGCGTCTTCAGGCAGTTGAGATGACCGAGCGGGCAGATTTTTTTGTGGCAGGGCGAACAGGACAGGCCGAGCCAGACCAGTTCGCGGCGCTCGGCGAGCGGCGGCGTGTTCTGCGGCGAGGTCGAGCCGTAGACGGCGACTACCGGCGTGCCGACGGCGGCGGCGACATGCATCAGCCCGCTGTCGTTGGAGACGGCGAGCCTCGCCGCCGCGATCAGGTCGATGGCATCCTCGAGCCGCGTCTGGCCGGCAAGATCGACCGTGCCCGGCGCCAGCGCGGCGATTTCAGCCGTCACCTCAGCGTCGTTCTTCGATCCGAACAGCGCGACGCCAAACCCTTTCGCCATCATCTCACGGGCAAGGCCGGCATAGTGTTCGCTCGGCCAGCGCTTGGCCGGGCCGAATTCGGCGCCGGGCATGAGTGCCACGAATTTCCCCGCCGTCAGCCCGAAACGGCCGAACAATGCTGCCTGGTTGGCTTGATCGACGGCAAGCTTCGGCGCCTGGAACGCGCCGCCCCGGGCAAGGCTGAAATAGGCCTGCGCGGTGCGCCGTTTCAGGCGATCGGGCAAGGGCACGATGTCGGTCAGAAGCCCATAGCGCATTTCCTTGAGATGGCCGACGCGGCGCGGAATGCCGGCAAAGAACGGGATCAGCGCCGACTTCCAGCTTCCCGGCAGGACAAAGGCCATGTCGTAGCGGCCGCGCAGCAGGCGGCCGAAGCGCCTTCGGACGCGGAATTCGAACGCGCCGGATTGCAGCGGCAGGTCGATCTGCTGGCGGATTTCGGGCATGCGCTTGACCAGGGGTGCTGCCCACGCCGGCGCCAGCACGTCGATGGCGGCGTTGGGATGAAGCTCCTTCAGCGCCTGGAACAGGCACTGCGCCATGACCATGTCGCCCACCCAGCGTGGGCCGATCACGAGGATCGTTGGGCTTTCAGCCATTCGACATAATCTCTGACGCCGGTTTCCACTGTGCGGAACTGGCCGTTGTAACCGGCTGCGCGCAAGCGGGACATATCAGCTTGCGTAAAGCTCTGGTAGCTGCCCTTGAGGTGGTCGGGAAACTCGATGAATTCGATCTGGCCCTTGCCGAGCGTATCGATCACCGTCTCGGCAATGGCGCGGAACGGCTGGGCCTTGCCTGTGCCGCAGTTGAAGATGCCGCTCGAGCCGCGTTTCCACAGCCACAGATTGACGTCGGCGACATCGCCGACATGGATGAAATCGCGGCTCTGTTCGCCGGGCCCGAAACCACCATGGGCGCCGAACAGTTTCGGGTTCTGGCCTTGCTCGACCTGGTTGAACAGATGGAAGGCGACCGAGGCCATGGCGCCCTTATGCGCCTCGCGCGGTCCGTAGACGTTGAAATAACGCAGGCCCGCCACCGGCGAGTGGTCGGTATCGAAGACAGTGCGGCGGACATAGTCGTCGAACAGTTTTTTCGAATAGGCATAGACGTTCAGTGGGCGCTCGTATTGCGGCTCCTCGCGGAACTCGGCGCCGCTGCCATAGACGGAAGCGGACGAGGCATAGAGGAAGGGCAAGCGCAGGGCCAGGCAGGCGTGCAGCAGGCGCTTCGAATAGGCGTAGTTGACCTCCATCATGAACTTGCCGTTCCATTCGGTGGTGGTCGAGCAGGCGCCCTGGTGGAAGACGGCCTCGATGCGGCCGAGGTCGCCGGCCTCCATCCGCGCCAGAAAATCGTCCTTGTCGAGATAATCGGCGATCTCGAGATCGGCGAGGTTGGCGATCTTGTGGCCGTCGGTGAGGTCGTCGACGACGAGGATGTCGCTGAAACCCTCGGCGTTGAGCGCGGCGACGATGTTGGAACCGATCATGCCGGCGCCGCCCGTGACGATGATCATGAAAGCCTCTGGTACCTTGTGCCGGTTGTAGCCCTTGTGGGATTCTGGCCTTATAGGGGAGGCGGGCCGGGCTGTCGACAAAGCAGGTGGCGGGGCGGCCGGATGAGCGCCACAGTGCCGCCGCAAAGCTCTCGCTTCAGTCGGTGACCACCGGCGAAGCGTGACAGGAGCAAGGTAATGCCGTCAACCGAACTGCTTGTCGCCTTTTTCGCCACCACGGCGATCTTCGCCTATATCCCCGGTCCCGCCATGCTCTATGCCGCCGCGCAAACCATGGCGCGCGGCCGCTGGTCCGGGCTGATGGCGGCGCTCGGCATCCATCTCGGCGGCTACGTTCATGTCTTCGCCGCCGCTGTCGGCCTGTCGGTGCTTTTCCATGCCGTGCCGGTGCTTTACATGGCGGTCAAGCTGGTCGGTGCGCTGTATCTGGTCTGGCTCGGTGTTTCTTTGTTTCGCGCCAAGGCGCAAGGCGACGTTGTCTTGCCGGGAATTCAGCCGAAATCCGCCCGCCGCGCGTTTTTGGAGAGCGTTGCCGTCGAGGTGCTCAACCCGAAAACGGCGATTTTCTTCATGGCGTTCCTGCCGCAATTCATCGATGCCTCGGCAGCGTTTCCGGTCTGGCTGCAGTTCGTCGTGCTTGGAACGATCGTCAATTTGATGTTCTCGTCGGCCGACATTGTTTGCGTGATACTGGCCGGCGCGGTGATCGCCAGGCTGCGGCAGTCGAGCCGGGCGCAGCGCCTGATGCGGCGCGCCGGCGGTGCGGTGCTTGTCGGACTGGGCGTGCATGTCGCGTTGCAGAAAAGCTGACGCACTGTCTCGCCGCGGCGATCGGTCGAAGGCCTGCCGTTGCGTCGGCTGAAATTGCGGTATATCGGCATCGCCATGAACGGCCGGCCCTGCCCATCGAATTTCCCGTCACCGAAAATCGGCCCTCCCACGCGTTGACATGATCAAGCTGCCCTCTCCCGAACCCCTTCACCGCGCCATCTCGCGCTTCGGCAGCGCCACTGTGCTGGTGGTCGGCGATTTCATCCTCGACCGTTTCGTCAACGGCGTGATCGAGCGCATTTCGCCGGAAGCGCCGATCCCCGTGCTGCACGGGCGCGGCGAAACGCTGGCGATGGGCGGCGCCGGTAATGTCGTCGCCAACATCGTTTCGCTCGGCGCTGCCGTCATACCGGTCTCGGTGATCGGCGCTGACAAGGCCGGCAAGAACCTCATGCGCATGCTCGGCGAATTTGGCGTCGACACCGGCGGGCTGGCGCAGGATGCCGATCGCATGACGTCGTCCAAAAGCCGATTCAGCGCGCTCAACCAGCAGGTGCTGCGTTTCGACGAAGAGGAAATCAAGCCGCTGGGCGATGCCGAGCGCGCGACATTGGTCGGGCATTTTCGCGAAGCGCTGGCGCGCGCCGACATCGTCATCCTGTCCGACTATGGCAAGGGCGTGCTGCTCGACGGCGCCGCCGGCGAGCTGATCTCGATCTGTCGGGAAGCGGGCAAGCCGGTGCTGGTCGACCCGAAGGGCCGCGACTATGCGCGTTATGCCGGCGCGACGGCAATCACGCCCAACCGCAAGGAACTCGGCGAGGCGGTCGGCCGCGCAGTGTTTGCCGACGACGAAATCGAGGCGGCGGCGCGCCAGCTGATTTCGGCGCACGGTTTCGATTTCGTCGTCGCGACGCGCAGCGAAAAGGGCATGAGCGTCATCGGTGCGGACGACGCCCGCCATATCGCCACGCAGGCGCGCGAAGTGTTCGACGTTTCGGGCGCCGGCGACACGGTGATCGCGACGTTTGCACTGGGACTTGCAGCAGGCGCCGACCGCGTCATGGCCGGATCGATCGCCAACGCCGCCGGCGGCGTTGTCGTCGGCAAGCGCGGCACGGCGCGGCTGACGATCGAGGAACTCACCGGTGCGCTGTTTCGCTCGCATGGTCCGGTCGCCCACTTGGATGCGATCCTCGATGCCGCCGCCGCCGCGCGGCTGGTGGCGGGCTGGAAAGACGAGGGCTTGAGCGTCGGCTTCACCAATGGCTGTTTCGATATCCTGCATGCCGGCCATGTCAGCCTGTTGCATGCGGCCCGCAGCCAGTGCGATCGGCTGGTGCTCGGCCTCAACAGCGATGCCTCGGTGCGCCGGCTGAAAGGGCCGGGGCGCCCGGTCAACGACCAGCATGACCGGGCCTGCGTGCTGGCAGCACTTGCCTCGGTCGACGCCGTCGTCATCTTCGAGGAGGATACGCCGCTTTCGCTGATCGAGGCGCTGAGCCCCGACATACTGGTCAAGGGTGCCGACTATACGGTCGATCAGGTGGTTGGCGCCGATGTCGTGCAGAAGGCCGGCGGGCGCGTCGTGCTGGTCGACCTCGTCGCCGGCAAGAGCACGACCGGCACTATCGGCAGGTTGCGCGCCGGGAACTGAGGGTTTCATGTCCGAACTGAACGATTACCTGGCCCGCTCGGCGGCCGCGATTTCGGCGATGGTCGAGCGCGACCTGACCAGCGAGATGGAGCGGGCGGTCAGCGCCGTCGTCGCCGCGCTTTCGCAGGGCAAGGCGCTGCTGATAGCAGGCAATGGCGGTTCGGCCAGCGACGCCATCCATATCGCCGGCGAGCTGGTCGGCCGCTTCCTCAGGGAGCGCAAGGCCTACAACGTCATCGCGCTGCCGGCCAACGCGGCGGTGCTGACCGCCTGGGGCAATGATTACGGCTTCGACACGGTGTTTGCGCGCCAGGTCGAGGCGCATGGTTCGGCGGGCGCCGTGCTGCTCGCCATCTCGACCAGCGGCAATTCGCCAAGCATCCTCGCCGCCGCCCAACAGGCGCGCATGATGGGCATGACGGTGGTCAGCCTGACCGGCGACACCGGCGGCAAGCTGAAGCCGCTCTCCGACATCCTGCTCAACGTACCCTCGACCTCGACGCCGATCATCCAGCAGGGGCATTTGTGCCTCTACCACCATTTGTGCGAAATGGTCGAAACGCGCCTCTGCGACGCAGGGTGATTGCGCCAGGCCGGGTAGAGGCCGTCAATTGTCAACGGGGAGAAGGGACTAGCCGCAACGCTGGCGACCCCTCTCCCCGTCCTTCACGCTAGGCGATTCACACATTTCGAAGCGCCCATCCATGGGCGATGGACAGGAAGTGCTGCAATCCGTGTCGGAAGGTGATGGGTCCTGGGGCTTTGGACTTTGGA
>NZ_JAMYOX010000094.1:0-5033 GCF_040320025.1 Mesorhizobium sp. M0808
TGCCGCTAGCTCACCACAAGCACATGAAGTCGACGAACATGCTGGAGCGGCTGAACCAGGAGATCAAGCGGCGCACCCTGGTCGTTCGCATCTTCCCCAACCCCCGGAGCTGTCTGCGGCTGGTTCGGGCATTGGCGGTGGAGATCCACGAGAACTGGCTCGAGGCGACCCGCTATCTCAACATGGATCATCTGCGCGAGCACAAGAAGGAGAGCCTGAGGGCCTTGGCCGCCTGAGCACCGTCATGTGTCCGCCGCTCCGCTAAACACGGGAGCTGCGCGGCGGACACGCCGACGTCACCGCAATGCCACGCCATTTTGCAGAACTTGACGCACACAACTCCGAAGTGGCGGAGAGGGAGACCTTCGCTGGCAATAGGATGCTAATGATTTCAATGACTTAGCTGTTTAATAAGAGCTAAAACCAGAGCTAAAACCAGAGCTAAAACCAGAGCAAGGGTTGGCTCACAACCTCGCGCTTTGCTTGGTGTGACGCCGGTTCCTGTACGTTTGGTGCTAACAGCCGTGTAGTCAACTGTCCCGCAGCGACTTGCCCCGGAATGCCAAGCTCTTGCGCGGTTGGCCGCTTTTTTTGTTCGCTGGTGCCGCAGTTTGGTTAATGGGGGGCTTCGTGGTTTAGATCGATGCCGCCCGTTCCCCCAAAACGGTTGTCTCATGCGGGGGCCGGGTGCGTGCAAGTCTGTAGCAAAATTTCGGAGCAAGCCGGATTTCGCTGAGCCGGCGCCACAAGCGCTCGCGATGGGCGATCAGCACTCATGCGGCTCAGGCAGACATTTCGCCGTCATCCTCATCCTTGTCGGCGTGATCTTTTCTGTTTCCTCACGAAAATGTCGTGGCATAACCAGTGCGGAGAAGCTTCCTCCTAATCGACAGGCGGGGCGGTGCCGAAGCTTCGAATAGGCTCCACCACCCCACCGTCGTCTTCAGACTGTTCCGCCAGAGACTTCGCTGCCACGAGGACATTCATCGGCAACATAGTGCGACGGACTAGCCGGCTAAGATCAAGCGCACCGCCTGTTCGCGTGCTCTGTTTAACTGCCTCACGCATGTAACTCACCACCCAGTCAGGAATGCTGAGAATTGTGTTGGCCTGACTGGCGGCATCGAAATTTCGGGGACGGTGACCTTCCGGGCGTATTGCCCGAAGCTTGCGCAAGCTGCCAGCCTGCGTCGATTCCACTACAAAGCCATCTCTGCGCCACAGTTTCTCGATCGCTTTCAGCCTGCCAATCGATTCGCTTTCCAAATGGAACGTAGTGTGTGGTGTCGGATAGAGGCTCCAACTCGCGGACACGCTGCTGGTCCTTGCAGGCCGCCACAACGTCCATGGCGAATTCCCGTCGAGGCCAAGCGCGACGTCGTCGAGCCTGCTGTCCATCGCTGCGTCAGACGATGCCGTCGCCTCTATGAAAGCTTGGAAACCGACATTGAACAGCGGCAAGTGCCCAGCTAAAGGTTCCCTCGGCCACTCTTTGGAGATCAGTTGCCTCCAAAGGCGCAGAGCAACGACGTCGGGCGCATCCGCACCAAGCAGCTCACCCAAATTTTCGACCACGATCGCGAGACGTTGGAGATCGTTGGGATCCGGTTTGGGATCGCGTCGAAGCTTGCGAATCAAAAAGTGCGCGCCTAGCAAGCCGAACAGTGGGTTTCGATATTTGCCCCAGAGCAAATAGTCGAGAGTTTCAGGGTCAGGTCCAGGGCCGCCGGTCACAAGGTCTGCAATGCCCCGTTCGTAGGCATCAATCAACGCATCGGACGGATCGAAGCCGACCCCAGAAGGCCGCATAGATATAGAAGCGGTCGGAAGCTGGGGGCGACCCTCATAAGTCAGAATAAATACGTGTGTGTCCCACCCTTTCGCGATGGGGATCGGCAGGATTGAAATGTCTCCTTCAGAGCCAAAGTAAAGCAGGTCAGAGGTCCCCGGCTCCACGAGATGCAGTGAGTTTCCCTCGTAGATGGCGATATTCTTGCCTCGGTTGTTTAGCGACAGCGATAGCGATCTTGCCATCGGCGTCGCATCGCCCGGCTGCCGCGAACGCACAGAAACGAAAATAGCCTGGCCGCCCTGCGAAGCATCCCATTTGCTTGCATCGACTACCGGATCGGTCAGCCACTCGTGCTTGTCTATTGTGCTGGATAGCAGAGTCGCAGAAGCGCGTCGGGGAAGGTCGAACTGCTGCTCAACCGGTTGATCGCCCACATCAATGTCGTAAGTGATAGATGCCTCCGCATGATCAATGCGGACCTGATAATGTCCCGGAATAAGCTGCTTGCTGACAGAACCAACGCCGCGAGCGATAAGAAAATCGTCGCGAATTATGCTAATGTCGCCGGGCCGGGGTGTGGGCGCGTCCTGCTCAGTGTTGCTGCCGGTCAGGTTGCTCTTCACCGAGATTGAAACCTGCGTGCCGACTCCTTTCCCGCCGTCAGCATATTTCTCCAGCAGTGGTTTGCGATCTGGAGGACCAAGATAAATCTTTGTGTCTGCGGGGACTGCTCGAACTGTCTGCTCTTTGGGTCTTGCAAGATCCGGGACTATGATCCTCAGTCGGTCGAGGAGGTCGCTAAGTTCGATCGTCCCCTGTTTGAGCACTGTCAGCAGACCGGCGGTAAAGTAACCCCGAATCTCCTCATTGACCTCTCCTTCAAATGTGGGCTCGTACTGATCGCTCCCAAAGAGAATCGCGGAATAGCGGTGTCTTGCGTCCGGGTCCCCGCACTCCAACTCGCTTTGCTGCCCCAGCGGAACCACGGCTCGAACGCGGCAGCAGTCGAGAAAAAAGACGCTTTCTGAAAATTTCAAACAGCCAATCGAGGCCTTTATGTAGCTTTCCAAATGAAGAGCAGCGCCAGCATCGAGTGGTGACCAGTTCGCGAGACAGAGCGACTGTTGCTGCCACGAACCGGCACGGCTATGGCCGTGCCCAGTGAAATAAAAATAAAAGCGCCGCCGCAACTTTCCCTCGGACTGATTACGGATCGCGCGAAAGGCATCGTCGATCATCCATTGCCGCGGGCCTAGTGGCTCAACAGTCGAAACGACGAGCTTTGCATTCTCCGGCGCGAGGCCGCCGCCGTCCTTATGAATTAGCCAATCGCGAAAATCAGTCGCGTCCTTGACCGAACCCTTGAGCGATTTCGCGCCCTTGTTCCACTCCGGATAATCGTTGACGCCAATAACCAAGGCATAGTCGTCCGGTGCGTGGGTCATGGTGTTGCTCCCACTATGAAGCGGAGGCTAGCAAGGGTAGCCGGATCGTCGTCGAAACTGCCGTGGTGAAGGGAATTCGTTTGGAGGCCCTGCGCGGTACGGGCGGGGCTTGGAGAATAAGCAAGCCGGTTACCCTCCTGCAACCAAAGGCGCACATCGTCATAGTCACGTCCGGCTGAGGTCGCCGCGCGTCGAAGGTAACGATCCATGCCGACAATGGCCGCATCGGGGCGATCCTCGAAGCAACCAGAGACCATGTAGAGGAGCGATCGAGGATAGATCGGGCCGGCGATACGATCCTGCTTTTCCGCGGCATCGGTCATCGTGAACATTCGGAAGCGTTTGAAAATCTGCGGCCCGCGAGGAATCCAACGGGCGAAAAGGTCCAGACGGACGGCGGGCGCCAGGAAAAGGATATTGCGCAACCGGATTGTGCGCCGGTCAGCTTCGATCGCTGCCAGCATCTCACAGATAGCGATCGATCCAGCGCTGTGGCCCACGACATCGATGATCATTTCCGGCCGGGCCGCCTGCAGCGCTTCGAGCCGCCGCAGCATATATCCCCCACCGTGGCCGTTCACGCCGGGCGTTGCCCCATCGTCGGTCCACATCCGCTGCGCTTTTGCCTTCATTGCGTCCCAGGCGAACTTTCCAACGTCGCCAAGATAGGCAGCGCGCAGCAACTCCTCCACTGCGGTTGGAAGAACATCATGCGCCGTCTCGCTGCGGTAGCGGCGGATCACGGCAACGACGACCTTACCGATGAACAAAGCAACGCCAGTAATAGTCGCGCCTCTCGCACCGTCCTCGAGGTCCAGTTTGCGGCGAATCGGATCAGACCCAAGCACTGCCAAATCGATCAGATCAGGTAACGAAGGGTCGGCCGCAAAATCATATTCAAGGTCGCTAGCGATCGCCTCCGCGTCGAGGTCATCAAGTCCGCTGCTTTTTGCACTCGCGGCCAATTGGGCGGCATCGGCCTGGGCTGCAAGTGCGCCATCAAGCGCCCTTGCACCCTCCGGTGTCTCAAGCATGGCTTCGATTTCTGCGGCAGCGAGTGGGCCACCACCTATGCCCTTGGCTCCGCCGTCATCGCCGACACCTGCCTTGGCTAGCACCCAAGAAAGCGCCTTCTTGAAGACCTTGGTTTCCGTGATTGACAGAAGGTTATCGCGGAACGTTTCGGCAAGACCCGTCTCCCAAATAATCCCTACCGAGGCTGCCGTCGATCCGTAATTACCCGACATCCGTTCCGCGCTTATGAGCCCGGACGCCTCGTTTACCAGCCCCCCATGAAAGTAGAGTACGAGCTGTGAGGCGTCGCCCAACGCATCGCCTAGCAGGTGATCGACATCGGCGGGCGTGCTCGATAATTTTCCGCTCGCCGCGAACCTGCCATCGGCGCCAAGATTGATCCAACATTGCGATGCCATGACTGCCCTCCCAATCCACGCTGAGGATTTGGCGTAGTTCCGAACCGCGCGGGCTCGATGGTACATTAAGTGACCGTATCGACAAACGCAGTATGAAGTGGACCTTCCATCGCGTCGACGCGGCCAGGCTGGATGCGGCGCCCGTGTTGCTCTCGCGCGGCATTTCACTGAAATCAGTCGCGGCGGAGGTCGGACTCTACTCGCCCAGGCGGCTTCCGAAGCATTCGAACGGCGCTTCGGCATCCGAGACCGCGGCCCGGATTTCGGATGAAGATCACACGCTGCAGCGGATTGCGGCGGAACTGACAGACACCAACAAAATGTCGTTCGTGGCAGAACGGCCAGACGGCTCGATTGCCGGCT
>NZ_JAMYOX010000095.1:0-3999 GCF_040320025.1 Mesorhizobium sp. M0808
CCGAGCAGGGCCTGCTCGACAAGGTCAAAACGGGTCAGGCGATCGAGTTCACAGCCGATCGCGTCAACGGACGCATCACGGTCACCGGTATCAAGTAACCCGGCCAGCGTCGCGGGGTGAAAACCAATCCGAAGCGCAACTGACCGCTCTCGCAGGCGATCCCGGCGCGATCGCTTGCGAGGTGATGAGCGCCGCGGATCAGCCTTGTGCTGGATTTGCGGCACAATGAAGGGATACGCCAAATGACGCTACAAGTGGTCAATATTCGTGAAAGCTGCGAGGCGCTTTCGCAAAGCCGCGTTCTCGATCCAGTCTATGGATATTGAGACATCAAAACCCAGTACCTGGCTGATGGAAAAGCTGCGTCACCGATTAATGGCGCGGAGCCGAAAAACCGCCGGGAAAAGCCTCAGTGAGACATCGCTTCGTCCGCGTCGCTGACAGAAGCAAACTGGATAAAAGGTCATCAACGCTTGGCGCGCCAGGCCAGATGAGAGATTGCTATTATGAAACTTCTTCTAGTCGAAGACGACGAACAAATCAGCCGTTACATCGAAAATGGACTGAGCTCTTCCGGCCATGTGGTCGATGTCCTGACAGACGGGCGCGATGCTTTGCTTGTCGGACTGCGCGAGCCCTATGACGTCGCAATTGTGGATCGGATGCTGCCAGGCCTCGATGGTTTGTCGCTCGTGCGGGGTCTTCGAGGCGCCGGCGGAAAGGTCCCAGTGATCTTCCTGACGGCGGTGGGCGGTGTCAACGATCGAGTTGAGGGATTGGAGGCAGGTGCGGACGATTACTTGATCAAGCCCTTTGCATTCTCCGAACTCCTGGCTCGGATCAATGCTCTGCAAAGGCGCCCTCCGATCACCCCCGAAAAGGCAAAGCTGAAGGTGGCTGATCTGGAACTGGATCTCTTCAGCCGCCTCGCCACCCGCGGCGGAACGACGATCGAGTTGCTCCCTCGGGAATTCGCGCTGCTTGAACTCCTCATGCGTAACGAGGGCCGCATACTGACGAAGACCATGCTCCTTGAGCGGATCTGGAACTTCAACTTCGACCCGCAAAGCACCGTGGTGGAAACCCATATCAGCCGACTGCGGGCGAAGATCGACAAACCATTCGATGTTCCGCTCCTGCGTAATAGACGCAATACCGGCTACTCCATCCATGGCCAACGCTAGTATCGCCAGAAGTACGTCCATCCGACTCGCCGCGTTCTACATCTCCCTGTTTCTGCTCTCGTTTCTGGGAGCCAATTTCGTCGCTTACAACATGGTCGCCGCCTACCTTTACGAGCGGCTGGATTCCCATGTGATGGAGCGGTTCCGGGAGATTTCTTTCGCTTATGACGCGAACGGTGTCGATGGCGCTGCTGCCATGATCCGAAGCCATGGTCCGGCAATCAGGGGACAGGAGACGCTATACACACTGAAGGATCCCGAAGGCGACTTCCTGGCTGGCAACATTGACATTTCCAACGTGCCGCCGGGATTTTCCACACGCGCACCGACAAGCCACGAGGCGGCGCTCAATAATTTCAGGCTCTACCGGAAGGACCTGGACGGCTACGACCTGACCGTCGGCGTAAGCTATGACGACACCAATCGCTTGCGCAGCATCGCGCTTATCAGCTTCGGCTGGGGAACGGCGATCGTGCTTGCTGGAGGTCTCGGCGCGGGCGCAGTTTTGGCGTTCCGCACGAGACGGCGTGTCGCTAGACTCTCGGATGCGATGAAGTCCGTTGGCGCCGGCGATCTCGCTACCCGCTTGCCGGTCTCCTTGCGCAGCGATGACATCGACGTGCTGGCAACTGAGGTCAACGTCGCGCTGGCACAGCTACAGGCTAGTGTCGCGGCGATGACGCAGGTAACGACCGACATCGCTCACGACCTCAAGACGCCGGTCGGCCGGCTGTTTCTAACGCTTGAGGCCGCTTCCGAAAGCAAAGACCAAACGGCCACGAGATTCCTTATCGAAAAAGCGATGAGCGAAATCTCGCATATAGCCGGCACCTTCGAGGGCTTGCTGCGCATCTCGCAGATCGAGTCCGGCGCACGCCGTTCCCGGTTTGCGAGGGTGAACCTTTCGGAATTGGTCGCCGAAATCTACGATATCTATAGTCACATCGTGGAAGACGCCGAGCGTTCGCTGGTTCTGTCCAATGACAGCCAAAACACGGCCTTATTCATATGGGGCGATGCCGAACTGCTGAAGCAGATGTGCGTGAACCTTATCGTCAACGCAATGCGCCACACACAAAGAGGATCCCGGATTGCGATCGGTGTCACGACACAGGCGAATCGCTGTGCAATCATCGTCAGCGACAACGGACCGGGCATCCCGGCGGCGGAGCGGCAGAAGGTGTTCAAACGCTTCTATCGCCTGGAAAAAAGCCGGACCACCGAAGGGACAGGGCTCGGCCTCAGCCTGGTCAAGGCGATATCGGACATGCATGGCGCGACAATTTCCCTGAAGGACAATAGCCCCGGCTTAATTGTGGAAACAGAGTTCCCCCGTAACCATAATTGAGGTCAGTCACTTAGACGGATGTTCATATCACTTGAGACGAAATTATAAAAAGGGCAAACCAGCCGGCAGCGCTGCCAGCTGGTTTGCCCTGCACTGGCTCCGTGGGAAGATGCGGAACTGCGGTGTTGGTCCTGCTACCGGCCCGCCCAACTGGCGCGCTGGCGGGGGCTCCCCCCTGCCACGATGAGGGGCTCACAGTTTCGACTCGGTTATAGGGGGAATCAGTCTTCTCGATATCGCCATTGTCGAGCACTTGGGAAGATATGTCGGGGTTGGATGCCGATTTCGTGGTTTCGCCCGTCGATCCATGGCCGTGCAAGACCTCGCCGATGCGCGGGCTTGTCGAGTTCGTGCCGCTGTTGGCGACACCGGTCGTTGCGGCGAAGACAATCAATGCATATCCGATAGTGTGTTTCATGGTTCAGTCCTCTTGTCGAAAGTGAGCGTTCCGACGCTCAGCAACAACAGGCTATCGGGTCGAATTCACGGGCACCTTCGCTCCGATTTACATTTTTGTGATTCTCATGCGTGGCCATGACAAAAGCAAAGTCCGGAAGGTCAGCTTATGAAATGGCACATGCTGCTGGCTGACACAGTTTCTTTGCGGGGATGCATGTCTATCCAATTATCCAATGATGCTTCAAAGGCAAAAGAGCGCGCGCGGAACCAGACATCAATGAAAACGAATGTTTGACTGTCGCGTCTGCTTGAGGCGCTGGGAGATTGCCGCACACGGGGTTGCCTGGGTCGTCCACTATTCCGTTCCTGAGAGATCTGCATCGAGGTCGACAACCACCCGCGGGTGGCCACGAGCCATACGCAAGCCTTACAAAAATGTATGAAAAATGTTGTGGCGCATGGTGTCGTCGAGCAATAGCGTTCTTGCAACGGCCTTCGCTCGCGAGTGCGCGAACCTCGGTTTGAAACAAGATCCTAGCATCCTCGGAGATGTCGCTCGACACCCCGTCGGCGCCATGTGGATGTTGAGCTCGATACCAGAAAAGCGAGAAACTGGCATCGATGGCCACAAGTCGCATTACACGATCCAACGTGGTGGATCACGACGTGCCGACGGTGTTCGGCCTCGATAAGTCGAACGTCACCGACAAGGTACGGCGCGTCCGGCCCGAATACATGGCCCCGGCAGCGCACGGTGGTCACGGCAAACAGGGATGAGAACCGAACCCCGCAACCTCAACAATGAGAGAAAGTGCAGCATGAAACGTATGATCGTAGCGGCCGTTTTGACGGCGCTCAGTTCCGGAGCAGCTCTTGCCGGTGGAAGCCACGCCGGAGGCCATGGCGATAAAGCCGCCACCATGCCGATCGGCAACCCTGGCGAGGCGAGCAAGGCAAAGCGGACTATCAACATCTCGATGTCGGAGAAGGACGATGGAAAAATGTTGTTCCAGCCGGCCGTCCTCAAGGTGAGGAAGGGCGAGACCGTTCGCCTGAAGTTCGTCAACA
>NZ_JAMYOX010000096.1:0-3540 GCF_040320025.1 Mesorhizobium sp. M0808
TCCTTGTTGGCAACCGACCCAAAAGGGACAGCAAACGCGATGAAGCGGTTCTCCGCCTGGCGGGGATCGCGGCTGAATGTCGGTGATGAACCGCGCGTGCAGATCATTTCCACGTACGCCGACTTATGCCCCGACAAAGCCACACAATTCGCCAGAATCGACTCTATTTCCACCCGATCATAGGGCAGTTTCATTCGCAGCCGTTCAATACCCCCGAAGAAACGGTCAAGATGCAAGTCCAGCCGGAAGAATCTGCTATCCCAGACGTGCACCGTGTCGTAAGTGGCATCCGAGTGCAGGAGCCCCCAATCCAGCACGGAGATCTTGGCCTCGGACATCGGCAGGTATTGCCCATCCATAAA
Organism: Mesorhizobium sp. M0808; assembly: GCF_040320025.1. NCBI lineage: Bacteria > Pseudomonadati > Pseudomonadota > Alphaproteobacteria > Hyphomicrobiales > Phyllobacteriaceae > Mesorhizobium > Mesorhizobium sp. M0808. Next base: position 363 of record NZ_JAMYOX010000096.1, read on the forward strand.
AGCGACCCCGACGGGGTAGCGCCGTTGGTCACAGTAACGCTCATCGACAGATGGAAGAACAGGTAAGGTCTGCGTTATCGGGGTCGCCATTCTTTTTCCTTACAGCGGAGCGGTTACTTTCCCTGCGGTCGGGCAACTCACACCGTCCCCACGCAGGATCGACTGCGCTCTCTAGATCGCACATTTGCTTAGGCGAAAAAGCTCAATCTGATGCTGGACGCGCAATGGCGGTTTCAAAAGGCGCCCCGGAATGCTGACTTCAGCGCAGCGCGTCGAGGTCCACTTCGTTACGCGGATCGAACTTGTCTTGACGAAGACGTCAAAGGCCTCGACGTCCTCAACGACTATGATCAGCACAAAGTCGGCCTCGCCAGTAACCATGTAGCACTGGGCACTCTGGGCCGCACGCATAGCGTCATTGTTCACGGCAGACTGTTTGGCGCAGAGACCATAATGAACAACGACCACACGGCGCGGTCGGGAACAAGATCCCGGCAGGGCTCATGACATCGGCACGCAAAGCCAGAGGCCAGAAAACTCCTAGCGCCTGCCGAGAGTGCATTGGGGAGCGGTCAAAACGGCCGAGGCTCAAACCGCAGGATAAATAAATGGCAGATCACTTTCAGTCTCTGCAGACATGAACCGCAGAACTGTTCCGAAGCCATCGCGCGCAGCGTCAAGCCACCAGATTTGGCAGTTCCTGAAAAACCTCAACCCACTATCTTTCAAGTCCTGTAAGCGACCAACCGGGTACAAAATGGCCCGGCCACGCGACGCCAAACGAAGATGAGATTTTCCGCGCTCCGGGCCCGCTGACTGCTCACCGGGTCGAGTTAAATTCGAGCTGCGCCCAAGAATCCATCTGGGTCGCGCAAAGCTCCAATATCATAAGGCCGCAGGAAAGGATCTGCCCATGACAATCGCGACGGTGCCAGCAATCAACGAAGCAGATGTACGAATTGAGCGCCGACTCTGCGAGCTAGCAACTTGCGACCCAGCCTCGATCTGGGAGGCTCAAGACGAGCTGTCCAGCGCGATTGCAGAGGCGGGCATGCACTTTGAGGGGCGTGCGTACCCCGTCTGTCTCCGGCCCCTTGCGATAGACTGCGGTCTGGCAAATCACCTCAGCGCTACCGCTGAGGCGTGGTCAAGCTCCTTGATGTCGCCGCTGAGCTGTATTCCTGCAATGAAGACGCACAAGCCCTATTTCCAGCTTACAAACATTTGCGACGTTTGATCACTAACCTCCCAAAATATCGGCCGATTGTAAGAATATGCCGGCTGGATGGCCTTTTCGGCAGCGATGGCTATTACAAGATAATTGAAACGAATACCGAATCGCCCGGCGGCGTTATTCAGAACGGCCTCGCCGCAAAAATCTGGAGCGATATACCCAATCCATTGACACATGGCCTGTCACTAGACGTGAGCAAGCAGCCTTTCGCGAAAGATCCGAACTGCTTCGTCCGGGAGCTGCTGTCTGCCTATTATTCTGCGGCCGCCCGCGAACTGAAAACTGCGGCCGTAGTCAACTTTCGCGGACCCTTTTACAAATAAAGTGGATTGGATCGTGAACGGTCTAAGAGACGCAGGTGTAAAAGCAACGCTTCTGGATGTTAGCGATCTGAGAAAGACATATCGTGGAATCGGACCGGGTGATGAAGTAATCGATCTCGTTTACAATAAGCTTGACCCTAGAGATGTGATAGGCGAAATAGAAGCTATAGATCACTTAAGTGCATGCGCGAGTCAAGAGGTGATTTCCATAAACCCGTGGATATCACAGTGTGTATTGTCTGACAAAGCTATCCTTGCTTTGCTCAGCGATGGCCAATTCAGCTCAAACTTCAACGCCGAGCAGATCGAGCTTATTGCACGCCACATTCCATGGACCCGTCTTGTTAGAGCGGGAGTAACAACTGACGCCGAAGGGCGTCGAACCGAGCTCATCGGCCACTTTCGAAAGAACAGGGCCAATCTTGTTCTGAAGCCCTCTAAATGCTACGCGTGGCGAGCACGTCTTGGTTGGACGCCTCACATCCTCAGAGGTGTGGGAAGAACACATTGACCGGGCCGCCCGCGACCCTTACGTCGTTCAAGAGTACGTCGCACCCGGAGAGATTACGGCTCTGCACCCGCCGAGCCGGTCGATCAAGAAAATGGCGTTTGGAATTGACTGTTACGTATTCGGTGGCCGCCTAGCAGGTTTTCAGTCGCGTGCAAGCCTCGATCCTGTGATGAACGTTGGGCAAAGCGGGAGTCTACTACCGATAGCTATAGACTAAGTTTTGCGCCTGAGCTCGCCAAGACGTTCCCTTTCGTGAGGGTCCCATGAGGTTCTCTAATCGCCGCTGTAAATGGCCGCTTTTTTTCGGTCGACGTAACGCCTGCCGGGCTCCCGGTCTCTCCGCGGTCGATTGCAAGGATCGCCGCATGTTCGCGTTGGACTGTGGGGCGAGGTGGTATTCGCGATTCCATGGGAACGCACGCCTGGGGACGACCTCATCCGTGCAGCGTCGGCAAGGACGCATTTCGGGAATAGCCAAGCTGCGCTTTCCCGAAGCCTGGATCGAGGACATCGATTTTGCCGCGCCGCGTGGCCTCGACCGGCGCAACACCATGGCGCTCGCCCAGGGCGAATGGCTGAGGGCGCATGACAACTTGATCGTCACCGGCCAGACCGGCACCGGCAAGTCGTGGTTGTCCGCCACATCAGGTCACACGCGCTACAGAGCGCCGGAAATTTCAGCGCTGTGCATGTCAGGCCAGAATCCTCGAAGCATGCGCGATAAGGTGTGTTGTGTACGGCCGAGTATTTTTCCGCGCCGCCTTTCTGGAAGTAGCGGTAAGCGGGCTTAGAGTAGTGCCCGTCCACAAACGGTAAACTGCTGAAATTGCTGGAGGAATCGCAACATTTGTGCGGGCAAACCCCGGCGGTTTCAGGTACACTTTAGTTTCAAGCGACTGATTCTAAAGGGAAACCTGCAACCGCCGGAGCCGACAATGCGCCAAGAACGCACGGTCCAATCCAGTATATTCGATCTTTTCGCCGAACACGAGATCGGTCGTGAACTGTGTCGTAAGCAGATGAGTTGTCCGGGTTAGGTAGCAGACGAGTTGTCCGGTTTGATCTTCAGCGAACGGAGGCTGGGGATGAGACGGGCAGCATGGCTACAGG
>NZ_JAMYOX010000097.1:0-3395 GCF_040320025.1 Mesorhizobium sp. M0808
TAGAAATTATGTGGAGCGCCGGATTATGCGGAGTCCGCAGCAACCAAGGCCAATTCGTCCGTTGATTCCAATGTGTTAGAGCGCTCTATCTGCTTTCTTGCTCGGCATAATTGTTGTCGTCTCTCGACGTCATTTGACCTCGAGAGGAGACCACATTGTCAAAGTCGAAGGAAGTTCTGCTTGAATGCACGCGATTGATGGACCCGGGCGCCTTGCGACCGTTCGTAGAAGCGTTCACGAGCCGATTGTTGAGCCTGGGACACACCCGCCTGACGGTGTCAGGCTACGAAGCCTCGGCTCGTCACTTCGGACATTGGCTGCAAAGCGCCAAGATCGCTGTCGCGGAGATCAACGAGGATACGGTTCGCCGCTTTGCGCGACATCGATGCCGCTGTCCCGGCGTTCGACGAGCCGATCGCCTGTCCGCCAAATACGTGAACCGGACGCGGCGGTTCGTGAGCTTTCTGGCGGAATGCGAGGTCGTTACGCCATTGACGCAGGATGAGCCGCGTGCCCACGACGACCAAGTCCTTGCATTCCAGATTTGGCTGAGACGGCACCGGGGCATTTCTGAGCGCACAATCGGTCGCCATGGCCGAATGGTCATGCGGCTGCTTCCGGCTTTGGGTCCCGATCCAAGGCACTACGATGCCCGTCTTATTCGGCAAGCGATCCTGGATGAAGGCAAGCGAACTTCGCCAGCTTACCTCAAGACAATGACGATGGCGCTGCGGGGCTACCTCAGATATTTGGCAACCCAAGGCCTATGCCGGCCGGGGCTTGATCATGCGATCCCGACGGTGCCGCAATGGCGGTTGTCGGCCTTGCCGCGCTACATCTCCCCGGCGGAAGTTGAGCGGGTCATTGCGTCGTGCGACGTTACGACGCCAATGGGCATCCGCGACCGCGCGGTGCTTCTGCCACTTGCACGTCTCGGCCTGCGCGCCGGCGACATTTCGGGAATGCGCCTCGACGACATTGACTGGCGCGAGGGAACCTTGCGTGTCCGCGGCAAAGGACGCCGCGAGGTCCAGCTTCCGCTGCCCCAGGACGCTGGCGACGCGATTATCGACTATCTGCGAGACGCCCGTCCGCCTGCCGCCTGTGAGCAGATTTTCCTGCGGACCGTTGCACCGTTTCGGCCATTGGTGAGCGCGAGTGTCTCGAGCATCGTCAGCCTTGCGCTCGCGAGGGCCGGCATCGACCACGCTCCGTCCCGAGGCGCCCATCTTCTGCGGCATTCGGCAGCAACCAGCATGCTGCGGGCCGGCGCCACGCTGGACCTGATTGGAACCGTGCTGCGCCATCGGTCGGTCGACACCACCGCCCACTACGCAAAGGTTGACGTCGACATGTTGCTTCGGGTTGCCCAGCCCTGGCCGGGGAGTGCGTCATGCTGAGCCAGGATCTCGCACGCTATGTGGAACTGCAGCATAGGCTGGGCTTCAGGTTCCGCGTCCAGAACACGCTGTTGAAGAGCTTTGTTGCCTTCGCCGAGCGACACGACGACCGACATCTCCAAGCTGCCCGCGTGCTCGAATGGGCGAGGCTTGCGTCTTCGCCACAGCAGCGCCGCAACCGACTCCTGACGGTCCGCCGCTTTGCGCTGGCGCTGTCGGCCGAGGATCGGCGTCATGAGATCCCGCCCGCTGACGCTCTGGGCCGCAGCCCGTTGGAGCGACGGATTCCGCATATCTACAGCGCGGACGAGATCGCCGCGCTGATGCAGGCGGCTGCCCGCCTGAAGCCGGCAGGTTCGATCCGGCCGTTAATGTACGAGACCCTGTTCGGCTTGATTGCCGCCACCGGCATGCGCATTTCCGAAGCCCTCTCGCTTCAGCTCGATGACCTGACCGCCGATGGCCTGATCATCCGACAGACCAAGTTCCACAAGAGCCGCTTGCTGCCGCTCCACGGCACGACATGCGACGCTTTGGACCGGTATTTGGTTGCACGCCGCCGGCTCGGTACCTTGAACAATGCGCTATTCGTTTCCGCCGCGGGCGCATCGCCGGCCTACAGTACCGTGATCGCCAACTTTCTCCAGCTCGCGCGCTCGATCGGCCTGCGAGGAGGCCCCGGCCAACCGGGCCCCTGTATTCATGATCTACGGCACACCTTTGCCGTACGCTCACTGGAGCAGTGCCGGCACGATCGCGATGCCGTCGGCCGTCATATCGTTGCCCTCAGCACCTACCTCGGCCATGCCCACGTCACCGACACCTATTGGTACCTGCAGGCAACACCGATCCTGATGAGGCAGATCGCGGCGGCCGGCGAGGCCTTGCACCAAGGAGCCGTCTCATGACCGCGCTGGCTCCGCATCTCACCGCCTTCCTGCGCGAGCATCTGCCGCACGAGAGGCGAGCGAGCCCGCACACCTGCGCGGCCTACGCCTACAGCTTTCAGTTGCTGCTCTGCTTCGCGGCTGCCCGACTGCGGACCACCCCATCCGGCATCGAGATTGAGCAGCTCGATCCGTCGCTCATTCTCTCCTTCCTGGAACACATGGAGGAAGGACGCGGCAACTCGGCGCGCACCCGCAACGTCCGTCTTGCCGCCATCAAAGCCTTCTTCCGCTTCCTCGAGTATAGGCTCCCGTCCTGTCTGGATCAGGCACGCCGGATCCGGGCGATCCCGATGAAGAAGGTCGACGAGGCCCTCGTCAGTCATCTCAGCCGCGACGAGATGCAGGCTCTGCTCGACGCGCCGGACCCGCGTCAGGTCTCCGGCATCCGCGATCGGGCGATGCTGCATCTGGCCTTCGCTGCCGGGCTGCGCGTGTCCGAACTCGTCAGCCTCCGCATCGACCAGATCGACCGCCAGACGGTCGCCAGCATCCACGTCATGGGCAAAGGACGCCGCGAGCGCGTGCTGCCCCTGTGGAAGGAGACCGCAGCGGCATTGAAGGCTTGGCTGGCGGTCCGCCCGGCGAGTGGCGACGCCGAGCTCTTTCTCAATGCGACGGGACGCGCGATGACCCGGTCCGGATTCGAATATATCCTGGCCAAGCACGTTGCCACCGCGGCGCGGAAGCAACCGTCCATTGCCGACAAGCGCGTCACTCCCCACGTCTTGCGCCACACCTGTGCCATGCACACGCTGCAGGCGACCCGGGATGTCCGCAAAGTCTCGCTCTGGCTCGGTCATGCCAGCCTCCAAAGTACGGAAATCTACCTGCGGGCCGATCCGACCGAGAAGCTCGAGGCGCTCGCCGCGATGGCGCCGCCGTCGCTCAAGTCGGGTCGCTTCCGCTCTCCCGATAAGCTGCTGGCCATGCTCAAGTCCGTCAGCCGATCGGCAGATTATGTCGAGTGATCGCTGCTCAAATACCGCAGGCGGCAAGGAATTGCCGCTGCGGACTCCGCATAATCCGGCGCTCCACATAATTTCTA
>NZ_JAMYOX010000098.1:0-2940 GCF_040320025.1 Mesorhizobium sp. M0808
TTGCGGGGAGCAGCTGAATCAGCGTCTCAAATTCACCACGATGACGCCGCCGAGCGCCAGTGCGCCGCCGTCTGGCGCCGGTCTGGCGATCGTCAAGGCCGGCAATGTCGAGCGCATTGTTAAAGCTGCCCGGAGTCTTTCGTGCCGGTCGCATCTGGATTGATGGCGATTTCGCCCTCAAAGCAAGCGCTCTGTGGATGGCCACACATCGAGCCGTTTTTCGCGGTGTGATCCTGCGGTGCGGGGATGACGGGCAGCCGTGCAGGCAGGAGTTGGCCAACCACGCTAGCCACTAAGCCGCTAATGCTCAGCCGAGCGTTGGCTGATCTCCTGCCTCCACGATCTTGTCGAGAACTGCTTCGGGCGCCACATCGCGCTTCAGTTCCTTCAATTCCTCGTCTGCTTCCGTCTGGATGTCTAAACGCTTGGCAATCTCCTCGACCATCTTGATCAGCTTGGTCGTCTCGTGTTCGTTGAGCAGGCTAACCTGGAGATCGAGATCAGCCCGCGCGTCATCTTCAGCGGCCATTCGGTTCTGGTTGATAAGCACAAAGGTGGAGAGAAATATTGCCTCCACGGACGCGAGCATGGCCAAGATGACTAAAGAAGGATCCCAAGCCTGAACGGTCGGAGCGATACCAGTGTTAAAGGCGATCCAGCCGCCAAAGAAAACGAGATGGATGTAGACGAAGATCATGCTGCCGGCAAATCTGCTGATTGCGGCGGCGGCCCTTTCCTCAAGAGAAGCTGCTTTCGCCTCTCGCCTTCTACGCTCGACGAGAGCGTCAATGTTGCGGGCCAACGCCGGAGCTAGCCCTTCCGCGGCCGGCGCAGTCGGAGTGCCGCGAGCCATATCGTTCGAGGTGAAGCTGGGGTGCATAGGTCGCTCCTAATCTTTACACCTAACAATGCATTTTGAATTTTGCTCCATGACCCCAAGGCGACGGCTAGATCGCATGTATCGACAGGTACTTTTTCGCGGGAGGTAGAGTCGAACGCGTAAAGGCGGGCCTGACCTGATGCGTTATGATTGGCCCATTGGAGAAACTGGGCGCCGCATCCAAGCACCGATCGCCTGCATGAAGGTGTAGGGCCGGAGATTGCCCGCGTGGCATTTCTCAGCGCCGCCAAGGAAGCGAAAATCTTGAACGCCTGACATCTCCCGAATGCACGTTGCCATCCTGGGCTGTGTTCGCGTGTCGGCGCGCCGATGCCTGGCGTCGTCTCGGCGCTCTCGGTCGCATTCGCGCGCCGGTCCGCCGGTGCACGTACACCACAATGAGGACGAGGTAATCCATGTGATCGAAGGAGAATACGAATTCTGGCTCGATGGTCAGTTCATGGTAGTGCCTGCGGGCACGTCGATCTTCTTACCCCGCGGCGTGCCACACACGTTCCGCGTCGTGAGTGCCGGGCCAGGGCGCAACCTCACGATCCTAACACCTGGCGGGCTGGAGGAATTCTTCGTCGAGGCGGCCGCTCGCGAATTGCGCACTCCTGATTAAATAACGGAAGTGGCGGAACTTGCAGGCTGCTATGGGATCGAGTTCCGTGCACCGGCCAAGTGGGCCGACTAAGTTCGAAGTTCCTACAAGAAGCCGCATGGCGAGGTGGCGCGGTGTTCCAGCACATCGCCTCGTCATGGCGGTTCTGAACGGGCGCCCCGATGTTCCGTGGGAATTGGAATCGGTTGTCATAATCGTCTCAATATGTTTGAGCGACTAACGTCGGCGTTGGGCAGGAAAGAATGCGCAGCTTCGACCTCCAACGCCGTGCCGGCAAGGTCTGCTTTCCAAAAGCTGTGTCCACCGCCGAAATTAGGCGAAAGCGGCAATAGATGTGCCGGGCGCGGGGTCGGGACGGTTCAATTCACAGCCGCTGATCTTGACGCCGTCCGACCTTATGCGAAGCTGATATGGTCATTCGATCTGGGGGCAGTGAATGTCGTCATCGCATTATACGCATGGATCAAGTGAAGCCGAGCAGCAACGGCTGACGGCTTTAAACAAGCGTCTTAATCAACGATGTCTCGACGCTGCACAGCTGGTTGTTGGCGAGCGGGTGGTCGATTTCGGTGCTGGGTTAGGGCAGTTTTCGAGAATGATGGCGCGGGCCACCGGTGTTCCGGTTTTGGCTTTGGAGCGAAGCCCGGAGCAGATAGCGGAGGCGCTACGACAGGCCGACGCCGATGGGGATTTGGCATTTCTGGAGATGAGGCGGGGTGACGTGCTTGCTCCACTTCTTACCGACAACGAGCCGACAACGAGCTTGGACAGTTCGACGTTGCTCATGCGCGGTTCGTTCTCGAGCACCTACCTGACCCGTTGCTGCTTGTTCGCAACATGGCCGGCGCAGTGCGACCGGGCGGACGGGTGATATTGTCAGATGACGACTATGATGGGCTGCGGCTCTGGCCCGAGCCACCGGGATTTGCCTCACTATGGCATGCCTATCAGCGAACCTACGACCGACACGGCAATGATCCAATCATCGGACGTCGCCTTGTTCAATTGTTGCATCAGGCCGACTTGCGTCCACGACGTATCACATTTGTCTTTTTTGGCGCATGCGCCGGCGAGCCTGACTTTGAGGCAGTTGTCCGGAACATTGCGAGCATCATCGATGAAGCGATGGACGATATCGTCGCTATCGGATTGCCTCGCCAATCCGTCACTGCGACGCTCGACGCCTGATTGATTGGAGCAAGAGCCGGACTCGGCCGTCTGGTTTGGAATGTCTTGGGCTGAAGCCGTTCGACCGGGCTAGTCGATGGGCTCTTGTGGTTCGTTTTGCCGTAACCAAGAGGTAGATTTCTGAACAGCGCGTCGTCATGGTCCGGTAGCGCTCGCTGCCATTGCGGCGGTAGTCCTTGACGCGGAATGTGACGCCCGCCTCGTCGAGCGCGATCAACCGGCTGTTGGAGATGGCGACGCGGTGGGT
>NZ_JAMYOX010000099.1:0-2792 GCF_040320025.1 Mesorhizobium sp. M0808
CGCTTTGGGGGGGGGGGCATTGGCGGCCCGGCGCGGCGCGGTCGTCACGGCGCTGGCACAGATCTGGGCGGAGCTTCTCGGTGTCGAGCGGGTCGGGCGCCACGACAACTTCTTCGAACTGGGCGGCCACTCGCTCCTGGCGGTGCAACTGATGGAGCGGCTGCGGCGGCTGTCGCTGGGGGTGGATGTGCGCACCCTGTTCGCCAGGCCGGTGCTGGCCGATCTTGCCGCAAGCCTGGGCAGCCATCACGAGGTGGCGGTGCCTGCCAACCTGATCACCGAACACAGCACGGCAATTACGCCGCAGATGCTGCCGCTCATCGAGCTGGCCCAGCCGGAGATCGACCGGATCGTCGCCACGGTGCCCGGCGGCGTCGGCAACATCCAGGACATTTATGGGTTGTCGCCGCTGCAGGACGGCATCCTGTTCCATCATCTGCTGGCGACGAAGGGCGATCCATATTTGCTGGTCTCGCAGATGGCGTTTGCCGAGCGCGGCCAGTTGGAGCGCTATCTTGGCGCCGTTCAGCAGGTGGTGGACCGACACGACATTTTGCGTACGGCCTTTGTCTGGGAGGGGCTGTCGAGCCCGGCCCAGGTGGTGTGGCGGCGTGCGCCGCTGGAGGTGACCGAGGTCGAGCTGGATGCGTGTGACGGTTCCGGCGCCGAGGAGCTCAGGCGCCGGTTTGATCCGCGCCGGCACCGCATCGGCCTTGGCCGCGCGCCGTTGTTGCGGTTTGGGATCGCGCGCGAGCCCGGCAGCGGGCGCTGGCTGCTGCTGGAGTTGCAGCACCATCTGATCGGCGATCACACGACGCTGGAAGTGATGCATGCCGAGGTGCGGGCCGTGCTCGGCGGGCAGGCGCATGAGCTTGCGGCACCGCAGCCGTTCCGCAATCTGGTGGCGCAGGCACGGCTGGGTGTCGATGCCAAGGCGCATGAAGAGTTCTTCCGCTCGATGCTGGCGGACATCGACGAGCCGACCATGCCGTTCGGGCTGGGCGAGGTGCGCGGCGACGGCAGCGGGGTCGGCGAGGCGCGGCGGATGCTGCCGCAGGCGCTCAACGATCGGCTGCGGGAGCAGGCGCGGCGGCTGGGGGTGAGCCTGGCCAGCCTGTGCCATCTGGCCTGGGGTCAGGTGGTGGCGCGCAGCAGCGGGCGAGAGCAGGTGGTGTTCGGCACGGTGCTGTTCGGCCGCATGCATGCGGGTGCGGGCGCCGACCGGGCGCTGGGCCTGTTCATCAACACCCTGCCTGTGCGGCTTGACCTGGACGGAACCGGGGTCGCGGCGAGCGTGCGGACCACGCATGCGCGGCTTTCCGAGCTGCTGGCGCACGAGCATGCCTCGCTGGCGCTGGCGCAACGCTGCAGCGGCGTTGCGGCGCCGGCGCCGCTGTTCAGCGCGCTGTTGAACTACCGCCACAACACGCCGGCGGCCATGGCCGGCTCCGGCACGGATGATGGTCTGTCCGGGGTGGAATGGCTGGGCGGGGAGGAGCGCACCAACTATCCGCTGACCCTGTCGGTGGAGGATTATGGCGAGGCGCTCGGCCTGACGGCGCAGGTGGTGGAGCCGGTGTCTGCGGATCGGGTCTGCGGCTACATGCAGCACGTGCTCGAGCAATTGGCGGAGGCGCTGGAGCGGGCGCCCGACAGGCCGGTGCGGGAGCTGGATATCCTGCCGGCCGCCGAGCGCACCTATCTGCTGGAGGATCTGAACCGGACGGCGGCGGCCTATCCGTCGCAGCGGTGCGTCCACGAGCTGTTCGAGGCGCAGGTGCGCCAGGCGCCGGAGGCTTTGGCGGTAGTCCATGAGGACGAGCGCCTGAGCTATGGCGAGCTCAACGCGCGAGCCAACCGGCTGGCGCATCATCTGATCGCGCTCGGGGTGAGGCCGGACCAGCCGGTGGCGATCTGCCTGGAGCGCAGCCCGGCGATGGTGGTGGGTGTCTTGGCGATCCTCAAGGCGGGCGGCGCCTATCTGCCGCTGGACCCGGCCTATCCCTGCGCGCGGCTGCGGCAGGTTGTCGAGGATGCGGCGCCGCGGCTGCTGCTGGCCGATGCGGCCGGCCGCGCCGCGCTCGGCCCCGAGGCGCTTGTCGATGTGAGCGTGGTCGATCTGGAGACGGCGACCCCGGCTTGGGCCGAACTGCCCGCTTGCGATCCCGAGCCGCGCGCCCTTGGCCTGACCTCACGCCATCTCGCTTATGTGATCTACACCTCGGGCTCCACCGGGACGCCCAAGGGCGTCATGGTCGAGCATCGCGGAGTGGTCAATCTTACAGCATGGCATGTGCAAACGTTTTGTCCGCAACCAGAAACCTGCTGCACACTCACGGCTGCAGTGGCTTTTGACGCCAGCACCTGGGAGCTATGGTCCGCATTATGCAATCGTAGCACATTGCTGCTCCCGCCCAGGGCGGCAGCAGGAGATTCCTCGCGTCTGTTGCAATGGTGGCGTGATCAACCACTGGACGCCGCCTTTCTAGCCACACCGCTGGCTATAACCGCATTGCAAGACGAGCTGGTAAATCCAAAATTGGGACATTTGCTGATCGGCGGTGATCGTCTCCAGCGTGTTCCTTCCCGGATACCGTCTCCTCTCAAGTTGATAAACAACTATGGCCCTACGGAAGTCACCGTTGTGGCAACGTCGGGACGACTTCTCAGTGACAACGCCGTGCCGCATATTGGCCGTCCGATTGCGAACACGCGGATCTACCTGCTGGACGCTCATGGTGCGCCGGTGCCGTTCGGGGCGGTGGGCGAGCTCTATATCGGCGGGGCGGGGG
>NZ_JAMYOX010000100.1:0-2715 GCF_040320025.1 Mesorhizobium sp. M0808
GTGGCGACGCTATATTCGCGGATTGGGCGGCTCGCGCCAATATCCCGTGTATTGCGAGTGTTGACGAGCTCTGCTCTCGTTTGAAGGCCGAGCCGGTGGATTGCATTTTCTCCGTTGCCAATCCGCTTATATTGCCACCGGACATGTTTGGGCGAGCCCGACAAGGTGCTTTCAATTACCACGACGGTCCACTGCCACGATATGCAGGAACTCACGCGACGTCCTGGGCGCTGCTGGCCCAGGAGAGCGAGTATGCCATCACGTGGCATCGTATCGATGATGGTGTTAATGCGGGTGAGCTGGTGGTTAGGCGCCAAGTGTTAATTGCGCCCACCGACACGGCGTTGAGCTTGAACCTCAGATGTCATGAAGCCGCGGTCGAGGGCTTCCGCGAGCTTTTAACTGGCTTGGCGAAGGGAAAGCTTACTGCTCGTCCGCAGGCGCTAGTCGACAGAAGCTATTTTCCGAGACGTCGACGCCCAGATGCGGCAGGCTGTCTGCGATGGGATCGATCCGCGCGAGATTTGTCAGCGATGACCCGTGCACTAGACTTTGGGCCGTATAATCCCAATCGATTGTGTCTGCCCAAGGCTTTCGTGGGTGATGACGTTGTCATAGTCAGGCGCTTGGAGGTGTTGCCTCGACGCTCGGGCCTTCCGGCGGGTTCCCTGCTTGAAATCCACTCCGGCCACTGGCGTGTGGCGACGGGTGCGCAGGATGTTGATGTTTGCTTTGGCGGCCCCGATGGTCAGCTGCTGGACGCGCGAGCACTCGCCAGGAACTTCAATCTGGATGAAGGTTATCGCCTTCCAATTTTGAGCGGTGATCAGGCGCGGAGCATAACTGCCGCCCATGAAAAGCTGGCGCCTTCAGAGGATTTTTGGCGACAGCGGCTTGAGCAGTTTAAAATATTGCAGCTTCCTTTTCTATCGGCGTCCGTGGCTGAAGCGCCGCACAGATGGCAGTCGAGCTCGTGGTTCATTCCAAGTGCTTTGGCTAAACTGGCGCCACATGATCGCACGGAATACCTGGTAACGGCTTGGCTGATCTATCTCGCCCGTATCGCGGGAGAAACAGAGCTTCAACTGGGATGGACGCCTGCATCGGATAGATCGCAAGCCGGTTTGAAAGCGGTGGAGGTGCTTATCGCCTCTGTCGTGCCGATGGAAGTTACCATTGATCTTGCACATGATTTTGAGGAAATGCGCAAAGCGGTGGCGGCCGAATTCGCTCAGCTGAGGGCGCACGCTAGCTTTGCCCGGGATCTTATCGCGCGCTGCCCGACATTGCGAGGTGTGGAGGCGCTACGGTCGCACCGGCCCTGGCCGCTTGGCATCACGATTACAGCAGATAGTTGTTCTGCCGCTGGCGATCTAGCTTCGAACGCGAGTTCTGAGACAACCCTATCCGGTGATTTGCTGACATTCGAGCTTTGCGCTCTGGATGGGAGCTTTCGATGGCACTTTGATGCAAGTCGATTGGCACCGGAGCAGATCGACCGCATGACGCAGCATTTGCAGAATCTGTTGTGCGCTGTGGTTGCCGATGCCGGGCTGCCGGTCGGCCGGATTGAACTGCTGTCGCCCGAGGAGCGGACCTACCTTTTGGAGGATCTGAACCGGACGGCGGCGGCCTATCCGTCGGATCTTTTCATCCACGAGCTGTTCGAGCAACAGGTGCGCCAGGCGCCGGAGGCGGTGGCGGTGGTCCATGAGGACGAGGCGCTCTCCTATGGCGAACTCAACGCCCGGGCCAACCGGCTGGCCCATCATCTGATCGCGCTCGGGGTGAAGCCGGATCAGCCAGTGGCGATCTGCCTGGAGCGCAGCCTGGCGATGGTGGTGGGTGTCTTGGCGATCCTGAAGGCCGGCGGCGCCTATCTGCCGCTGGACCCGGCCTATCCCTGCGCGCGGCTGCGGCAGGTCCTCGCGGATGCCGCGCCGCGGCTGCTAGTTTGCGATGCGGCCGGACGCGCCGCGCTCGGCCCTGAGGCGCTTGTCGATGTGACGGTGGTCGATCTGGAAACGGCCACCCCGGTCTGGGCCGAACTGCCTGCTTCGGATCCCGAGCCGCGCGCCCTTGGCCTCACCGCGCGCCATCTCGCCTATGTGATCTACACCTCTGGCTCAACCGGAACCCCAAAGGGCGTCATGGTCGAGCATGGAAGTCTGGTCAACTATTTGCATTGGTCGGATCGCAGCCATTACGAAGAAGCCGGCAACGGTTCGCCCATGCTGCTGTCGTTCAGCTTTGATGCTGGCGTTACGACCTTGTTCGGGCCTTTGTTGGCGGGCGCCAAGCTTCGTCTTGTCAACCCCATTGCCCAAATACATGCGCTTGCTGGTTTAGAGGATGGTCAGACCTATGATCTAATCAAGCTGACGCCTTCGCATTTAAGCCTGCTGAACAAGCGGCTTGAAGCCGACAAGGGACCAGCCCCGACCAGAGCGCTCATGGTCGGTGGGGAGGCCTTGATCCCGGGAGACATGCAGTTTTGGCAAGAGCGTTTTCCGAACGTGCGTCTGATCAATCATTATGGTCCGACAGAAGCGACGGTTGGATGTGCCACATTCGCAATATCAGACGCTGTCGGGGGGCTGGCCTCGATTCCCATTGGCCGTCCGATTGCGAACACGCGGATCTACCTGCTGGACGCTCATGGTGCGCCGGTGCCGTTCGGGGCGGTGGGCGAGCTCTATATCGGCGGGGCGGGGG
>NZ_JAMYOX010000101.1:0-2686 GCF_040320025.1 Mesorhizobium sp. M0808
GCCCCGCCGATATAAAGCTCACCCACCGCCCCGAACGGCACGGGCGCGCCATGACCGTCCAGCAGGTACACCCGCGTGTTCGCAATCGGGCGCCCGATCGGGACAACTGACCCATCAAAGTCATCGGGACAACTCCAAACCGTCGCGCAGACTGTTGCTTCGGTCGGGCCATAGGCGTTGACGATAGATGCCGAGGCCAGACTTCGGACGAGTTCAGCTTTCGGCAGTTCGCCAGCAAGAATGAGAACTTGCGATGCCAAACATCCCGGATCCCTCCTTGCCTGAAGCAAGGCTGGAGGTAATGTCGCATGGGTTATGGCTTCGCTTCGCAGGTAATCCGATAGCTTGTTACTCGCCTGGCGGAGCTCGTCCGCAGGCAAGTGTAATGCGGCGCCTGAGCCAAACGCCATGACAAGCTCCCAAGCACTTGCATCAAAGCCGAAGGAGGCGAACTGCACAACACGGCTATTCGAACAGACGCCAAAAAGCCCGATCTGAGCCAACCCGAGATTGACCAGACTTCCATGCTCGACCATGACGCCCTTTGGGGTTCCGGTGGAGCCTGAGGTGTAGATGACATAGGCGAGATGGCGCGCGGTCAGGCCAATGGCGCGCGGCTCGGGATCGCAGGCGGGCAATTCGGCCCAGGCTGGTGTCGCCGTCTCCAGATCGACCACGCTCACATCGGCCAGCGCCTCGGCGCCGAGCGCAGCGCGGCCGGCCGCGTCGCAAAGCAGCAGCTTGGGTGCGGCATCATCGAGAACCTGCCGCAACCGCGCGCAGGGATAGGCCGGATCGAGCGGCAGATAGGCGCCGCCGGCCTTGAGGATCGCCAGCACACCAAGCACCATCGCCGGGCTGCGCTCCAGGCAGATCGCCACCGGCTGATCCGGCTTTACACCCAAGGCGATCAGATGGTGGGCCAGCCGGTTGGCCTGGGCATTGAGCTCGCCATAGCTCAGGCGCTCGTCCTCATAGACTACCGCCACCGCATCGGGGGCCTGGCGCACCTGCGCCTCGAACAGCTCGTGGATGCACATGTCCGACGGATAGGCCGCCGCCGTCCGGTTCAACTCCTCCAACAGGTAGGTGCGCTCGTCAGCCGGCAGGATGTCCAGATCGCGCACTGGCCGGCCTGCATCGGCCAGCACACTATGCAACAATGTTTGTAAGTGCTGCGTCATGCGGTCGATCTGCTCCGGTGCCAATCGACTTGCATCAAAATGCCATCGAAAGCTCCCATCCAGAGCGCAAAGCTCGAATGTCAGCAAATCACCGGATAGGGTTGTCTCAGAACTCGCGTTCGAAGCTAGATCGCCAGCGGCAGAACAGCTATCTGCTGTAATCGTGATGCCAATCGGCCAGGGCCGGTGCGACCGTAGCGCCTCCACACCTCGCACTGTCCGGCAGCGCGCGATAAGATCCCGGGCAAAGCTAGCGTGCGCCCTCAGCTGAGCGCATTCGCCCGCCACAGCTTTGCGCATTTCCTCAAAATCATGTGCAAGATCAATGGTAACTTCCATCGGCACGACAGAGGCGATAAGCACCTCCACCGCTTTCAAACCGGCTTGCGATCTATCCGATGCAGGCGTCCATCCCAGTTGAAGCTCTGTTTCTCCCGTGATGCGGGCGAGATAGATCAGCCAAGCCGTTACCAAGTATTCCGTGCGATCATTTGGCGACAGCTTAGCCAACGCACTTGCAATGAACCACGAACTCGACTGCCGTTTGGGCGGCGCCCCAGCTACGCACGACGACAGGAAAGGAAACTGCAATATTCTAAGCTGCTCAAGCCGCTGTCGCCAAAAATCCTCTGAAGGCGCCAGCAATTCATGGGCGGCAGTTATGCTCTGCGCCTGTTCATCGCTCAAAATTGGCAGGCGATCACCTTCATTCAGATTGGAATGCCTGGCGAGGTCTCGCGCGTCCAGCGCCTGACCATCGGAGCTGCCAAAGCAAACCTCAACATCCTGCGTACCCGTCGCCACCCGCCAGTGGCTGGAGTGGATTTCAAGCAGGCAACCTGCCGGAATGCCCGAGCGTCGAGGCAACACCTCCAGGCGTCTGACTGTGACAACCTCATCGCCTACGAGCGCCTTGGGCAGACACAATGGATTGGGATGATACGGGCCAAAGTCTAGGGCACGCGTCATCGCTGACAGGTCTTGCGCGGATCGATCCCATCGCAGACAGCCTGCCGCATCTGGGCGTCGACGTCTTGGAAAATAGCTTCTGTTCACCAGCGCTTGCGGATAGGCGGTAAGCTCTCCCTTCGCCAAACCAGTTAGAAGCTCGCGGAATCCCTCGACAGCGGCCTCATAACATTTGAGGTTCAGGGTCAGTGCCGTATCGGTGGGCGCAATCAGCACTTGGCGATGGACCACGACGTCACCCGTATCAACACCATCATCGATACGATGCCACGTGATGGCATACTCGCTCTCCTGGGCCAGCAGCGCCCAGGACGTCGCGTGAGTTCCTGCATACCGTGGCAGTGGACCGTCGTGGAAATTGAAAGCACCTTGTCGCGCTCGCCCAAACACGCCCGGTGGCAATATAAGCGGATTGGCAACGGAGAAAATCCAATCCACCGGCTCGGCCTTCAAACGAGAGCAGAGCTCGTCAACACTCGCAATACACGGGATATTGGCGCGAGCCGCCCAATCCGCGAATATAGCGTCGCCAC
>NZ_JAMYOX010000102.1:0-2559 GCF_040320025.1 Mesorhizobium sp. M0808
ATGCCGAATTGCTCGACGACGGCTCGATCGAGATCACATTCGCCTACCACAACGGCGACGAGGCCATCCTCAAGGCAATACGTCAGACTTCTTCAACAGCCTGTTAGAAGACGAGAACGCGAAGCTGAAGAAGCTGCTCGCCGACCAGATGCTGGAAGCGTCGGCACTGCGCGAGCTTCTTTCAAAAAAATGGTAGGGCCCGCCGCCAAGCGCGAAGCCGTCGCGCATCTGCAGGCCACGATGGGCTTGTCGGAGCGGCGGGCCCGTTCCTTTGTGGGCGCTGATCGCAAGATGATCCGCTACCAGTCTCGCCGGGCGCCAGAGGCGGCACTGCGCGGCCGGCTACGCGACCTGGCCAACGAGCGCCGGCGCTTCGGCTATCGGCGGCTGTTCATTCTGCTCAGGCGCGAAGGCGAGGCATCGGGTATCAACCGCATCTACCGGCTATACCGCGAAGAAGGACTGGCCGTGCGCAAGCGACGCTCCAGGCGCCGAGCGGTAGGGACGCGGGCACCGATCCTGGTCCAGGCGAAGCCGAACGCGCGCTGGTCGCTGGATTTCGTCCATGACCAGTTCGCCTGCGGCCGGCGCTTCCGCGTCCTCAACATCGTCGACGACGTGACACGCGAATGCCTGGCTGCGATCCCGGACCGCCGGATGGCGCGTGAACTGACGGAATTGATCGCTCACCGCGGCAAGCCGGGCATGATCGTCTCTGACCACGGCACCGAGTTCACCTCGAACGCGATCCTCGCCTGGTCGAAGGATCATCAGGTGGAATGGCACTTCATCGCGCCAGGCAAGCCGATGCAGAACGGCTTCTGCGAAAGCTTCAACGGGCGGATGCGGGACGAGTTGCTGAACGAAACCCTGTTCTTCGGCCTCGACCATGCCCGAACAACCATCGCCGAATGGGCAGACGACTACAACACTACAACCGATCGCGCCCACATTCGGCGCTCGGATACATCACGCCTGCGGCCTATGCCGCCAATCTCACCGCAACGGACGATCGGCTGCGCAACCCCGACCAGCTCCGCCGATCACCCGTTGCTCAACCCGCGCCATACGGCGTAAAACCCGCCGAGGCTCTAACTGCAGCCGGATGAAAATTCAGTGGCAGGTCACCTGCAGTCAAAAAGCCGCTGCGCAAGCCCGACACTTTTTAATGCCACATATTGGGCGCGCTGGACTGCCCATTCATCGGCGGCTCGATTTAATTGGTGCTGTCAAGCTTGCAGGGTGTTCGCATTCGGGACGGTCACGTGGACCAGCACGTCGGGTCCGGCATCGTCAGATAGCGGCGAGCGTGGGCGGAATTGATCGGCAACGGCGCGCCACTGCAGGTTCGCAGCCTCTGCCGGCTCCTCGCGAAGGCAGTGGCGATGAAGGGGAGGCAACACGCCGCACTTTGCCGTTTCCGGCATGCGCCAGCACATTCCTCATGAGTGGAGGCGGGGCCGTTGAATAATCCGCTTGAGCGAATCGCTTTGAGATGAGGTGCGAGCCGCCTTCGGAGCCTGATTTGGCGTGACCCTCAGACTGCTCGTCTTGCCACCGACGGCTCGATTCGGGTGGGAAATACCAGCCGAAGAAATTTGATCAATATGCGGCTGCCAGCCGCTTGAGGTTCACGGCCGGAGCCGTGAGGTAGGCCTGGATCTTCAAATCGGGGAGGCCGCGCCTGGAGCACTGACTACCTCGCCTCGCAGAGCTTCGCCGTTAACCTGGGTTCGTAGCCATGTCTCCGTAGCGTCGCTCTGTCGGCGACTGGCTTGCGACGGTTGTGATAGAAGAGCCGGCACAGGAGGCGACACAGCTTGCATAGAGATCCTCGTGTGCGAGGCCGTGATCCGGACGCGGCAAGGCGTCGATGCCGGGCATCTGTTGCGGGTGATCCGCAATGTTGGTAGCGCCCCAACGATCGCGCCGGACGGCCAGATAACCATAGCGGTCGAGTGCCTGCTTGGCCGCGTCGCGCAACTCGGCGCTGTCGGCGAGGCCAAGATAATTGTTGGCGCAGAAATTCAGCACCTTTTCGCCGCCCACCTCGATTTCGGCCGACTGCGTCGAGGTGATCACCCGCTCGGATTTATAGAGGCCCGCGGACTTCAAACCAGCCAATTCTGCCGACAAATAGGCAATGAATGCGTTCTTCATCGACAACTCCGTAGGAATGGCATGGAGGAGGACGCCTACACAAGCATATGCTCAATATTGAGTGGTAACGGCTGCCGATTCGCTCAACCTCGCGCGCCAGCAAACCGGTCTTCTGCTGGTATCCCAACAGCGGAGGACGTCGGTATGTGCGTCCGGCAGTCCGCCAAAGTCACGGATAGATGACAGCAGTCGACCATGCAGGATCATCGTGCTTTTGCCAGTAGAGATCCATGAGCCGGCGGGTGACGGGGCCGACGCGCCCATTCGCGATTGCGGAGTCGTCGATACGCGTCACAGGCATAATGCCGCCGGCAGTCGAGGTGATGAACACCTCGTCAGCCCCTTTGATCTCAGCACGACTGACATCAGCAGCCGTGGCCGAGAGCCCCATCTCGGCAC
>NZ_JAMYOX010000103.1:0-2155 GCF_040320025.1 Mesorhizobium sp. M0808
TTCTCCAACACTTCGAAGCTCTCATCATCTAAGGGTTCAAAAGAATCGAGCACGACGTCTCGTACCATTTGGATGGGTGATATCTTTGTCACGTTTGCAGGTAGCGTAACATCGATGAGAGCGATGAACGACACAGCGTCATCGAGACTCAGCAAGCGCTGGGCGATTGCGTAAGCCAAGATTCCGCCTGATGAGTATCCAGCGAAGCGATATGGTCCCTGCGGTTGAATTTCTTTGATCGCGAGGATGACCTGATCAGCTATCGCTTCAAGGGTCAGTGGACGAACTTCATCGAAAGACGGCCATGGTAAAGCGTAGACGGGACAGTCTACGTCCATTTCCTCCACCAACCTGAGGACGTAGGAACAATCGCCAAAACCTGTGGGGACAAAGAAGAGCGGTGGCTGCGATCCGGTTGGTCGAATGGAAATCACTCCGCGACTCCTGGACTGTGGCTCCAAATGAATCTTCGATGCAAGTTCCTTCAGAACAGGGGCTTGGAAGAGGTCAGCGGCGCTAAAGTCCAGCCCAAGATCTAATGCTCGACTGAGCAACTGCACCGCCAGGAGCGAATGGCCGCCCAGTTCGAAGAAGTTGTCGTGGCGCCCGACCCGCTCGACACCGAGAAGCTCCGCCCAGATCTGTGCCAGCGCCGTCTCGACCGCGCCCTGCGGCGCCTCATAGGCCGTCCGCGCATAGGCGCCGTCGGCCGGCGCCGGCAGTGCCTTGCGGTCGAGCTTGCCGTTCGGCGTCAGCGGCAGCGCCGCGAGCCGCACGAACGCAGCCGGCACCATGTAGTCCGGCAGCCGCCCGCTCACATGCGCGCGCAAGGCGCCGGCAAGCCCGCCGCCATCGTCCTCGTCCGATCCTGCCTCGGGTCCACACACGACATAGGCGACAAGGTGCTTGTCGCCGGCCCGGTCCTGGCGCGCCACCACCACCGCCTCGCGCACCCAGGCGTGCTCGCAAAGCCGCGCCGCGATCTCGCCCGGCTCGATGCGGAAGCCGCGGATCTTCACCTGCTCGTCGTTGCGGCCCAAAAACTCCAGATTGCCGTCCGGCAGATAACGCGCCAGATCGCCGGTCTTATACAGCCGATCGCCTTCCACAAAGGGACTGGCGATGAACCGCTCCGCCGTCAGATCAGGCCGGTTCAGGTAGCCACGCGCAACGCCGGCCCCGCCAACGTAAAGCTCACCCACCGCCCCGAACGGCACGGGCCCACCATGACCGTCCAGCAGGTACACCCGCGTGTTCGCAATCGGGCGCCCGATCGGGATGGAGGCCAGCCCCCCGACAGATTGGGCGATCTCGCAGACTGTCGCGAAGGTCGTTGTCTCGGTCGGACCGTAGCAGTGAATGAGGCGTACAGGACCTTCTTCTCTCAGCAATCTCAAAAATGAGGGAACGTCACTGACCTCGCCTCCACAGAGGAGGTACTTAAGTTGTGCTAACGTCGGAGCGATCGATGACGTATATTGGTTGAATAACGCTGTTGTTAGAAAAAGGGTTGTCACCCGTTGCTGTTCAAGTGACTTGGCAAAATTTGAAGGATTTATGACGGTCGTGGCATCCAATGCAATGATGCAGCCACCGTTGAGCAGCGGCGCCCACACTTCAAATGTGCTGGCGTCGAAGGCGGGATTACCCACCCACGCCACACGATCACTCGAGCTGAACTGCGCATAGCCATTGTTGATGACGAGCCGGTTGACCGCACGGTGAGCAACAACAACCCCCTTGGGAAGGCCGGTCGAGCCGGAGGTGTACATCACGTAAGCAGCAGCCTCGGCGCTCAATGCCAGGCCAGGATCGGCACTAGACCCAGTCCCAGCCATGAGCGGCTCAATGGCCAGAACAGGGATCGTCACCTCAAGCAGATCATCATCGTCACTCTCGCTAAGCACCAGGCGCGCAGCACAATCGGCCATCAGCCATTCTTGTCGCGCAGATGGAAGAGCGCGATCGATCGGCACATAAGCGCCGCCCGCCTTCAGGATCGCCAGCAGCCCCACCACCATCGCCGGGCTGCGCTCGACGCAGATCGCCACTGGCTGATCCGGCTTGACCCCAAGGGCGATCAGATGATGGGCCAGCCGGTTGGCCCGGGCGTTGAGTTCGCCATAGGAGAGCGCCTCGTCCTCATGAACCACCG
>NZ_JAMYOX010000104.1:0-1736 GCF_040320025.1 Mesorhizobium sp. M0808
TCCCACAGTGCCAACGGCTCGGGAACATGCGCGTATTGGATCGGCCGGCCGAGCTGCGCCAGTTCTGCAAGCACCGCTGCGCGGTTGCCTGGGAAGTGCAACTCGAGAAGGCGTGGATGGTCGAGAAGGCGCTCGACGACGGTGTCAAGCGAGCCGAGCCGGAGGCGATCGCCTGGTGACAGCGGAGGTGGAGGCAGCCGGTCTTCCGTGCGCGTGCGGTGATCGCCCGAGCCGAAGGCAATCGCCACGAAACGGGTTGGATCGGGAAGTGACAGCCAGCCCGCCAGGCGGATCTCGATCGCCTCGCCGCTTGGGACATGCGTGCCGTGCAAGCTGGCAGGCAAGGTCGCGGCGTCATTGGCGACGACCAGATCGCCGGGGTTGAACAGCGTCGCGAGTCCAGCTCGCGGCAGGTCGCGCATCGTGCCGTCCGCCTCGACGACGAACAGCCTGGCGGAGCGCCGATCGGGACGATCGGCGGCAATCATCCATGTGCTCCGGCCAGAAGGGTAGAGCGGACCGGCAACGCGTCGAGCATCTTTTTGATGATCTCGGCAGCTGCCTGCTCGGGGCGCTTCAAGGTCGCCGGATCAGCATCAGGGATCGCGAGCGCGTGCAGTGGGGTGTCCATATCGCCGGGGTCAAGCGCGAGGAACCGGATGCCGTCTGCTTTCGCCTCCTCGTCCCAAATCGCCGTCAGATGGGCAAGAGCGGCCTTGCTCGCGCCGTATGCTCCCCAGCCGGGATAGGCGTTCACCGCGGCGTCGCTGGAAATGTTGATGACCAGCGCGCCGCGGCCCTCGCGTGCGGACGCGGCAAGCGCACCGAACAGGGCTTTCGTCAGCCGGAAGGCGCCGACGAGATTGACCGCGAGCGCCATTTCCAGCTCCTCGCACTCGGTATCGGCGAGGAGCGCCAGAGGGACAGGGCCGAGGCTCGACGCATTGTTGATCAGGACATCGAGCCCGCCGAGGCTGGCAGTAACCTGCAACGCGATCGGGTAGATGTCCGCCTTCTTGCCGACGTCGCCGACAATGCCGTGCGCGCCCGTCTCATCGGCGATGCGTTCGACATTCGCGGCGGTCCGGGCGACGAAGGCGACGCACGCACCCTGTGCGGCAAGCTGCCGCACAAGCGCCAGTCCGAGGCCGGACGTGCCGCCCGTGACTGCCACGCGAAGTCCCTGAAGTTCGATATTCGTCTGCATTGCCAGTGCTCCTTTAATCCGTATGCCTCTTGCTACAAGTTCAAGTTAACTTGAAGTCAAGCGGGAATTGTGCTTTCGTTCATGCATGGATTCCATGCTGACCATCACCGACGTGTCACGGCGCAGCGGCGTCGCCTCATCGGCCCTGCGCTTCTACGAGGAGCGCGGGCTGATCGGGTCCGAGCGGGCCGGCTCGGGACACCGACGCTATCCGCGATCCGTGCTGCGCCGGATCGCCTTCATCGTCTTCGCGCAGCGAATTGGGCTGACGCTCGAGGAGATCGGCGCCGAGCTGGCCAAGTTGCCAGCCGATCGCGTGCCGTCGCGTCGGGATTGGTCGCGGTTGTCAAGCCAGTGGACCAAGCGCATCGACCAGCGCATCGCCGAGTTGCAGCGCCTGAGGTCGGGGCTTACCGAGTGCATCGGTTGCGGCTGCCTGTCGATCGACCGGTGTAGCCTTGCGAACCCTGCCGATATGGCAGGACGCAAGGGGCCGGGGCCGAGGTATTGGCTGGGGTGAGTTGGCAGC
>NZ_JAMYOX010000105.1:0-1672 GCF_040320025.1 Mesorhizobium sp. M0808
CCGTGAAAATGCGTGAGCCTTTGGGCCTCAATGATGTCGTCGCTCTGAGACTGGTGTGGTCCTCAGCTCGCCGATAGTCCTACGCAGGGTTCGATGTTGGATCACAGATCGCAATGTTCAGTTATGAATTTTTTGAACGAAGTCTCGAGTGCGTTTCCCTCGGCAGTCTCGCTGGCGTCTGGCAGACCGAGTGAGCGGTTCTTCGACAAGCTCGACCCCCAGGTGCTGTTGAATGCGCTAGTGGTATATGAACGCTATTCAGCTGGCGGTCACGGGGGCGGGCAATTATTGTCGCACTTGCTGCAGTATGGACGAACCGCCGGCATTATCGGCGAGCTCGTTGCGCAACAGGTCCGGTCTGATGAGGGGGTTCCCGCGAGGGCGGATCGCGTACTGATCACCTCAGGATGCCAGGAAGCGCTCGCACTCTGCCTCGCCGCGCTGTGCCCTGAAGCTGCGGATGTGCTCCTAGTCTGCAATCCCACGTATATTGGTGCGACCGGTGCAGGTAAGGCCGCAAGGGTCGCCGTTGCAGCATTGTCCAACTCAGCGCCTTGCGTTGCAGAGGCAGTCGAACTCGCCGTCCTACAATTGCGCCGGAATGGTCGGAGGGCCCGCGCTCTATACCTCATTCCCGATTTTGACAATCCGACCGGGCGCGTCCTCGATAAGGCCTCACGATGCGATATCCTTCAAGTGTGCGCAAGAAATCGGATTATCGTTCTGGAGGACAATCCATATCGGCTATTTCGGTATGAAGGTGATGAGATCCCTCCGATGGCCGCTTTGGATGAGGCAGGAAGTGTTATTTACCTGTCCACATTCTCCAAGACCTTGAGCCCAGCTCTCCGCGTGGGAGCTGCGATACTGCCCGATACAATATTTGGAGACGCGCGCGCTTGCCGGGCACTTTGGGAAAACCTGGTCCAGCTCAAGAGTTTCATTACCCTCAATACAAGCCATATTACACAAGCGATTGTAGCGGGACTCTTGATGGAGCAGGCAGTAAGCTTGCGTGGCTGGATTCGCCCCGCGCTGGATTGGTATCGTTCAAATCGCGACGTCATGGTGCGTCAGCTGGACAGTGTGTTTTCGCCTTTCCCCGAGCAGATACGATGGAATCGACCCTCTGGCGGCTTTTTCCTGTCTCTTGATCTTCCTTTCAGATTTGGCGCGGACAGCGCGGACGAGTGTGCAAGGTGTTACAATGTCATTGTTATGCCGATGAGCTTCTTTGCGTTGGATAACTCTCAAGACTGCCGGATTCGATTAGCATTCAGCGCGGTTACTCCCGAGCAAATCCGAACCAGTGTGACAGGTTTAGGCCGCTATGTGGCGCGGCGGTTGGGGAGGGAACTGCCCAGCTTAGTGGATGGACTGGCCGAGGGATGAAGATGGCACCTCACTCTTCACCGGAGCGCGCAAGCGCTTGCGAACCAGGCGATCGGGATAGGCCACAACCTGCAGCGCGATCAATCTCCTCCAGCGTCTTTGTTGGCAATGGTACGCTTGCTATCAGCTGCGCGCAGCTGGCAATGGAGGTGGGCCACGACATTCGCGTAGTGCTATGTGGCGACGCTATATTCGCGGATTGGGCGGCTCGCGCCAATATCCCGTGTATTGCGAGTGTTGACGAGCTCTGCTCTCGTTTGAAGGCCGAGCCGGTGGATTG
>NZ_JAMYOX010000106.1:0-1618 GCF_040320025.1 Mesorhizobium sp. M0808
CGCCACGACAACTTCTTCGAGCTCGGCGGCCACTCGCTGTTGGCCGTGCAGCTGATGAGCCGGCTGTCGCAGGTTGTTGGCGTCGAGCTGCCGCTGACGAGGCTGTTCGCCAAACCGGTGCTGGCTGATCTGGCGGAAAGCATCGTCGAAGATTTGAGCCGCGCCGGTCCGCAAGACCTGCCGGCGATTGCGGCCGTGTCGCGCAATGAGCCGCTTGTGCTGTCGTTTGCGCAGCAGCGGCTATGGTTTTTGGCGCAGCTCGACGAGGGCAGCACCAACTATCATATTCCGCTGGCCTTGCGGCTGCGGGGGGTGCTCGACCGCGTCGCCTGGCAGCGCAGCCTTGACCGTCTGTTTGCACGTCATGAGGCGCTGCGCAGTGTCTTTGTCGCGCCGGAGGGCAAGCCCTGGGTTGAGGTCCTGCCGCCGGATGCGGGGCTGCCGGTGCTCGAGCACGATCTGCGGGACAGGCCGGATGCTGAGGCTGTGCTTTCGGATCTGTGCCATGAAGAGGCGCGCACGCCGTTCGATCTGTCGCGCGGGCCGCTGATCCGCGCTCGTCTGATCCGGCTGGCGGATGAGGAGCACGTCTTCCAGCTGACCCAGCATCACATCGTCTCCGACGGCTGGTCGATGGGCGTCTTGATGCGTGAACTGAGTCAGCTTTACCGGGCGTTCGAGGCTGGACAGGACGATCCTTTGCCGCCGCTTGCGATCCAATATCCGGATTATGCCGCCTGGCAACGGCAGTGGCTGTCGGGGGAACGGCTGCAGAGCCAGGCGCAGTATTGGCGCAACGCCCTGTCAGGCGCACCGGCCGGGCTTGCGCTGCCGACGGACCGCGTGCGGCCGGCCCAGCAGTCGTTTGCCGGGGCGACGGTTCCGATCGTTATCGATGCGGATCTGACGCGGCGGCTGAAGCGGCTGAGCCGGCAGCATGGCACGACGTTGTTCATGACGGTGCTGGCGGCCTGGGCGGCGGTGCTGTCGCGCCTGTCGGGGCAGGACGACGTCGTGATCGGCGTGCCGAGCGCCAATCGCGGCCGGCGCGAGATCGAAGAGCTGATCGGCTTCTTCGTCAACACGCTGGCGCTGCGGGTCGACCTGTCGGGCGCGCCGAGCCTGGCGCAGCTTCTGGAGCGGACGCGGCGCACGGCGCTGGCCGCGCAGGAGCATCAGAACCTGCCGTTCGAGCAGGTCGTCGAGATCGCGCAGCCGCCCCGGCATCTTGATCACACGCCGTTGTTCCAGGTGATGCTGGCCTGGGAGAACAATGCGGTCGAGTCATTGGACCTGCCGGGGCTGAGTGTGGAGGCTGCCGGGGAGGGGTATGATCAGGTCAAGTTCGATCTGGAGCTGAGCCTGGGCGAGCGTGGCGATCAGATCGCCGGATCGCTGCACTATGCCACGGCGCTGTTCGACGAAGCGACGATCGAGCGGCAGCGTGGTTATCTGCTGGCGCTGCTGCGGGCGATGGTTGCCGATGCCGGGCAGCCGGTCGGCCGCATCGAGCTGCTGTCGCCCGAGGAGCGGACCTACCTTTTGGAGGAGCTGAACCGGACGGACGCGGCCTATCCGTCGGATCTTTGCATCCACGAGCTGTTCGAGCAACAGGTGC
>NZ_JAMYOX010000107.1:0-1546 GCF_040320025.1 Mesorhizobium sp. M0808
GTTGACATTTACATGATGCCCATCATATTTAGCCGCAATCATGATGATCGTCATGAATATAGGTTCCATCAGAGAAAAGAGCAATGCCATGACCACCATTCCATCAGTCCTCATCACCGGCGCCTCCACGGGCATCGGAGCTTCCTATGCCGAACGGTTCGCCCGCCGCGGACACGACCTCGTGCTGGTTGCCCGTGACGTGGCACGAATGGAGGCACTGGGAGCCCGGCTCCGTCAGGAAACTGGCGTTGCGATCGACATCGTCCAGGCTGATCTTACGCAGCCTGCCGAGCTTGCAACGGTAGAGACGAGGCTGCGCGATGACGCCCGCATCGGGATTCTCGTCAACAATGCCGGAACAGCCATCGGCGGAAGCTTCATCGAGCAGAGTACCAATGACGTCGCCCGGCTCGTTGCGCTCAACACGACCGCGCTTCTGCGACTTGCCAGCGCCATCGCCCCGCGACTTGCGAAGGCGGGTGCAGGGGCGATCGTCAACATCGGTTCCGTGGTCGGGCTGGCGCCGGAGTTCGGCATGACGGTCTACGGCGCAACCAAAGCCTTCGTGCTGTTTCTGTCGCAGGGGCTCAGCCTCGAGCTCGCGCCGAAGGGTGTCTACGTCCAGGCCGTGCTGCCCGCCACGACGCGTACGGAGATCTGGGACCACGTCGGCGCCGACATCAACACGCTCTCCAACGTGATGGAGGTGGACGATCTGGTTGATGCGGCGCTGGTCGGCTTCGACCGCCGCGAACCGGTGACCATCCCGCCGCTTCCCGATGCCGGGCAGTGGGACGCGCTTCAGGCCGCGCGCCAGGCCATGCTTCCGAACTATCGGAACGAACATCCCGCCGAGCGGTACCGCAAGGTCGCCTGAGCACCAACGAATCCATTTGATAACGACCTCGTCGCGGCGGGGACAAACAAGGTGACCTATGACCAACAAAGCACTTTTTGAGCCTTATTCTCTCGGCTCGCTGACGCTCTCCAATCGTATCGTCATGGCGCCCCTCACGCGCAATCGCGCTGGCCCGGGCTTCGTTCCGGGCGATCTTGCCGCCGAGTATTACGGCCAGCGGGCCTCCGCCGGCCTGCTGATCTCCGAGGCCACGCAGATCTCGCGGCAGGGACAAGGTTACCAGGACACGCCCGGCATCTATTCTCAGGCTCAGATCGACGGCTGGCGAAAGGTCACGACCGCGGTGCACGCCAAGGACGGGCGGATTTTCCTGCAGCTCTGGCACGTCGGCCGCGTCTCGCACGTCGATCTGCAGGAGAACGGCGCCGCGCCCGTCGCGCCCTCGGCAATCCGGGCCGCGACGAAGACGTTCGTGAACAACGGCTTTGTCGAGGTTTCGGCGCCCCGCGCGCTGGCGCTCGACGAGCTTGCGGGGATCGTCAACGATTTCCGGCAAGCAGCCGCGAACGCCATTGAGGCCGGCTTCGATGGCGTCGAGATTCATGGCGCCAACGGCTATCTGCTGGACCAGTTCGCCAAGGACGGTGCCAATGTCCGCACGGATGCTTATGGCGGATCGGTCGAGAA
>NZ_JAMYOX010000108.1:0-1489 GCF_040320025.1 Mesorhizobium sp. M0808
CTAGGGCATATACACATCTCGCAGAGCCCATCCATCGGCACAGGCACGGAAGTAGGCCAGGCCGTTGTAGAAGGTGATTGGTCCCGGTGGTCTGGAGGAAGCATAGCCGTTCCAGCCGCCGAGCTTGGCGATGATCCATGCCGCCCAGGCGAGCGAGCTCCTGGGGTGGGGATTGGCTTGCAGCTTGGTCTTGCCTTTGAAGCGCTTCTCGAGCGCGGCAAGTGTGTCGATCTCGTTTGGCGTGAAGACGAGGCTTGCCGGTTGAGCGTCCTGGCCGCTGCGGGACTGCACGAGCTGCATGACGATGACCGCGGCCTTGGCGGCGATGGCAATGAGTTTCTCCAGGCGTGCGGCCGATTGCAGCTGGCTGTCTTCGATCTTCAAGCCCTGGGCCTTCATCGTCCGGAAGAACTGCTCGATGGTCCAGCGCTGCTTGTACCAGGCGACGATCTGCCAGGCCTGGGCAGGGCTGCTCACCGCATGGGTGGTCAGAAGCAGCCAATGAAGCGGCTCCACGCCGTCGGGCGCAGCCGTCTCGACGACTTCGACCCAGCGCAGCGTCACCCCCTCTGGCAGCCCCTTTGCGCGCAGGTTCGCCGGCCGCTTGATCGTGGCTTCGCCAAAGCGCAGGCACAGCTCAGCCCGGCGCGCCGGGCGGTCCTGGCGCTCGCGCAGCTCGATCACCTGCGTATCGCAGAACACCACTTTCGCCACGGCGCGGCGCAGCGTGCCGCCAGTGGTGAGGGCCCGGTCATTCATGAGACGCGACAGAACATGGCAATGGCCGTCCGGCACACCAGCCCACATCATATACAAGTCGCTCTCACGGTCGGCGATGAAGGTGACCATGCCGGCCCGGGCCAGCACCGGCTTGGCCGCTTCGGCCGTCTCGATCCAGTGGCGCGATTCCTTTTCGCTCAACGGCCGCTCGGCATGCGGCGGCAGCTCCTCGTCCCCGCGCGTCCACACCTGCCCGCCCACAAGACCCAGGCAAGAACCGCGCTCGGCATCAAGAGCCAGCATTGGATGCAGCAGCAGGCCCCAGCAATTGCCCTTTTTGACCTTGCCCAGGCCGCGCCGGTTGCCCTCTGTCGTCGGGAACTTGATCTCGCTGGTGTCCTGCACCGCCAGGACATGCCGGCCCTCGACCGCAAGCCGGGTCTGATCGCTCCAGCCTGCGATGATCCGGTC
Source organism: Mesorhizobium sp. M0808 (assembly GCF_040320025.1). NCBI lineage: Bacteria > Pseudomonadati > Pseudomonadota > Alphaproteobacteria > Hyphomicrobiales > Phyllobacteriaceae > Mesorhizobium > Mesorhizobium sp. M0808. Next base: position 1,192 of record NZ_JAMYOX010000108.1, read on the forward strand.
CGCTGTCACCGCGTCATTGCCGAGAAAGCGCCCATAGCGGATCTCTTCGGAATGGTCGCCACCGGCAAGCCGGCGCAGGCAAACCGTTTCGCGCAGCACCATGCCTTGGAGCAGCCTCGCCCCCCTTTATCGAGACGACGATCTCCAAATGAACCCAAGGACCAGTCCTGGCATGTCTGCATCGGCGACGCTCCTCCAAATCAGAACGTCACAGAAGAATCATACAGCACACGCCGGCGGAATCCGACACGTCACAACCGAGTCAATCCGTCGCAGCAAGATGTGTATACGCCCTAGC
>NZ_JAMYOX010000109.1:0-1441 GCF_040320025.1 Mesorhizobium sp. M0808
CACTCGGCGCTTCTTTGGGTTCGATTGAGAGGAAAGATCATTAAAGAAGATCGTGGTGAGATAAATTGCGGGTCGGCACAACGTGAGCCAGGCCAAGCGCTGTGCTGGGCACACGCGCCTTACTGTAGCCGTTCCGAATCACGTTCTGTTCACTCTAGCTAATATAAGCTTTGTACCGAGTATTGACTGGGTGCGTAAAATTGTAAGTACCGGCGCCGGCCGCCTCGAGTTCATACCGCCTATGGAGCCCAAGCTGGTCGCAAAGCCGCCCGAGGGCGAACACTGGATTCACGAGATCAAGCTCGACGGCTACCGAACCCAGATCATCATAAAGAGCCCTGACGATATTCGCGCATTCAGCAGCAGCGGAGCGGACTGGACCAGGAAATACGCAGGCATCATCGAGGCGGCCCGGATTCTCGACGTAGAACGCGATCTTCGAGGGCGAGGCGGTCGTCACCGGCGCGAATGGCCTGCCCGATTTCGACGCACTGCAGAAAGCCGTCCACAGCGATCCGTACGCCACGATCCTCGGCGCCTTCGATATCATGCATCTCGACGGCCACGATCTGCGCGACATCGGATGCAAGGCGCGCCGGGAGCTTCTTTTCGGCATCATTAAGTCGAACAGCAGGATCCAGTTCAGCGAGGCGATACCTGGCGACCCCAAAGCCATCTTCTATCTCGCCGACAATGCGGGGCTAGAAGGGATTGTCTCCAAGCGCGCCGACAGCCCGTATCGAAGTGGCCCGACATCGAATTGGCTGAAGACGAAGAGCTTCACGGTCCAGGAATACGAACTGCTGGGCGTCGAGCGTGAGCCGGGCAAGGCGGCATTCGCCTTACTGGCCGAGCCAGGCACCGGGAAGTATGTCGGTTCGGCGTTCATCAGTCTGGGCCGCGACATGAAGGAACGGCTGTGAAAGCGGGTCAAGGAACATGCCGGCCCGCTCCGGGCGGCATCAAGAAGCGACCGGCGACGCAGTGGGTTGGGCCAGGCGTGAAGCTGCGATCAAGCACCTTCGTGGCGAACATAAGTATATACGCCATGCCTCGCTGCTTGGCTTCGGCGACGATCCGGAGCGTCCCGGAAAATAATGACGAGCCGCTTCGCTGCGGGTCAATCAAGTAACCGATACAATCCGCTGATTGATTAAATTCGTTGTCACGACGAGGCCAAGCGTTGCCTTCGATATCGGCTCTCAGTCCAACACGGAAGCAAGCGAACCTCAAATGCAGTCTGTCTCACAACACTGCGCTGGCTAAAGCCAAGTTCAATTCATCAGTCGCGTTGCAGAATTCGTTGTCAATAAGGCACTTGCGCCAGCAAGATAAATCGAGCCATTGCCGTTCATCTCGATCCGGTTGACCACAAAGATGCGAGGCTTACTGTCGGTCGACAATGCACCGCCACCTGTAAGAAAAAGCTTTTGTGACGGCA
>NZ_JAMYOX010000110.1:0-1435 GCF_040320025.1 Mesorhizobium sp. M0808
GTCAGCGGATAGTTGGTGCGCTCCTCGCTGCCCAGCCATTCCACGCCGGACAGACCATCGTCCGTCCTGGAGCCGGCCATGGCCGCCGGCGTGTTGTGGCGGTAGTTCAACAGCGCACCGAACAGCGGCGCCGGCGCCGCAACGCCGCTGCAGCGTTGCGCCAGCGCCAGCGAGGCATGCTCGTGCGCCAGCAGCTCGGCCAGACGGGCATGGGTGAGACGCAGACTTTCCTCAACTCCGGTGCCGTCGAGGTCAAGCCGCACAGGCAGGGTGTTGATGAACAGGCCCATTGCGCGGTCGGCGCCCGCACCGGCATGCATGCGGCCGAACAGCACCGTGCCGAACACCACCTGCTCTCGGCCGCTGCTGCGCGCCACCACCTGACCCCAGGCCAGATGGCAAAGGCTGGCCAGGCTCACCCCCAGCCGCCGCGCCTGGGCCCGCAGCCGATCGTTGAGCGCCTGCGGCAGCATCCGATGCGCCTCGCCAACCCCGCTGCCGTCGCCATGCACTTGGCTTAGCCCGAACGGCAGCGTCGGCTCGTCGATGTCCGCCAGCTGTTCCTGGAAGAACTCCTCATGCGCCTTGGCATCGCCCCCCAGGCGCGCCTGCGCCACCAGATTGCGGAACGGCTGCGGCGCGGCAAGCTCATGCGCGCGTCTCTCCAGCACGGCCCGCACCTCGGCATGCATGATCTCCAGCGTCGTGTGATCGCCGATCAGATGGTGCAGCAGCTCCAACAGCAGCCAGCGCCCGCTGCCGGGCTCGCGCGCGATCACGACGCGCATCAAGGGCGCCCGGCCAAGGTCGATGCGGTACTGGCGCGGATCGAACCGCCGCTTCAGCTGCTCGGAACCGGGACCGCCATCCTCATCCAGCTCGACCTCGCGCACCTCCAGGGCCGCCTTGCGCCACACCACCTGCGCCGGGCTCGACAGACCCTCCCAGACAAAGGCCGTACGCAGAATGTCGTGCCGGTCCACCACCTGCTGAACCGCACCAAGATAGCGCTCCAACAGGCCGCGCTCGGCAAACGCCATCTGCGAGACCAGCAGATACGGATCGCCCTTCGTCGCCAGCAGATGATGGAACAGGATGCCGTCCTGCAGCGGCGACAGGCCATAAATGTCCTGGATGTTGGCGACCCCGCCCGGCACCGTGGCGACGATCCGGTCGATCTCCTGTTGGGTAAGATCGATCAGCGTCAGCATCTGCGGCGTAATTGCCGTGCTCTGCTCGCCGATCAGGTTGGCCGGCACCGCCACCTCGTCATGGCTGCCAAGGCTGGCGGCCAGATCGCAAAGCACCGGCCGGGCGAACAGGGTGCGCACCTCCACCCCCAGCGACAGCCGCCGCAGCCGCTCCATCAGCTGCACCGCCAACAGCGAGTGGCCGCCGAGCTCGAAGAAGTTGTCGTGGCGTCCGACCCGCTCGA
>NZ_JAMYOX010000111.1:0-1413 GCF_040320025.1 Mesorhizobium sp. M0808
TGCTGGTCACCACCGAAGCCATGATCGCGGAGGCTCCGAAGAAGGAGTCGGCTGGCGGCGGCATGCCTGGCGGCATGGGCGGCGGCGGCATGGGCGGCATGGGCGGTATGGATTTCTAATCCAGCCCCTATCAACCTACAGCGGAAAGGGCGGCAGCAATGCCGCCCTTTCCTTGTGTGCCGAACATGATCGACAACTTGGAGTGCGTCCCGAGGATCTCCTTCGAGCCTCACCGCATGGTCGAGAATTAGGATCTTGTTCGATCGAGCAATTCGCGGGCTCAACCTGGTCAAACCGGCGCCCCCTACGAACTGCCCGATCCTTGAGGATTCCGCTGCGCGACAATCACGATGATTCATTCAGTTGGTAGCTATAGGCGGTGAATCATGAGGGGCATTGAGGAGCGTGGCAAGGCGCCCATCTCGGCATTTAACCCCATCGAGCGTGATATCAGGGACAATTCTCTCATCGGACCGGCGGCTGGCGTTGAAGGACCCGGTGAATCATCCTGTTCTATAGTGGAGCAGACGCGCTCTGAGCCTCAAGATCAAGGGTTTCCTCCTCTGAGTATCCTTGATCTGCCGCTGGACATTCTCGTTGATATTGCTGAGCGGCTCAGCCCGATGGATCTGCTGAGGATGTCGCACACAAATCAAGAGCTGCGTGTCGCCGCGATGATAGTCGCAACGCCTCAAGAAAGGCGGATCCAGGTTCAGGCCATCTGTGGAGCCCTTGCAACCGGGCTCCAGCAGCGTCTCGTCGTCGTGGCAGAGGGGCCTCGTGACCCCGACGACTGCGCTTCGGCCTTGTGGGGCCTCGGAGCGGGCGTGGCAGCGCTTGCACCCGAGCTCCAGCGGCGTCTCATTCTCCTCGCCGAAGGGCTTGAGCCCAGGTCTCAGACCATTGCCCTGGAGGGCCTCGGAGCAGGCGTGGGTGGCCTTGCCCAACTTCAGCCGATCCAGGATTGCGATCAGCAGGTCATGATCTAGCGTCGTCATCACCAGCTCCCTCCGACCACCGCTTCGTACTCGGCGAGTGGCCGCAGCAAGGTGGCCGGGGGTGATCTTGATGCGCTCGGCGCGCACCGGCCCTTCGAAGCCGGCAACGCCGACAAAAGGCTCTGTCGCAAACCTGGAAATGGGGGTGTGAACGGCCATTTCGGCCTGTCCGTCAGGCAGCGAGGATATCGAAACAGCGATCGACAGACTTGTAGGCATACCTCGCCTGTCGCTTGCCCATCATGTGGATCATCTCGATGCCGGAGAGGATAACCACGGCGCTCGCCTGCGACTTGAAGCCGAGCATGGATGGAATGCGGCGCTTGATACGCCGGTGATCCTGTTCGATCCGATTGTTGAGATACCGGCTATTGCGGATGCGGATCGGCTTCAGCGGTCGCCGCGATCGCTGCCG
>NZ_JAMYOX010000112.1:0-1354 GCF_040320025.1 Mesorhizobium sp. M0808
CGCTCATCGAGTTTTGCGGCCTTGTCGGAACGCTCATCATCGATGAGGACGGCATCTACGAACCGCGTCATCCCAACGACAGGCTGCTGCTCGGCATGAAGGGCACGATGAGCGAACTGGAGCTTTCGATCCTGCGGGCCCGCTCGATCGAAGCCCTGAAGCAGAAGGCACGACGGGGCGAACTTTTCCTGACGGTGGCGATCGGTTACGTCAAGTCGGGCCGGAACCGGGTCGAGAAAGACCCGGACCTGCGGATCCGCGAGGCGATCGATCTTGTATTCCGGCGTTTCGACGAACTGCAGAGCATCCGGCAGGTGCATCTGTGGTTGCGCCGCGAGGGCATTATGCTCCCTGCCGTAAATTACACGCGCGCGGCGGACAGGGCGATCGTCTGGAAGCTGCCCGTCTACAATACGGTGCACCACATTCTCACCAACCCGATCTACGCCGGCGCCTATGCGTTCGGGCGAACCTGCAGCAAAGTCACCATAGAGGCCGGACGCAAACGGATTGTGCGTGGGATCAGGCGCGATCGCGCCGACTGGGAGGTCTTGCTCATCGACCATCACGAAGGTTACCTGAGCTGGCACGATTTTGAGAGGAATCAGCGCCTGATCACGGACAATGCCACAAGCAAAGGCCTGGTGCCGCGCGGTGCTCTTCGCCGGGGCGAGTTGCTGCTCGGCGGTCTCTTGCGCTGCGGCCATTGCGGCCGCAAGCTGCATGTCTCCTATTCCGGCAGCAACGGCAATACGGGGCGCTATCATTGCCGCGGAGCGCAGGTCAACCACGGAACCGACCCGTGCATCGGCTTCGGATCGTTGCGGGTCGATCAGGCGGTCAGCGCGGAGGTTCTTCAACGCCTTCAACCGCTCGGCATGGAAGCGGCGATCAAGGCCATCGAGACCTCCACCGTGCAGGCTGGAGAGAAGCGGCGCCATGTGGAGCTCGCACTCGAGCAGGCACGTTATGAAGCCGCCCATGCACGCCGCCAGTATGACGCCGTCGACCCGGACAACCGGCTTGTAGCAGGCGAACTGGAGCGACGCTGGAATGCCGCGCTCGTAGCCGTCCGCGAGCGTCAGGACGAGCTTGACGCGCTCGACCGCCACAAGCCTGAGGCTCTGGGAGAAGAGGAACGGCGGAGCCTGCTGCGCATGGGCGCCGATCTCGAACTGGCATGGCATCATGCCAACGCCACCGCCACCACGCGCAAGCGGATCATCCGTGCCGTGATCCGCGAGATTGTCGTCGCCATCGAAGACGACCACATCAAAATGCTGGTGCATTGGCAGGGCGGCGACCATACCGCGCTTTCGGTCAGGAAGAACAAGGCAGGCCATCACCGTTGGGG
>NZ_JAMYOX010000113.1:0-1354 GCF_040320025.1 Mesorhizobium sp. M0808
GACGAGGGCAGCACGAACTATCACATTCCACTGGCCTTGCGGCTGCGTGGTGTGCTCGACCGCGGCGCCTGGCAGCGCAGCCTTGACCGTCTGTTTGCGCGTCATGAGGCGCTGCGCAGCGTCTTTGTCGCACCGGAGGGCAAGCCCTGGGTTGAGGTTCTGCCGCCGGATGCGGGACTGCCGGTGGCCGAGCACGATCTGCGGGACAGGCCGGATGCTGAGGCTGCGCTTTTGGATCTGTGCCATGAAGAGGCGCGCACGCCGTTCGATGTTGCGCGCGGGCCGCTGATCCGCGGGCGTCTGATCCGGATGTCGGATGAGCAACACGTCTTCCTGCTGACCCAGCATCATATCGTCTCGGACGGCTGGTCGATGGGCGTGCTGGTGCGTGAACTCAGTCAGCTTTACCGGGCGTTCGAGGCTGGACAGGACGATCCTTTGCCGCCGCTGGCGATCCAGTACCCGGATTATGCCGCCTGGCAACGGCGGTGGCTGTCGGGGGAACGGCTGCAGAGCCAGGCGCAGTATTGGCGCGACACCCTGTCTGACGCTCCGGCCCGTCTTGCGCTGCCGACGGACCGGCCGCGGCCGGCCCAGCAGTCGTATGCCGGGGCCGCTGTGCCGATCGTCATCGATGCGGATCTGACGCGGGGTCTGAAGCGGCTGAGCCGGCAGCATGGCACGACGTTGTTCATGACGGTGCTGGCGGCCTGGGCGGCGGTGCTGTCGCGTCTGTCGGGGCAGGACGACCTTGTGATCGGCGTGCCGAGCGCCAATCGAGGCCGGGGCGAGATCGAAGAGTTGATCGGCTTCTTCGTCAACACCCTGGCGCTTCGGCTGGACCTGTCGGGCGAGCCGAGCGTGTCGGAGCTTCTGGAACGGACGCGGCGCACGGCCTTGGCTGCCCAGGAGCATCAGGACCTGCCGTTCGAGCAGGTCGTCGAGATCGTGCAGCCGCCACGGCATCTTGATCACACGCCGCTGTTCCAGGTGATGTTGGCCTGGCAGAACAACGCCGTCGGGTCATTGGACCTGCCGGGGCTGAGTGTGGAAGCTGCCGGGGAGGGGTATGATCAGGTCAAGTTCGATCTGGAGCTGAGCCTTTGCGAGCGTGGCGAGGAGATCGCCGGAACGTTTGGTTATGCCACGGCGCTGTTCGATCAGGCGACGATCGAGCGGCAGCGTGGTTATCTGCTGGCGCTGCTGCGGGCGATGGCTGCCGATGCAGGCCAGCCGGTCGGCCGCATTGACATCCTGCCGGCCGCCGAGCGCACCTATCTGCTGGAGGATCTGAACCGGACGGCGGCGGCCTATCCGTCGCAGCGGTGCGTCCACGAGCTGTTCGAGGCGCAGG
>NZ_JAMYOX010000114.1:0-1353 GCF_040320025.1 Mesorhizobium sp. M0808
AGCTAGCAGAGTGTTTCGCATGGGATCCCATCCTTGTCGCGATCGAGTTTTCCGCCCCATGAGCAGTTTTGCAGGTACCAGTTGGCTTCGTCGCAGGAACCGATCTGCTTGCACGTTCTCCGCGGCTCGCAAGAATAGCCGCTCTGCGCGACCAGCTTACGGTTGATGATGCCCCATTGGCGGCTCGACGGCGCCGCGCCGTCGGCGTGCGCAGCTCGCCATTCCCAGGGTGCCTGAAACGTCCCGGCCCACAGGCCGATCTTTGAGGCTTGGGCTTGCGCCTGCTGGCCCGCATAGGCGCCCTGGCTATAGCGAGGCCAATCCAGCGCCTGGCCGTGCTCGACCATCCAGGCGGCTACGCCCGCGCCGTCAGCGCGCCGACAATCGCCGACAAAGCGGTGGTAGCGGTCCCACGTCACGAATGTGCATTCGAGCGGCCTCGACGCGGCCAGGAAAGTGTCCAGCGCTTCGGCCGATCGCCGGCCGCAAGAATACTCAGCGCCATTCGCATCGCGGCACAGCTGCCGGCTCTCTGGCGCGTCGATGCCGTTGAAACGGACGCGCTGGCCGTGAATTTCGATCGTATCGCCGTCAATGACGGAAGCGACACCGGTAAGCGAGGCGGGCGCCGCCCTTCGTGGGCTGGCCTTTGATGCATCGTCGCTACGTCGCGCGCCCGACGGCGCCAGGAAGGCAGCCACTGCCGCCGCTGCCGTAAGACCGAGCATTGCCGGCACGCTCGCAAGTTGGCGCCGCCACAGCTTGGCACCGGTGGGTCTCTGCCACCGATTGAATCGATATTTGCGGTATGGCCTGCTCATCCGCTACGCCGACCAGCCCGGCCATGCGCTGTCGACCATGGGCAGGCCGGCGCAATAGTAGTCGTCAACGAACCGCCCGGTGGACCGGTCGCGGCAGCGCCAGATGACGCTGTAGTTCTGGCCATAGAATTGGTCCCACGCGACGCCATAGGTTTGTGGTGGCGGTGGCCGGTAATATGTTCCGCCTCCATAGCCGTTGTTGGCAGCGACACCCACAGCTGCGCCGCCGACAGCCGCGACCGCTATGCCTGTCGCGACAGCATTGTCGGTTTGCACAAGCCTGGTGCACTTCTCTGCTGTTGCGCGCCTGCGCACTAGAAGGGCCGATACCCGACTACGATACTGTTCGTCCGTGCTGCTGGCGAGAACGTGACACAGCGCAACGGTATTCATTGCCGTGAGATCGCTGTCCGACACGACAGCGCTCGTAGAGCAGCCGCTGACGCACAGGGCTGCACTTGCGATGAGTGCTCCAATTTTCATGTGAATTCCCCCAAACAAATATTGGGGCGAGTCCGACCTAGAAGTCCAG
>NZ_JAMYOX010000115.1:0-1350 GCF_040320025.1 Mesorhizobium sp. M0808
TGTCGTAAGCAGATGAGTTGTCCGGGTTAGGTAGCAGACGAGTTGTCCGGTTTGATCTTCAGCGAACGGAGGCTGGGGATGAGACGGGCAGCATGGCTACAGGACCGCAGGATGCAGAAGTTTCGCGACGTATTGAGCCGGTGGGATCGAGGTGATCTGTCGATGCTGGAGGCTGGTGAGTTGCTTGGGATGTCGGAGCGTCAGTTCCGGCGCTATCGCGACCGCTACGAGGAAGAGGGTGTCGCCGGCCTTATCGACCGTCGGCTGGGCAAGGCCTCGCCGCGACGGGCGCCGTGCGATGCGGTGGAGGAGATGCTGTTGCTTTACCGGGAGCGGTATTTTGGCTGGAACGTGAAGCACTTCCACGAGCACCTGGTTCGCGACCACAATTTCTGCTGGAGCTACACCTGGACGAAGGCGCAGTTGCACGCAGCCGGTCTGGTGGAGCGGGCCAAGCGGCGCGGGGCGCATCGGCGCAAGCGGCCCAGAAAGCCGTGCGAGGGCATGATGCTGCATCAGGACGGCAGCCGGCACGAGTGGTTGACGGGTGAGCCGCCGCTCGACCTGATCGTGACGATGGACGATGCGACGAGCACGCTCTATTCGGCCTTCCTGGTCGAGGAGGAAGGCACGGCCTCAAGCTTCCAAGGCCTGTTGGAGACGTTTGCGGCCAAGGGTCTGGCGTCGAGCCTCTACAGCGACCGCGGCAGCCACTATTTCCACACGCCCAAGGCCGGGGAAAAGGTCGACAAGGAGCGGCTCACCCAAGTCGGTCGGGCGCTAGTGCGGCTCGGCGTCGAGCATATACCGGCCTATTCGCCCGAGGCGCGCGGACGCTCGGAGCGCACCTTCTCGACGTTGCAGGAACGACTGCCGAAGGAACTTGCACTGGCCGGGATCACAGACATCGAAGCGGCCAACCGCTTCATCGCCGAGGTCTACCTGGCGGCTCACAATGCCCGCTTTTCGAAGCCGCCCGAGATCGCCGACAGCGCCTTCGTCGCCGCCGATCCGGACCAGCTCGCCGAGATCCTGTGCATCGAGGAGGAGCGCGTGGTCGGCCGCGACAACACCATTGTCTTCGGACGGCTCAGGCTGCAGCTGCCGCCAAGCCCGATCCGTCATCACTTCGTCAAGGCCAAGGTCAAGGTGCGCCAATATCCCGACGGCACGCTGGCCGTCTTCCACGGGCCACGGTCGATCGCCCGCTACCATGCGGACGGGTCGTTGCGCGGCCAGAAAACCGAGATCAGGAGTGCGGCGTGAACCGCTTCGACGCACCTCCTGCAACAAACAGAAGCGGACATCTGATGTGCTACAAAAACCGGACAACTTGAAAAGCTACCGACA
>NZ_JAMYOX010000116.1:0-1328 GCF_040320025.1 Mesorhizobium sp. M0808
AAGGACCGTGCTCAAAGGCCGGACATATGGACGCAAGCGATCGAAAACGACGCAAAACAACCGTTGCAGGCAGGGCGCCGTCCACATATGGATCCCAGGGTCTGCGCTCCCGCTTCGCGTTCGCTCCGCCCTAGGATGACGAAGGCATGGTAAGTGCTTACTTCCTGCCACCCCGCCGCTCCGCTCGATCGAAAAAACCAGCGATCCTGCCCGGCAGGATCCCGGACTCCAAAAACGGTGCATGCCCCTGACCGTCGGCGGTGATCGTCTCGATATCGGTATGCCGCGTCCGCATCTGCTCGAGCGTTTCGGCGGACAGCAGCTTCGAATTGGCGCCGCGTATGACGAGCATCGGGATGGCCGCCAGCGCGTCGAACTGTGGCCAAAGATCGGGCAGCGGCCGGCTGGGATCGAGCCCCGCCAGCGTCTCGACCAGTTTCGGATCGAAATCGGGCAGAAATCCCTCCTCGGTCTCGCGGTAGAGGGCTGATGCCATCCGCTCCCAATCCGCATCGGTCAGCGCCGCAAAATCCGCGCCATGGGTGCTGCGCAGGCCGCAGACCACCTCCGCGTACGTCTTCGGCCTTGGCGCGAGGTCGAGATAGGAGCGGATACGGGCGAGACCTTGCGACTCGATCACCGGGCCGATGTCGTTGAGGACGATGGCCTTCAGCACGGCCGGCCGCATCGCCCCGAGCACATGGATGATCAGTCCACCGCGCGAGGTGCCGATGAAGGCAGCCTCGTCGACGCCAAGTGCAGCCAGCCCGGCGAGAATATCGCCCGCTTCCATGCCGATATTGTAATGGCCAATATCGGCATCGTAGGCGGACTGCCCGCGCCCGCGATAATCGAAGGCGACAACCCTGCGCTTCGCCTGCGTCGACAGATAAAGCGCCAGCTCGTGAAAGTCACGGCAATTGCGGGTCAGGCCGGGCAGGCAAACGACTGGCCAGCGGCCGGAATTCGCTTCGCCGTAGATGCGAGCGTGCAGGGACAGCCCGTCCGGCGCGGCGTAGAAGAAATCGGAGAAGCCTTCGTCGTTTGGCATGTACACTCGATTCCGTGCTGCTGTCAGATCGTTTGCGACTGCTACAGGCGAGGGCAGGGGCGGTCAAATCGGGGGCTCTTCCTTCCCTCCTTGTGGGAGAAGGTGGATCGGCGCGTTAGCGCCGAGACGGTTGGGGGGTGTTGGACGGAGCGCTGTCGGAACCAAGCTGGAGCACCCTCATCCGACCGAGCTTCGCTCGGCCACCTTCTCCCACAAGGAGGGCTTTGCACGGGAAGCGAAATCCTGGTTGGTGAGTTAATGGGGCTTTTTTGAAGGC
>NZ_JAMYOX010000117.1:0-1327 GCF_040320025.1 Mesorhizobium sp. M0808
CCTCAACCGCCAGGCTGAACGCTATGCCCGCGAAGGCGTGCCGCTCAGCCTGTCGACGCTCGCCGACCAGGTCGGCGCCGGCGTCGCGGCGCTGATGCCGCTGTTCAAGCGGCTCGAAGCCCATGTGCTGGCCGCTTCACGTCTGCACGGCGACGACACGACGGTGCCGGTCCTGGCCAAGGGCAAGACCGATACCGGCCGATTATGGACCTATGTGCGTGATGACCGACCATTCGGCGATGTCGATCCGCCGGCGGCGGTGTTCTATTATTCCCGCGATCGCCGAGGCGAACATCCCGCGGCGCATCTCGCCGGCTGGAGCGGCATTCTGCAGGCCGATGCCTATGGCGGTTATGGCGATCTCTATGCGGCGGCCCGTCAGCCGGCGCCTATTCTGGAAGCCAGCTGCTGGGCCCACAGCCGGCGCAAAGTGTTCGAGCTGGCCGATATCGAAGCGGCGGCGCGCAAGAAGGCGCACGGCGAGAAGCCCAACCTGGTCTATCCGCTCGCGGTTGAAGGCGTGAAGCGCATCGACGCCCTGTTCGATATCGAGCGCGAGATCAACGGCCTGTCGCCGGCCCAACGCCACGCCGTGCGCCAGGAGCGGAGCCTGCCGCTGGTCGCGGAGCTCGAGACCTGGATGATCGAGACGCGCGACAAGCTCTCGCGCGGACATGATCTGACCAAGGCCTTCAACTACATGCTGCGCCGCTGGTCATCCTTCGCCCGGTTCCTCGACGACGGGCGGATCTGCCTATCGAACAATGCAGCCGAGCGAGCCCTGCGCGGCATCGCTCTCGGCAGAAAGTCCTGGCTGTTCTGCGGTTCCGATCGCGGCGGACAGCGCGCTGCCGTTCTCTACAGCCTGATCGTCAGCGCCAAGTTGAACGATATCGACCCGCAGGCCTGGCTCGCCGATATCCTGGCGCGCATCGCAGCCCACCCAGCCCATCGGATCGATGATTTGCTGCCGTGGAATTGGAGATCCGCACAACTGCGGACCCAATCAGCGGCGGCCTGATCATGCAGCGCAATAAGGTGCATCACGTCTACACCGTCGAACGTGTCGCCAGGGACCTCGGCGTCAGCGAAGCGCTCATCCAGGAACTGACCCTCGGTCTCGAGCCCGAGGACGGCGTCATCTGGGTGTACGGCGCCAACGATGACGAGGGGATCTTGGCCTTCATCGATGAAGGCATCGAGGAGGTCGAACTCCTCCTCGAAGAATATCATCGCGTCTCCCCATCAAAAACTTGACGCCGGCACCGCGGTGCTCAGGTCCTCATGGCCGCCGGATACACGTCTGCGGTCTTCACCGGATGGGTAC
>NZ_JAMYOX010000118.1:0-1279 GCF_040320025.1 Mesorhizobium sp. M0808
AGCAAGGGGGACGACCAGTCGAACAAGGCGCAAGCCAAGGCTCTCGCCGATGCAGGTTGCAAGCGCATCTTCAAGGAAGAGGCTTCTGGCGGTCGCTGGGAGCGGCCTGAATTACACAGGATGCTTGATCATTTGAGGCAGGGCGACACCATTGTCGTCTGGAAGCTCGACCGCCTGTCACGCTCGCTCAAGGACGTGCTGCATATCATGGAGCGGATCGAGACCGCCGGTGCCGGATTCCGCTCTCTGACCGAGGCGATCGATACAACGACGCCGGCAGGGCGCATGATGATGCAGATGGTCGGTTCCTTCGCCGAATTCGAGCGCGCCATGATCCGCGAACGCACCTCCGCCGGGTTGGCCTTGGCGCGATCCGAGGGCAGGATCGGCGGCCGCCGCAAGAAGCTCAATCCAAAGAAACGGCTGGAAATCGCCGAGAGCGTCTTGTCCGGACGCAAGTCAGCCGCTGAAATGGCGCGGCTCTACGAAGTCAGCCAGCCGACGGTATCGAGAATTATCGCCGAGCACAGACGAAAAGTGGGAAAAGGCCATGCCCAACAGCCATGATCTCAAGGGTCTGATGAAGTTCCTCTCCCACGACGAATGGCGCGATTGTTTCGAAGATGTTCTCGACGATCATTTCGGGCCGGTTCTCGACGCCAGCAACATGGAATTCGATGATCTGGCCGAGATGCTCGGCGATCATTGGGCAATGACGCTTTGGGGCTGCGCCTTCGAGGATTTCCTCACTCAGGATTTCGACGTCGAGGGCGGCAATATCGTCGACGAGTATCTGAAGCGGCGCGGTTGGAAGGAAGGCGCCCAGGCGAAAGCTTACATGAAGGCGCTCCGGACGTCGGTGATGAGCCTCTACGAAGTCAGCGACATCGTGTCAGGCAAATCCCTGATGGCTCGCGATCTCATCCGCGGCGGAGATCCTGTCCTGGTCAGCGAGGGCACAGCCACGAAGACATTGCAGCAATGGGGCAGGGTTGCCGCCAGGATCGTTCCCGTTACGGGCAAGAACATCATTGGCGGAGGATTACTGCCGTTCACGCCGGAAGCTTCCGACGCGCTGTTCGATGGTTTGCGGGCGATCTTTGGCAAGGGTCGGTCCAAAAAATTGCGCATACCAACAAACGAAGAACTTCAACAGGTCGCGCCGGTATTTACCCTCTCATGGCTGTTCGACACCCTGGATCGGACGATGCGGATGGAGCAGACCACCTTCGAGAATAGCGACGGTGACGCAATCGTCTTCCACGATGTGCGCTTTCCG
>NZ_JAMYOX010000119.1:0-1092 GCF_040320025.1 Mesorhizobium sp. M0808
TTCAATCAAGTGTACTTCACCTTACTCCCTATCCAAGGAAATTTGATGGCCGCAGGCCCCGCTTTCCGGGATGCAAACTGGGAGCGGATTTCGCCAATGTTTTGCCCGGTGTGGGAATTCCCACAGCCGAGCCTGGTTCGACTGTCATATCCTTGTTGCAACGTCAGGCCCGCCGGCTCGTGTGCAAGCCGGCGAAGGGAAAGGGAACAGTCATGAAATTCTTGGCTCCCGTCACAAAACTTGCTGCGGGGTTTCGCAAATTTGTCGCGCCGCGCTACCGCCCGGAGCTTTATTACATGCGTGGCCCGGGGCCAGCCACCGCCCGCCGTATAGGCACGCCGCGGCAAAACCAATCCACCGACCACTACGCCTAACTTCTCGCGGACGGCTGACGCTCTCCGCCCGGAGTGCCGTTCGCGCCGTTCCGTACCGGTCAATTCAGATCAATGAAGGGACGATCTGATCATGGTTATAATTCATGCTGCCGCCATTGGTCCATTTCGCAGGTGGTTACGCCTCCGCGCCGAGCGAAAAGCTCGCTTGTCGGCAACGGACCAGTTGAGCCGTTTACCCGATGACGTCCTTGGCGACATCGGCATCTCACGTGACGAAATCATGTGCGATTTGCGAAGCCGCGCCAACCGTCATGCGGAGGCAGGCGCGGCCGGCACGACGATCGAGCGCACCAGGATCGCTTCGGCCTCGATCCCGAAACGGTTGGCCGCCGGCAGTGGCTACGCCTCGGCCGAGATCCCCTTTGGCTGGTCCACGAGCGCGCGATCGAGCCTTACATCGCGGCTTCGATAAGCAGCGGCGCGCGGACGGGACCTTCGAACGGCACTACACCTGCAACCCCAAGGACTGAATGTTGACCGACGGGAGCTGGGGAGGATCTCAAAATGATCATGTCAGTTGTTAAGTCCTCGCGCCTGTGACGCTCGGCACCGTGCTGATCGCAATCAGTCCGGCTTCATTGTCGGCTTCTGACGCTCAGGACCTCGCGTTCGCTCACGCTGACATGCTAATCAAACAGCTGAAAGACGTCTATTTGGATTGCGAGCGGGGAGGCCGCCGGTGCGCTGGGGACGGAAG
>NZ_JAMYOX010000120.1:0-1007 GCF_040320025.1 Mesorhizobium sp. M0808
ACCGAAATCTCCACCCCGCGGGTTCCTTCCCTGGAGGCTTCCGGACGCCGGCCTCGAGCCACGCCATCTCAGTAGACGGCCGGCATCCGAAACCCATCACAGGAGCGGTCATTCGATGTTCTGCCGTTGAACGGCTTCATTCGCCAGTTTAGCGGAAATTGGGCGACAGCATGGTTGCCTGAACAGGGAAGTTCGAAACCCTCTTGGTCCGCGAATCCCGCTGATTGCACGCTGCGGTGCGATATTCTGCAAGATAGCCACCCAACCAACGCCGATAGCCGCATTGCTCTCGACAAGAGCACTCCTGCCGCACACCACCTAGCTGGCAGACACTTGGCTGATCCCGGCATCGACCCAGGCACGCGTCTGCTCAAGCACTTCATCCGAGAGCGCGGGATCGTCGATCGCCCGGGCGAGGATTACTGCCCCCACCATCGCTGCCCAGCTTCCGATCGCCGCGCGGCGTCTGTCTGCCGGATCCAACTCCGGGAGCGCCTTGCCGATACGGTCGATCTGCGATCGTAGGCCTTCCGTCATGGCCGAGCGTGCAGCCTGGGTCTGATGGCGGATGGCTGCGGCAAGGCCCGCCGTCGGGCAACCGCCGGCGCAGTTGTCGCGATGCCGGGGCGAAAGATAGGAACCTACATAAGCGCGAAGATCGCCCCCTCCGCCTGAGTCCGCGGCGAGGACGTGGGCAAGGGTCTGCGCGATCAGGTCGTCCTTCGAACTGAAATGGCCATAGAAGCCGCCATGGGTGAGCCCGGCGGCCTTCATCACTTCCGCCACGCTGACCGCGTCGAACCCCTTCTCGCGAAACAGCCGGCTGGCCGCATCCAATATCCGGTGACGGTTCTCCGCCATCTGCTCTCGACTGACCTTCATTTCAAAATTCTCCGTCGGCCCGGTTGACATTTACATGATGCCCATCATATTTAGCCGCAATCATGATGATCGTCATGAATATAGGTTCCATCAGAGAAAAGAGCAATGCCATGACCACCATTCCA
>NZ_JAMYOX010000121.1:0-936 GCF_040320025.1 Mesorhizobium sp. M0808
TGACCTGCCACCGAATTTTCATCCAGCGGCAATTAGAGCCTCGGCGGGTTGTACGCCGTATGGCGCGGGTTGAGCAACGGGCGATCGGCGGAGCTGGTCGGGGTTGTGCAGCTGATCGCCCGTTGCGGTGAGATTGGCGGAATAAGCCGCGGGCGTGATGTAGCCGAGCGCCGAATGTGGGCGCGATCGGTTGTAGTCGTCCGCCCATTCGGCGATCGTCGTCCGGGCATGGTCGAGGCCCAAGAACAAGGTTTCGTTCAAGAGTTCGTCGCGCATCCGGCCGTTGAAGCTCTCGCAGAAGCCGTTCTGCATCGGCTTGCCCGGCGCGATGTAATGCCATTCCACCTTGTGATCCTTCGACCAGGCGAGGATGGCGTTCGAGGTGAACTCGGTGCCATGGTCGGAGACGATCATGCCCGGCTTGCCGCGGCGGGCGACCAGTTCCGTCAGTTCGCGCGCGACACGCCGGCCTGAGATCGAGGTGTCTGGGATCGCCGCCAGGCATTCGCGTGTCACGTCGTCGACGATGTTGAGCACGCGGAAGCGCCGGCCGCAGGCGAACTGGTCGTGGACGAAATCCAGCGACCAGCGGGCGTTCGGCCTTGCCTCGACCAGGATCGGTGCGCGGGTGCCAACCGCGCGTCGTCGTGACCGTCGCTTGCGAACCGTCAGCCCTTCCTCGCGATAGAGCCGATAGATGCGGTTGATCCCCGACGGCTCGCCCTCGCGTCTGAGCAGGATGAACAGCCGCCGATAGCCGAAGCGCCGGCGCTCATTGGCAAGGTCTCGCAAGCGGCCGCGCAGTTCCGTCTCAGGGGGCCGGCAGGACCGGTAACGGATCATCTTGCGGTCGGCAGCGACGATCGAGCAGGCCCGCCGCTCCGACAGGCCCATGGCGGCCCTCAGATGCGCGACGGCTTCGCGCTTGGCGACGGG
>NZ_JAMYOX010000122.1:0-932 GCF_040320025.1 Mesorhizobium sp. M0808
CATGGTCCGCAGATTGTAGGCGCAGGCGGCTAGTATGCATTGCGTGCGGTTGGCGGCGAGGTTGAAGAAGCGCAGGCGCCGCATGCCGTAGCGCTCCTTGAACACAGCAAAAGGCCGCTCCACAGCCGCCCGCACCTTGGCGATCAACCGGTTACGCAGCTTCTGGCGCGCCGGCAACTCGGGATGATGCTTGTTGGGCCGCCGCATCAGCCGGTCCTTGATCCCGGCCTTGGCCAGCCGATCATGCCTGGCATGGGTGTAGTAGGCCTGATCGCCATAGGCCGCCTTCTCATCGCCGCAAACCAGATTGTCGGCCGCCTCGGTGTCGGTGATCGAGGCGTCGCTTACCTCGACACGCCGGATCATGGTGTGCTCCTGGTCGGCGCCGATGTGCATCTTGTAGCCGAAGGTGCTCTTGTTGCCCTTCTTGCCCCAGCGCGCGTCCTTGTCGGCCGACGGCTTGGCCGGGCCCTGGTGGCCCTTCTTCGGCTGCTTGGGCGGCCGCCCACGGGCCTGCAGGAACGTCGCATCGACTAAGGTGCCGCGCTTGACGATCAGGCCCTTCGTCTCCAGCTGGCGGTTGATCTCCTCAAACACCTTGTCGATCAGCCGCTCGCGCGTCAGTTCCTCGCGGAAGCGCCACAGTGTCGAATGATCGGGCGTACGGTCCGAAAGGCTGAAGCCGGCAAAGCGGCGAAACGACAGCCGGTCACGGATCTGAGCCTCCAATGCCGGATCGCTCAGCCCGTGCCACACGCCCAGCAAAAGACAGCGCACCAGCGCCTCCGCCGGGTAGCTGGTGTTGCCCGAGCCGGGACCGCTGCGCTGACCCAGCAATGTTCGGATCGGTGCCCAGTCCAGTTCCTTCGATACCAGGTCGAAAATCGTCTCGTCCGACGCCGCCAGCCCGTCCGCCAGACTCAACTGACCCA
>NZ_JAMYOX010000123.1:0-894 GCF_040320025.1 Mesorhizobium sp. M0808
GGGCGTCGGCGGGCGAACCCCCATGCCGAGAAAGCTGAGACCTGCCTCCACGGGCCGGAACGTCCGGGCACGTACGACGTGGACGTAGATCGGCACGCGCGTTGTTGCGATGACGACATGACGCTGGTCCCGGAAACGAGATGATGCTGAGCGGGAAGATGGATGCCGGGAAAGGAGCGGTCCGTATCGATGAGAGGCAGAAGCTAAACAGGGAGAGAATGGAACCATAGCAACTCAGTCGCCGTCAACCTGACCCGCAGTCAACGCAACTAGTACGAAAGCGGCCCACTCTGAAGATAGTCGCTCACCATCGTGCCACAATCCTGGATGCTGCCCATGCGGAACAGGCCGCCGCGTCGACAGGCCGCGTTCCTCCAGGTATTGTCGGGCACCGCGAGAAGACGCTCGTCCCACCGGAAGGCGATCTCGCAAAGGCCAAAGAGTTCCTGGCAAAGGCCGGTGTCAGTGATTTGACGTGACCATCGTTTGCCTAAACGAGACTACTTATTCGACCATAGCTCAGACGGTGCAGGCCCAATTGTCGCAGATTGGTATAACGGTCGAGGTCAACAGCCGGATTCCGGCTCATACTATACGAGGCATGGAATCGGAAGGCGAGCGCTGGAAAAACATGCAGCTCTCGTCAACAATTTTTCCAGCCTGCCAGATCCGCATTATGCAACGTCCTGGTTCGTGCAAGGTCAAGAGGGCGTCTGGAACTGGGGACGCTTCCGCAGCGAGCGTTTTGACGAGCTCTATACTGAGGGGGCCACGATCGAGGACACCGACGCGCGGGCGAAGCTCTATCAGGAGATGCAGGACCTCATGGAGGAGTCCGGCGCCTATCGGTTTCTGACCCATGGGGCCAATCCAGTCATGTACCGCACCACGCAA
>NZ_JAMYOX010000124.1:0-852 GCF_040320025.1 Mesorhizobium sp. M0808
CCTGGGCAAAGCTCGCCACCAGCCGGGCCGTGCGCGCCGCCCGACCAGGCCGCGCGCGCAGCTCGACCATGGCCTCTCCGGCGGCCTGCAGCGGTGCGGTCGACAGCTTGCCGCCGCCCTGGATCCGGCGGTCGTGCATGGCGCGGGTCAGAATGTGGAAGCCGGGTTCGGGTACAAGCGCCCACTTGCTGTAGATGTCGCTCTCGCGGTCGCTCACCTCGGTCACCAGTGCAGCCGACTTCAACACCGGCTTGGCCGCCGCGGCCGTGCTCAACCAGCGCTCGGACTCCTTGTCGCACAGAGGCCGCTTGGCATGAGCAACCTCCACACGCCCCTCGCGCGTCCACACCCGGCCCGCCACCAGCCCCAGAACGCCGCCCGTCTCGGCATCGATGCCCAGCATCGCGTGCAGCAACACGCCACGGCCGCCGCCCTTGCCAATCTCGCCAAGGCCACGCCGATACTCCGGCGTCGTCGCGAAATTGATCTCACTGGTGTCCTGGATCGCCAGCACATGACGACCGGCGCTAGCCTCAGCCGTCGCAGCGCCCCAACCTTCAATCAGCCTGTCCGTCGTCACCCGAGCGTTCGCCAGGAACCGACAAAAGCCCACGATCCCGCTACGGGCTCCTCCAGCCAAGCGGCGCAGGCACACGCTCTCGCGCGACACCATCCGCTCCAGAAGCTGGACCCCCTTTTTTCGAGCCGTTCGTCACCGAACGACCCCAACAATCCCATAGATGACACCGCGACGCCTCCCTCAGTACGTCGCCTACAGAATCACACACCAACCCGACGCCGCAACTCACAGATGAGTCATCGACGCAACGAAAAGATGTGTGCATCCCCTAG
>NZ_JAMYOX010000125.1:0-812 GCF_040320025.1 Mesorhizobium sp. M0808
TGCTCATCTTCTTCCATCACAAGGTGTCCACCTATTTTGGTGGACACCTCATGCATCAGAGCACTCAACAGCAAAAGGTGCGGGGAAATTCGCGCTTACCAAAATTGAGACTCAGGCCGGGGCGGGCCAGACGAGCTACGCCAGCCGCTTGACCTCCTACGCGAGCAGCATGCTGCGCATCTTCGCACTATCAAATAAATTCGTCTGATGCGGAGGGGGCAATGACTGGAAAGTGGTCTCAATCGGGAACTCCGCACAAGGGTTGGACCTGCGTCAATGTGGAGGATCTCGAGCAGCCCTCAGAGATCTGCGAGATGTGCGAATCCCAAGAGATACGCTACGTCCACTACATGACACACCCTGACAACGCCGAAATGCTCGGCGTAGGTTGCGTCTGTGCCGAAAAGATGGAGCAGGATTATGAGGCGCCGCGAATGCGCGAACGCGCGCTCCGCAGTGCTTCACAGCGCCGGCGCAATTGGCTTCGACGCAAATGGCGCATCTCTCATTCTGGCAACAGCTATCTGAACACCGACGGGCTGAACATTTCAATCTTCCGAAAAGGATCGGGCAATTGGGGCGGCCGGATCTTGGAGCGCTCATCCGGTCGATCCGTGGAATCCCGCAAGCGCTACGCTACGGAAGACGCAGCAAAACTGGGTGCATTCGATGGGATGATTTTTTTGAAAGCGAAAGGCTGGGCAAAGACGGTAAGCGCTATTTTCGCTGCACCTTGACGCGGGCGCTTTCGACGGATGGCCTTCGAATCGGGAACGGTATCTGGTCTGATCAGGCTGCTGTTGCTTTGGCGA
>NZ_JAMYOX010000126.1:0-802 GCF_040320025.1 Mesorhizobium sp. M0808
CGATGCGGAAGCCGCGGATCTTCACCTGCTCGTCGTTGCGGCCCAAAAACTCCAGATTGCCGTCCGGCAGATAACGCGCCAGGTCGCCGCTCCGGTACAGCCGATCGCCTTCCACAAACGGACTGGCGATGAACCGCTCCGCCGTCAGCTCGGGGCGGTTGAGATAACCGCGCGCAACGCCGGCCCCGCCGATATAGAGCTCGCCCACCGCCCCGAACGGCACCGGCTGACCATGAGCGTCCAGAAGATAGATCCGCGTGTTGGCGATCGGACGGCCGATCGTTTCAACGACGGTGTCTCCCCTGGGCATGCAAATCCAGGTCGAGTACGTCGTTGTCTCGGAAGGGGCGTATAGGTTACAGATCTTCTCGACGCGGCTGTGCTCGAAGATTCTCTCGATCAGAGCTGCGCTCAGCGCTTCGCCCGCCAAATTGATGGCGCTTGCCGCGGCGGGGACTGCTTCCTTGGCGAGCAGAGCGGCGATCGCAGAGGGGACTGTATTGATCAGCGAGACGTCCAAAGGCGTTTGCGCCAGCGCCAGCGCATTGTCGACGAGATAGAGCGTGCCGCCCTGTGACAGGGTAGCGAAGCACTCGTAGACGGACAGATCAAAGCTGATCGAAGTGGAGAACAGCATGCGGCTGGTCTGTGCTTGCGCGTAGACGCGGCTACTCCAACGCAGCAGGTTCACGGTGCTTTGATGCTCGACCATGACGCCCTTGGGCGTCCCGGTGGAGCCCGAGGTGTAGATGATGTAGGCGAGCTGGCGGGGGGTGAGCCCCAGCGCGCGCGGGTCGGGATC
>NZ_JAMYOX010000127.1:0-767 GCF_040320025.1 Mesorhizobium sp. M0808
TCCAGGGCATGGTTGCCACCGCCCAGGATGCTGTTCCGGACGATATTGGCGCGCTGAGAGCAGCGCTGACCGCGGCGCTGGCCAGAGCCGAAGACGAGGCCGCACGCGCTGCGCTGGTCGAGGCCGAACTGGCGGTCGCCAGGGCCAAGGCATCGGATGATGCGGCGCTGATCGCACATCAGGATCTGACGATCCGGAAGCTGCAGCGGGCGCTGCATGGTCAAAGTTCTGAACGTGCCGCCCGCCTGCACGACCAGATGGAACTCACCTTCGAGGAACTCGAGAGCACGGCAACGGAAGACGAGATCGCCGCCGAACAGGCAGCGGCGCGGACCACCGAGGTGGCGCCTTATGTGCGCAAACGACCGGCGCGCCAGCCATTTCCCGAGCACCTGCCGCGCGAACGCGTGGTCGAGCCGGCGCCGACCGCTTGCCACTGCTGCGGCGGTCATCGGCTGCGCAGGCTGGGTGAGGATATCACCGAGACGCTGGAGGTGGTGCCGCGGCAATGGAAGGTGATCCAGCACGTGCGGGAGAAGTTCACCTGCCGCGACTGCGAGGCGATCAGCCAGGCTCCGGCGCCGTTCCACGCCACCCCGCGCGGCTGGGCCGGTCCCGGCCTGCTGGCGATGATCCTGTTCGAGAAGTTCGGCCAGCATCAGCCCCTCAACCGCCAGGCTGAACGCTATGCCCGCGAAGGCGTGCCGCTCAGCCTGTCGACGCTCGCCGACCAGGTCGGCGCCGGCGTCGCGGCGCTGATGCCGCTG
>NZ_JAMYOX010000128.1:0-744 GCF_040320025.1 Mesorhizobium sp. M0808
CTGACGCCGAGGCGATCTGCGAGGCGATGAGCCGGCCCAGGACACGCTTTGTTGGGATCAAGAGCGGCGAGCAGCAAGCGGCGCAGATGCTGTTTGGGGTGCGCGAGCAGCTGGTGCGGCGGCGCACGCAGCTTTCCAACACGATCCGCGGCTACGCAGCCGAATTCGGCCTGGTGGCCGCACAAGGCCTTGCCCGCATCGAGCCACTGCTGGCCCGCATTGCCGGCGACGCGACGGTGCCGGGGCTGGCAAAGGAACTGCTTGAGACGCTCGGCGAGGAATACCGCGCGGTGTGCGCGCGATACGCGGCAATCGACAAGAAGCTGTTGGCCCATCACCGCAAGGACGAGACTGGACAGCGGCTGGCTGCGATGCCCGGCGTCGGGCCGGTCGTGGCGAGCCTGCTCGGCGTCAAGGTCACTGATGCGACAGCGTTCGGCTCGGGACGCGACTTCGCGGCGTGGCTGGGGCTGACGCCGAAGAACCATTCGACCGCCGGCAAGAACCGGCTGGGGGTGATCACGCGGGCCGGCGACGAGATGCTGCGGCAGGCGCTGGTGGTGGGCGCGACGGCCCACATCCAGCAGGTGCGTCGCGGCCGCGCCAAGGCCTCGCCGTGGCTGGCGGCGTTGATTGCGCGCAAGCCGCCGAAGCTGGCGGCTGTGGCGCTCGCCAACAAGACCGCCCGCATGGCCTGGAAGATGATGATCACCGGCGAGCCGTACCGTTGCGGCCTGGCGGGCA
>NZ_JAMYOX010000129.1:0-734 GCF_040320025.1 Mesorhizobium sp. M0808
AACGTCAGGCCCGCCGGCTCGTGTGCAAGCCGGCGAAGGGAAAGGGAACAGTCATGAAATTCTTGGCTCCCGTCACAAAACTTGCTGCGGGGTTTCGCAAATTCGTCGCGCCGCGCTACCGCCCGGAGCTTTATTACATGCGTGGCCCGGGGCCAGCCACCGCCCGCCGTATGGGCACGCCGCGGCAAAACCAATCCATCGACCACTACGCCTAACTTGCCTCGCGGACGGCTGACGCTCTCGCCCGGAGTGCCATTCGCGCCGTTCCGTACCGGTCAATTCAGATCAATGAAGGGACGATCTGATCATGGTCATAATTCATGCTGCCGCCATTGGTCCATTTCGCAGGTGTTTACGCCTCCGCGCCGAGCGAAAAGCTCGCTTGTCGGCAACGGACCAGTTGAGCCGTTTACCCGATGACGTTCTTGGCGACATCGGCATCTCACGTGACGAAATCATGTGCGCTTTGCGAAGCCGCGCCATCCGTCATGCGGAGGCAGGCGCGGCCGGCACGACGATCGAGCGCACCAGGATCGCTTGGGCCTCGATCCCGAGACGGTTGGCCGCCGGCAGTGGCTACGCCTCGGCCGAGATCCCCTTTGGCTGGTCCGCGAGCGCGCGATCGAGCCTTCTCAGGACCTCGCGTTCGCTCACGCTGACATGCTAATCAAACAGCTGAAAGACGTCTATTTGGATTGCGAGCGGGGAGGCCGCCGGTGCGCTGGGGACGGAAG
>NZ_JAMYOX010000130.1:0-720 GCF_040320025.1 Mesorhizobium sp. M0808
AAAACATTGGCGAAATCCGCTCCCAGTTTGCATCCCGGAAAGCGGGGCCTGCGGCCATCAAATTTCCTTGGATAGGGAGTAAGGTGAAGTACACTTGATTGAACAAGAGACCGTTGTGACAGGCTCTCTGGCCTTCATCTCAAGACTTTGCGATGCCGACCTCGCCGCGCTGACCAAACGGTGGCACGAGCGCAGCTATCGACACAACGAGCTAATCATTTCCCACGGCGACACTGGTCGCGATGTCTTCTTCCTGCTGGAAGGACGGGCTCGCGTGACACTGGTTTCAGCGGACGGCAGGGAGATAGCGTATCGCGATGTCGAACCGGGTGACATTTTCGGGGAGCTCGGAGGCATTGACGGGATTGCACGCTCTGCCAGCGTAGTCGCGCTGGAGGCAACCCGCGCTGCACGGCTGTCCGGCACAGCATTCCGGGATATCGTGATGACCCACCCGACTTTTGCCTGGATGCTGCTTGAGCATCTGTCTGCCCAGCTCCGGCGCATGACCGAGCGGGTATTCGAATACAGCACTCTGGTCGTGCGAAAACGGCTGATCGTCGAGCTCCTGCATCGGGCGGAGAAAGCCGCACTCGCGGACGGCGAGGTGTCCATAAGCCCGGCACCGACGCATTCCGAGCTGGCGGCAACGATGAGCACGCACAGGGAAGCGGTCTCGCGCGAAATGAGCGACCTCGCCAAGAGAGGCCTGATCGAAAA
>NZ_JAMYOX010000131.1:0-698 GCF_040320025.1 Mesorhizobium sp. M0808
CCGGAGGCCATTACTGCCGTACCGATTGTAGGCGACCACGTGACGATGATGAGTGTTCTGGAAAACCGCAAGGCTCTGGCCCGAGCCATTTCTACGCCTTTAACCGGGGTTCTTGAAAAAGATCCCTAGCGAACTGCACCGAAGGTTCTGGCACCCATACGAGGTTCAGTCTCGGATCGCGACAATCCCCAAATGTCGGAGAGTTCTGGCTCGGTGATCCAAAGATGGGAAGCATATGTGGTCTGCCGCCGCTGCTGATCGACGACCGAGTCGATCAACTCCAAGGCCAAGCTGCATTGGCTGAGCTTCTCATTCGAAAAGCTCAAAGGGACCAGATAGAATGGAGACTATCACCATTGATCAACAGAACATCCTCGTCGGCATCCGTCCAATAGAACCGGCTGACGACTCCACCTTGTACGCTTCCGAAGTTACCTCGTTGGGACGCGCTGTTACCAAAGTTCGCCGCCAAAGCGGTGCTGCAAGAGTAGTCGCCAGAACACTCCTTGGGCAACTGGGATTCCCACAACTGCCGATCCTAAAGACGCGCTCTGGTGTTCCGATCTGGCCACCCGGCGTCGTCGGATCTTTGGCGCACCACGATACCGTAGCAGCCGCCGCCATTGCAGGGACGAAAAGGATTGCGGCTCTCGGCATCGACATTGAGCCTAATGAACCTCTGCCGGAGAACCTGATCG
>NZ_JAMYOX010000132.1:0-694 GCF_040320025.1 Mesorhizobium sp. M0808
CGATCAGGTTCTCCGGCAGAGGTTCATTAGGCTCAATGTCGATGCCGAGAGCCGCAATCCTTTTCGTCCCTGCAATGGCGGCGGCTGCTACGGTATCGTGGTGAGCCAAAGATCCGACGATGCCGGCCGGCCAGATCGGAACACCAAAGCGCGTCTTTAAGATCGGCAGTTGTGGGAATCCCAGTTTCCCAAGAAGTGTTCGGGCAATTACTCTTGCAGCACCGCTTTGGCGACGGACTTTGGTAACAGCGCGTCCCATCGGGGTAACTTCGGAAGCGTACAAGGTGGATTCGTCGGCCGGTTCTATTGGACGAATGCCGACGAGGATGTTCTGTTGATCAATGGTGATAGTCTCCATCTATTTCTTTGAGCATTTCAAGTGAGAAGCTCAGCCAATGCAGCTTGGCCTTGGAATTGACTCGACTCGGTCGTCGATCAGCAGCGGCGGCGGACCACATATGTTTCCCATCTTTGGATCACCGAGCCAGAACTCCTCCGACATTTGGGGATTGTCGCGATCCGAGACCGAACCTCGTCTGGGTGCCAGAACCTTCGGTGCAGTTCGCTAGGGATCTTTTTCAAGAACCCCGATTAAAGGCGTAGAAATGGCTCGGGCCAGAGCCTTGCGGTTTTCCAGAACACTCATCATCGTCACGTGGTCGCCTACAATCGGTACGGCAGTAATGGCCTCCGG
>NZ_JAMYOX010000133.1:0-672 GCF_040320025.1 Mesorhizobium sp. M0808
GTCGTGCTTTTGGGCGTCGGAGTGGCGATAGACTTTGCGCGCGTGAGCCGAACTGCCCAACAGTTGCAGGAGGGAGCCGACTCCACGGCCCTTCAGTTGGCCGTGGCAAGCGCGAACAGCAGCGATATGACGTCGGAACAGCGTCAGGAGAACGTTGATACTTTCGCCAGCCCCACCTTTGTGGCCACGCGAAGTCCCTATAGTGGTGACGCCCACCACACGGTTGGATCAACCAATCCCACAATCGTGACGGTTGTATTGCACCAACCGCAGGAATTGGCCTTCTCGGCAATCCTTGGCGTCGATAAACTTGATATTAGCCGAAGCGCAACCGCGATTGCCTATCCGCGATACCCAGTCTGTCTTCTCGTGTTAGATCGGTCCGCCTCGAACGCATGGTCGAATTCGGGGTCTTCGTCGATAAATGGCCAGAAATGCGTTGCGCAGGTGAATTCAAGATCGGGGTCTGCGCTAGCCACGAATGGCTCATCGTCCATCAGGACATTGGTGACGTCAGTCGTCGGCCCCTCCGGGCCGTCTGCCGGCTTCAACCCTCAACCGGTTTTCAATCAGAAAGAGCTGGCAGATCCCATTATCTCCCGACTGGTCTGGCCAACAGACAATGTCTGCACCTACAATAACCTGGTGATCAAAAACGCCACCGCAAATCTC
>NZ_JAMYOX010000134.1:0-659 GCF_040320025.1 Mesorhizobium sp. M0808
GCGCCACCAGGCGCGCAGAAGCCCGAGCAGCTGCGGCGACAGCATGGCGTGGCGGTCCTTGCGGCCCTTGCCCTGCTCGACGCGGATCAGCATGCGCGTCGAATCGATGTCGCTCACCTTGAGCGCCACGATCTCCGACACCCGCAACCCCGCCCCGTAGCCCGTGCCAAGCGCCGCCTTGTACTTCGGTCCCGGTGCGGCTTCGAGCAGCCGCGCCACCTCCTCGACGCTCAGCACCAGCGGCAGCTTGCGTGGCTGGCGGATGACGGTGAGACGGCGCGAGAGATCGGGCCGGTCGAGCGTCACGGTGAAGAAGAAGCGCAGCGCCGAGACCGCGCTGTTGATCCCCGGCGGCCGCATGCCGCTCTCGGTCTGGTGTAATTGGAAACGCCGCAGATCCTCAGCCGTCGCGGTATCAGGCGAGCGCCCGATGAAGGCTGCAAACGCCTTCACGCAACGGATATAGTCTCGGCGCGTATCCTCGGTGAAGCCGCGCATGGACATGTCTTCGATCATGCGCTCGCGAAGTGCGCTGCCGGATGGATGCGTAGGGACGGTCATCGGATGCTCCTCTCAAGCTGAAGGTTGACACTTCATGCTCGGAGGCCGATGGCCGTCCGTCACCCCTGATCGATTAAAGCCTCACCGACGCTGCCAAC
>NZ_JAMYOX010000135.1:0-658 GCF_040320025.1 Mesorhizobium sp. M0808
TCTTCTTCTTGAGCGGTGCCAGGAATTTAGCAAAGGCGCGCTTGTCGCCGAGGCCAGCATTGTCGCCGAAGAACCTCAGCCGGCCGGCGGCATGGGCATCAGTAAGCTTGGCCAGCAAGAGCCGCCGGAACAGTCTTGAGAGCACGCGCACGGGCAGGAGGAAGCCGGGCCGGCAGGACACCCACCGCTCACCATCGAGCGCGATGCCGCCGCCGGGCACGATCATGTGGACATGCGGATGATGGGTCATCGCCGAGCCCCAGCTATGCAGCACGGCGGTGATGCCGATGCGGGCGCCGAGATGTTTTGGATCGGCGGCGATGGTGAGCATCGCTTCCGAGGCGGCGCGGAACAACAGGTCGTAGATCACCGCCTTGTTGGGATAGGCGATGTCGGCGATCTCGGCCGGCAGCGTGAAGACGACGTGGAAGTAGCCGACCGGCAAGAGATCGGCCTCGCGTGCGGCGAGCCATTCCCTTGCCGCCGCGCCTTGGCACCTTGGACAGTGTCTATTCCTGCAGCTGTTATACGCAATGCGACTGTGGCCGCAGTCCTCGCACGCCTCGACATGACCGCCAAGCGCCGCGGTGCGGCAGGTCTCGATCGCCGACATCACCTTCAGCTGGCCGAGGCTCAAGTGGCCGGCCTGGGCCGCGCG
>NZ_JAMYOX010000136.1:0-658 GCF_040320025.1 Mesorhizobium sp. M0808
CGATCGAGGACGCGGCTCAGCGACTACACCGCCTGGATGAGCAGTTGCGCGCCGTCGTGCCAACTTGGTCCATGGCGCGAGTCGTTGAGGCCTATCAGGCCATGCGCGGCGCCTCGTTCCTGGTCGCAGTGATATTTGCGGCCGAGATTGGGGATGTGCGTCGCTTCGATACGCCGCCGCAGTTGATGGCCTTTCTCGGCCTTGTCCCGGGGGAGCGCTCGACCGGTGACACGGTTCGCCGGTCGAGCCTTACGCTCGCCGGCAATCGACGCGCCCGCCGCGCCCTGGTCGAAGCGGCATGGACTTACCGCTATCCTGCCAGGGTCAGTGAGACCCTGAGGGTGCGGCTCGAGGGGCTGCCCAAGGCCGTCCGCGATATTGCCTGGAAGGGGCAGCTCCGGCTCTGCGCCCGCTATCGTCGCCTCAGCGCCGCCGGCAAGAAGCCGCCGGTGGTCGTGGCTGCGATCGCACGCGAGATGGCCGCCTTCTTGTGGGCCATCGGCCGGGAGGTCGCGCCGTCATAGCCGGTCTCGACCCAACCCGCTGCACAGTGTTGGGGGTGGGGCCACGGTGGGGAACTCCCGTCGCTAGTTATGTGGCCAAGCCGATGCGCCCGACGCCCGCCCTCTAGACCGAGGACAGCCCCGAGACGAAGATA
>NZ_JAMYOX010000137.1:0-657 GCF_040320025.1 Mesorhizobium sp. M0808
ATCAACATCTCGATGTCGGAGAAGGACGATGGAAAAATGTTGTTCCAGCCGGCCGTCCTCAAGGTGAGGAAGGGCGAGACCGTTCGCCTGAAGTTCGTCAACAAAGGCCAAGTCGACCACGAGTTCGTCATGGACGTCCATGAGGGGATCATGGAGCACAAGGCGCTGATGGAGAAGTTCCCCGAGATGGAGCACGCCGATCCCAACGCGATCCGGCTGGCGCCCGGCGCCAGAGGCGAGATCATCTGGACGTTCGCCAATGCCGGCGAATTCGGTTTCGGCTGCCTTGTGCCGGGTCACTACGATTCCGGCATGAAGGGCGACATCAGCGTCGCCAACTGAATTCGAAAACACAAAGGAAGCAGTCATGACACTATTGGTAAAGACACTCTCAACGCTCGCGCTCGTTCTCGCCATCGGCGGGAGCGCGCTTGCGCAGGAATACGTGAAGGGCGAAGTCATCAAGGTCGACGCCAAACAGCAGAAGCTGACGATTAAGCATGGGCCGCTGACCAATCTCGACATGCCAGCGATGACGATGGTGTTCGTCGTCGCCGAGCAGGGCCTGCTCGACAAGGTCAAAACGGGTCAGGCGATCGAGTTCACAGCCGATCGCGTCAACGGACGCATCACGGTCACCGGTATCAAGTAACCCGG
>NZ_JAMYOX010000138.1:0-642 GCF_040320025.1 Mesorhizobium sp. M0808
GAAATCCGCCGCATTGCGGCCAATGTCGGCGGCCGTGGCCGGCGCGAACGAAACATGCGCCGCGCTCAGCGCAGGCGTGTCGTTCAAGCCGTCGCCAACCATCAGAACCCGGTGTCCCTCTTTCGCCAGGGTTTCGATGCATTCGACCTTGCCGGACGGCAGCAGGCACGGAACGAAGTCATCGATACCCAGCATTTTCGAGATTTCGCGGCAGGCGGCCGCGCTATCGCCCGACAGCATCTGAACCGACATCCCGGCATCGTTCAATCGCTCGATCGCCGCCTTGGCGTCGGCACGCAACGCATCCTCGAAATTGAAGGTCGCGACAACGATCCCGTCTTTCGTCAGGACCGTCCCGCCATAGCCATGTTTGCCTTCGCCGCCTGTGCGGGCCTTCCATCCAGCCCATCCGCGTCTGCCCAGCCGCCAGATACTTCCGACGTCAGTTGCTTCGATACCGAACCCCGGATGCTCGGTGACGGCATCGAATTTGTGCTGCCCGCCGCCAGCGGCAAGACCGGCTATGGCCTTTGAAAAGGGATGACGCGAATGCGCGGCCATGTCGGCCGCAATCGTCAGCATGGCCGGATCGATCGAGGCCGCATTGACGAGACGGGGCTGGCCGAGCGTGAGCGTGCCGGT
>NZ_JAMYOX010000139.1:0-632 GCF_040320025.1 Mesorhizobium sp. M0808
GATTTGAGGTACTCGATCAGATCACTCTTTTCCTGATCGGTCAGATCAAGGCCGAGATGGCCGTCATCGTGCTCCTTCTGCGCAAGACGTCGATCGGTTCCACTCCTCCTGCCAGGGGTCGATCAAGTTTAAGGACCCGACGTCTCCTCCCGGCTCGAGGTCTATTTCAATAAAACCGTAGGTCACCGTGCTGCTTCCTTGATCCCTTGCCTTCCCTTACAATCCCTTCCGGACACAGAGGAGTTTCGCCATGAGCGAAGACGCCGTCAACATGTCGATCCGCAAGTTCCTGAAGGAAGTCGGCGTCACCTCCCAGCGCAAGATCGAGGAGACGGTGCGCGAAGGGCAAATCGGCGGCAAGAAGCTGAAGGTCCGCATGACGCTGACGGCGGAAGGCACCGGCCTCAACCACGTGGTGGACGGCGAGATCGAACTTCCATAAGCCGGGCGAAGCGACCTAGCGAAACGTCCGACGCGGCCGAAAGCCGTCGAGACGGATCAGCGGTTGGAATGGCGTTTGGCCGGGTCGATGTAGTACCGCTCACCCCACGCTCTTGCGATTCTGAGGGAACGCGAAAGACCGACCCTAAGCGGAAGCTCGCTCGCTCCGGGTCAATTCACGGCCATGACCC
>NZ_JAMYOX010000140.1:0-631 GCF_040320025.1 Mesorhizobium sp. M0808
CCCCCTCATCCACCACACCCCGCGCGCCCTCACCCCCCCCGCACCACCCCCCCGCCCCCCCCCCGCCCCCCCGCGCCCCGCCCCCGGCTGGTTTTGCCGTAAAATCAGCCTAGCGGCCGCGGTGGTCGAAGCTGACCGCGATATCCCGACCGTCCAGCGCCCGAACGATGAAGCCAACCAGCTCCTCGTCGGTTTGCCGGAACCAGGGAAAGCGTTTGCGCAAATCGGCTATGACGACGGTGGTCGAGAGAATGTCACCGGCATGATAGTCGGCCATGATGGTATGAACGGCAGCGTCGGTGTCAATACCGATTCCTAGCGGCGACTTGATCTGCCCCACGGAAGCCTCCACCCATCTCTCCCAGCCAACGATAGCAAGACTGCCGCAAAGCGAAAGAGCTTGTACGATTCCGTACGATCTCGTGGCTTGCGTTGCACTTTGCAGGACGCAGCCGGCGTCGTTTGTTTTGCGTTTCCAAACCATTGTCTGGCGTGGTGGGGGGGGGGGGGGGCCCCCCCCCCCGCCCCCCCCCCCCCCGGGGGGGGGGGGGGCGGGCGCGGGGGGCGAAACCCCGGAGGCGCCCCCCCCAAAAACAAAAAAAAAAAAAAAACCGCCGCGCGAAGGGGGGGG
>NZ_JAMYOX010000141.1:0-618 GCF_040320025.1 Mesorhizobium sp. M0808
GAATGCGGCGCTTGATACGCCGGTGATCCTGTTCGATCCGATTGTTGAGATACCGGCTATTGCGGATGCGGATCGGCTTCAGCGGTCGCCGCGATCGCTGCCGCAGCCGGCTTTCAGCGTCGCAGGAAAGGATCGCTTCGTAATTGGTCTGGCTGCCGTCGGTGACGATGCGCTCCGGCCGGCCATGGCGCGTCAGCGCCTTGTGGAGGAAGCGTTGGGCCGCCACCAGGTCACGGTTTTCGCTGAAGAACAACTCGACCGTGTCGCCGAGGCTGTCGATGGCGCGGTAGAGATACATCCATGGCCGCAGACCTTGATGTACGTCTCGTCCATATGCCACTTGCTGCCGACCACACGCTTGCGCCGGTTGAAGCGCTCCAGCAGCTACGGCGAGAAGTGGGCGACCCAGCGATGCACGGTGGAATGGGCGACCTTCAAGCCGCATTCGGCCATCATCTCTTCCAGATCGCGCAGGCTCAGAGTGTAGGCCAGGTACCAGCGCACGCACAGCAGGATCACCGACTGGTCGAAATGGCGGCCGTTGAACATCACGTGCTCCTCCACAGCTGAGGCGTTTTTCTTGCCATGCTCCGCTTACCAAAAGGTTTGCGACAGAGC
>NZ_JAMYOX010000142.1:0-613 GCF_040320025.1 Mesorhizobium sp. M0808
CGAGGTCGTGCGCCCCGACAACACGATTGAAGAGGGCCTGCCCAAGACGGTGAGCGTGAGCTTGGTGCAGGTAACCGAGATCGACCCGCCGCAGGGCGCCGAGCCGATCCTGTGGCGACTGCTTACCACCCATCTCGTCGAGGACGCGGCCATGGCCTGGCGGATGGTCGATTGGTATCGCATGCGCTGGACCATCGAGCAGTTCTTCCGCACCCTCAAACAGCAGGGGCTTCAGCTGGAAGACAGCCAACTGGAGACCGCCGAACGGCTCGTCAAACTGACCGCCATCGCCGCGCGAGCCGCCTGTGTCGTCATGCAACTCGTCCAGGCCCGCGACGGCCGATCCGCACAACACGCCGCCATCGCCTTCACCCACGCCGAAATCGACACGCTTCAAGCCCTGCTGCCCACACTAGAGGGAAAAACCGCCCTGCAGAAGAATCCCCACGCCCCCCAATCCCTCGCTTGGGCCGCCTGGATTATCGCCAAACTCGGCGGCTGGGACGGCTATCCAAAGTCCAAAGCCCCAGGACCCATCACCTTCCGACACGGATTGCAGCACTTCCTGTCCATCGCCCATGGATGGGCGCTTCGAAATGTGTGAATCGCCTAG
>NZ_JAMYOX010000143.1:0-592 GCF_040320025.1 Mesorhizobium sp. M0808
TGGTGCTGCGCGACGGTGGCGCACGCGACTATCTGCCGGTTGGCGAGATCGAACCGGGCATGCTGTTGCTGATAGCGGCCGGCGAAAGGATCCCCGTCGACGGCAAGATCACGCGTGGGACATCGGACGTCGACTGCTCGCTGGTTTCGGGAGAGAGCACGCCCAGAAGCGTGGCTCCAAACGATGCCGTCCAGGCCGGCGTGCTCAACCTTACCGGCCCGCTGACCATCGAGGCGACAGCCGCCGCGAAGGATTCGTTCCTGGCGGAAATGGTTCGGCTGATGGAAGCCGCCGAGGGCGGTCGCGCACATTACCGCCGCATCGCCGATCGCGTTTCAGCACTCTATGCTCCAGTTGTTCATCTCACCGCCTTCGTGACATTCCTTGGCTGGATGGCGGCAACCGGCGACTGGCATCGGGCGATAACCATCGCCATCGCCGTTTTGATCATCACATGTCCGTGCGCGCTCGGGCTCGCCGTGCCGATCGTCCAGGTGGTCGCCGCGCGGCGGCTGTTCGAGAACGGCATCATGGTCAAGGATGGTTCGGCCATGGAGCGCCTGGCAACGATTGATGCAGCGGTGTTCGACAA
>NZ_JAMYOX010000144.1:0-588 GCF_040320025.1 Mesorhizobium sp. M0808
GGCCGCCTTGCGGCGGGCGGATTTCGGGCGTGCGCAGGCAAGCATGCGGTTTAGGACGGCGCAGCCGATGGCGACTTCGGTCTGCTGAACGGGAAGCGACCGTGCCCGCAAACGCCGCCCGATGGTGGACTTGTATCGCCCTATGGCGGTCTCGACCAGCGAGCGTTTGCCATAACCGTTGGAGACCTGCCATTTCATCCGGCCGTCTCTGCCGATTGCGGCGATATGCTGGTCCCTTTGGCCGGGAGGTCTATCGTCGAATGGTTGACCGCGTTGACGCGAGGCGGAATGACGATTGCGGCGGCAGCGCTATGATCGATGACTGCGTCGTAAGTCGGTTTTCCGTCATAGGCGCCGCCAGCAGTAAACTGTCCGATCGGACCGCCAATCTGGTCGAGTAGTGGCTCAACTTGTGAGACATCGCCAGTGGCCTGATCAGTCAGGGTATGGGCAATGATCTCGCCGCTGTCGGCATCCAGTGCCAGATGCAGCTTGCGCCAACTGCGACGGGATCTGGCGCCGTGCTTCTCCTCCAGCCACTGACCCGCGCCGTAGACCTGCAGGCCGGTGCTGTCGACAAGAACATGC
>NZ_JAMYOX010000145.1:0-586 GCF_040320025.1 Mesorhizobium sp. M0808
GACGCGCAAACAGACGGTCAAGGCTGCGCTGCCAGGCGCCGCGGTCGAGCACACCACGCAGCCGCAAGGCCAGTGGAATGTGATAGTTCGTGCTGCCCTCGTCGAGCTGCGCCAAAAACCATATCCGCTGCTGCGCAAACGACAGCACAAGCGGCTCATTGCGCGACACCGTCGCAATCGCCGGCAGGTCTTGCGGACCGGAGCGGCTCAACACCTCGACGATGCTTTCGGCCAGATCGGCAAGCACCGGTCTGGCGAACAGCCTCGTCAGCGGCAGTTCGACCCCAACAGCCCGCGACAGCCGGCTCGAGAGCTGCACGGCCAGCAGCGAGTGGCCACCCAGCTCGAAGAAGTGGTCGTGGCGTCCGACCCGCTCGACACCGAGAAGCTCCGCCCAGATCTCGGCCAGCGCCGTCTCGATCGCGGCGCGGGGCGCCTCATAGGCCGCCCGCGCATAGGCGTCGTCGGCCGGCGCCGGCAGCGCCTTGCGGTCGAGCTTGCCGTTCGGCGTCAGCGGTAGCGCCGCCAGCCGCACGAATGCCGTTGGCACCATGTAGTCCGGCAGCCGCCCGCTCACATGTGCGCG
>NZ_JAMYOX010000146.1:0-567 GCF_040320025.1 Mesorhizobium sp. M0808
GTGTCGAAATACGCCGATGGCCTGCCGCTCTACCGCCAGGAAGCGATCTATGCCCGCGATCAGGTCGAGATCGACCGGTCACAGATGGCGCAGTGGATGGGCAAGGTCGGCTTCGAGCTCGAGCCGCTCGCCGATTACGCACTGACCCGCATCAAGCAGGGTGAGCGGGTCTTTGCCGATGAGACCACCCTGCCAACGCTGGCCCCAGGATCGGGCAAGGCCAAGACGGCCTACCTCTGGACCTATCTCCGCGATGATCGGCCGTTCGGTGGCAGCGGACCGCCCATCGTCGCCTACCGCTTCGAAGACAGCCGTGCCGGCGAATGTGTCGCCCGCCATCTGGACGGCTATCGCGGCATCCTGCAGGTCGACGGATACGCCGCCTATAACCGGCTGGCCCGATCGGATCGGGGCAATGACGGCGTGACGCTGGCGGCGTGCTGGTCGCACGTGCGGCGCAAGTTCTACGAACTGCATGCCGCAGGCTCCTCCGTTATTGCCTCGCAGACGGTGGCGCAGATGGCCCCGCTGTGGGCCGCCGAGGAGGCCGTGCGCGGCCAGGACCCG
>NZ_JAMYOX010000147.1:0-561 GCF_040320025.1 Mesorhizobium sp. M0808
CCTTGCGGTCGAGCTTGCCGTTCGGCGTCAGCGGTAGCGCCGCCAGCCGCACGAATGCCGTTGGCACCATGTAGTCCGGCAGCCGCCCGCTCACATGTGCGCGCAAGGCGCCGGCAAGCGCGCCGCCATCGTCCTGCTCCGCTCCCGCCTCGGGCCCACACACGACATAAGCGACAAGGTGCTTGTCGCCGGCGCGGTCCTGGCGCGCCACCACCACCGCCTCACGCACCCAGGCATGCTCGCAAAGCCGCGCCGCGATCTCGCCCGGCTCGATGCGGAAGCCGCGGATCTTCACCTGGTCATCGTTGCGGCCCAGGAACTCCAGATTGCCATCCGGCAGATAACGCCCCAGGTCGCCGGTCCGGTACATCCGGGCGCCTGCCTCATCGCTGAACGGATCGGCCAAAAACCGCTCCGCCGTCAGCTCGGGGCGGTTCAGGTAGCCACGCGCAACGCCTGCCCCGCCGATATAAAGCTCACCCACCGCCCCGAACGGCACGGGCGCGCCATGACCGTCCAGCAGGTACACCCGCGTGTTCGCAATCGGGCGCCCGATCGGGA
>NZ_JAMYOX010000148.1:0-553 GCF_040320025.1 Mesorhizobium sp. M0808
GTTCGCGCGATAGAAGCGGCGGTTGGCGATTGAGCAGCATGGAATCGCCGAATTCATGCGCGCGGTATCGATACGCGATGAAGGCTGCGGAGGCCTTGGCGAGCAGAGCATCGTCGGCAAAGGCGCGCAGGAGCTCGAAATGGCTTTCGCCTGGCTGGTGGACGCCCGTGAGAATCGCATCGACCACGCGAAGCCGCGTGCCCCGCGCGATGCGCCCTGTCGCAATGCCATTTCCGGCACGCACATTGCCGCCGGGATTGGCGGCTGCCTCAAGTGCGCGCACTACGCTCGTGCCGATCGCAATGATGCGGCTGCCGCGCAGCTTCGCCCGCGCGACCTGCGCCGCGGTGCGCCCAGGGATGCGGTATGGCTCGTCGAAGGGAAGGCGCGAGTCGAGCGCGGGATCGCCGGTAGAAGAGACGCCCGCAGCATGCGTGAGTGTTGCAAAGCCAACGTCGTGCCGACGCCAGGCTTGGAGCGTGCGCCAGTCGAGCGCGAAGCCTGCCGACGGCGCCTCGAACGCGACCGGCCCGGCGGCAATCTTCGTCCAAAC
>NZ_JAMYOX010000149.1:0-551 GCF_040320025.1 Mesorhizobium sp. M0808
AAGAAGAAGCACGCGGTTGCGATCGCGGAGGGCGGCCGCACCGGCGAGGTCCGGTTCGTCGGCGAGGTCGAGAATAGTCCGGCGGCGATAGAGCGGACGATCAAGAAGCTGGGAAGAAAGTATGATCGTGCACGTCTGCTTCGAGGCTGGGCCGACGGGTTATGGGTTGTGCCGGCAGGTCAGCGATCTTGGTCACGACTGCATGGTGGTTGCGCCGGCCCTGATCCCGAAGCGGCCGGGCGAGCGCGTCAAGACCAACCGGCGGGACGCGGTCACGCTGGCGCGACTGCATCGGGCGGGCGAACTGATCGGGGTGTGGGTGCCGGACGTAGTCCACGAGGCTGTCCGCGATCTGGTCCGAGCCCGCGAAGCCGCAGCCGACGACCTGCGCCGCAAACGCCAGCAGCTGCTCTCATTCCTTCTGCGCCATGGGCGGATCTACCAGAACGGCGGTCATTGGACATTGGCGCACCGGCGCTGGCTTGCCCGACAGAACTTCGAGCATACCGCGCAGCAGATCGTGTTCCAGGAGAAGATCGACGCGATCGAGG
>NZ_JAMYOX010000150.1:0-539 GCF_040320025.1 Mesorhizobium sp. M0808
TCACCAAGTATTTTGGCGAATACAAGCGCTACGACCAGATCGATGCGGCGCCCGAAGAGAAGGCGCGCGGCATCACCATTTCGACGGCGCACGTCGAATACGAAACCGCCAACCGCCACTATGCCCATGTCGACTGCCCCGGCCACGCCGACTATGTGAAGAACATGATCACCGGTGCTGCGCAGATGGACGGCGCGATCCTGGTGGTGTCGGCCGCCGACGGCCCGATGCCGCAGACGCGCGAGCACATCCTGCTCGCCCGCCAGGTCGGCGTGCCCTCGATCGTGGTGTTCTTGAACAAGGTCGACCAGGTCGACGACGCCGAGCTGCTCGAGCTGGTCGAGCTCGAGGTGCGTGAGCTTTTGACCAAGAACGAGTTCCCCGGCGACGACATTCCGATCGTCAAGGGTTCGGCGCTTGCCGCACTTGAAGATAGCGACAAGAAGATCGGCGAGGACGCCATCCGCGAACTGATGGCTGCGGTCGATGCCTACATCCCGACGCCGGTGCGTCCGCTCGACAAGCCGTTCCTGATGCCG
>NZ_JAMYOX010000151.1:0-532 GCF_040320025.1 Mesorhizobium sp. M0808
TCGGATCCGTTCAACGGCGCGCTTTATGTCTTTCGCGCGAAAAGAGCGGACAGGATCAAGATCGTCTGGTGGGACGGCAGCGGCGTGTGTCTTTATGCCAAGCGACTGGACGACGCGAAGTTCTGCTGGCCGCGGATCGGCCACCACCGGGTCCAGCTCAATCATGCTCAGCTCATGGCTCTGGTCGACGGAATGGACTGGAAACGGGTTCGGACGGAGACCGTCAGGCGGCCGCAATCGGTTGGGTAAAACCCTGCGGCATGATGAATCAGGGAGCTGAAAAAGCGGGAAAATTGCCCGCGAATATGC
Source organism: Mesorhizobium sp. M0808 (assembly GCF_040320025.1). Lineage (NCBI taxonomy): Bacteria > Pseudomonadati > Pseudomonadota > Alphaproteobacteria > Hyphomicrobiales > Phyllobacteriaceae > Mesorhizobium > Mesorhizobium sp. M0808. The sequence goes on from NZ_JAMYOX010000151.1 coordinate 310, forward strand.
TCTGATTTTGGCCATGTCGGCACCCGAACTCGCGCTCCCGGACGACGTTGACGCGCTCAAGGCGATGGTTATTGCCATGGCCGAAAAGGCCGCCCTTCTCGAGGAGCGCAACCTCCATCTCGAGCTGGTCAACAAGAGCGCCGATGAGCGGATCGCACGACTGACGGCGGTCGTGAAGATGCTGGAGCGGGCGCGCTTCGGCAGCCGCTCCGAAAGGTTGCGG
>NZ_JAMYOX010000152.1:0-530 GCF_040320025.1 Mesorhizobium sp. M0808
CGCCACGCAGGATCATCTCGGCGGCATCAGCCAGTACCTGACAGCCGAGCACGAGGTCGGCATCGTCTGTATTTTCCGTCCAGTGATGGCTGATACCGCCGATGCTTGGCACGAAAAGCATCGCAGCCCTCAGTTTCCGGGCCACGACCTGTGCGTCGTGGCTGGCGCCGCTTGGCATCCTCACGTAGGCGTCGGGAGCATGGCGCGCGGCCGCATTCTCTATCGCTGCCTGGAAGGCGGAATCCATCTGCCATGGTTTGCCGGTCGCGGTCCGCTCAATCTCGGCCCGGCAGCCCGTTCTGATCGCGGTCTCTTCTACCAGTTCCCTTAGCACCGTATCGAGGCGCTCAAGCACCGGCATCTCTGAATCCCGGAACTGGAACAGCATCTCTGCCTTCCTCGGAATTATGTTGGGGGCGCCCGGCTCCAGCGTGATGCGGCCTGTGGTCCAGACAGAACGCGGGCCGGCTATTTCAGGAAAGCGCTCGACAACGGCCATGGCCAGCGTAGCTGCAGCGACGCCCGCATCC
>NZ_JAMYOX010000153.1:0-518 GCF_040320025.1 Mesorhizobium sp. M0808
ATTTCGGATGAAGATCACACGCTGCAGCGGATTGCGGCGGAACTGACAGACACCAACAAAATGTCGTTCGTGGCAGAACGGCCAGACGGCTCGATTGCCGGCTACGCGATGGCTAAGATGAATGAAGCCGGCGACGTCGTGCTTGACCGGCTCCACATCGATCAAAGCGAGTACGGCACCGGGCTAGCCGCTAATATATTGCACGCTGTCTTTGCCGCCCATTCCGGCATCCCGAGCGTCGCACTCGAAGTGCTCGAGGGAAACGACCGGGCAATGGCCTTTTACTGCAAACATGGTTCGAAGTGGTCGATCGCAGGGCCGCGTCGCACGGTGCAGAAGGCCATGCATCGTTGATTATGCGCAATCTGCTATCTCGCGCCTAGTCGGAACTCGCGCATCGAACAGTACATCACGTCTTCCGTCCCCAGCGCACCGGCGGCCTCCCCGCTCGCAATCCAAATAGACGTCTTTCAGCTGTTTGATTAGCATGTCAGCGTGAGCGAACGCGAGGTCCTGAG
>NZ_JAMYOX010000154.1:0-513 GCF_040320025.1 Mesorhizobium sp. M0808
CGGTGGTTCATGAGGACGAGGCGCTCTCCTATGGCGAACTCAACGCCCGGGCCAACCGGCTGGCCCATCATCTGATCGCCCTTGGGGTCAAGCCGGATCAGCCGGTGGCGATCTGCGTCGAGCGCAGCCCGGCGATGGTGGTGGGGCTGCTGGCGATCCTGAAGGCGGGCGGCGCTTATGTGCCGATCGATCCGGCCTATCCGGGCTCACGGCTCAACCAGGTGCTCGCCGATGCCGCCCCCAAGCTGCTGCTGGCCGATGCGGCCGGACGCGCCGCCCTCGGCGCCGAGGCGCTCGCCAGCCTGACGGCGGTCGACCTCTCGGACGGCGCGCGTCCATGGGCCGACCAGGGCGCTGACGATCCCGACCCGCGCGCGCTGGGGCTCACCCCCCGCCAGCTCGCCTACATCATCTACACCTCGGGCTCCACCGGGACGCCCAAGGGCGTCATGGTCGAGCATCGCGGAGTGGTCAATCTTACAGCATGGCATGTGCAAACGTTTTGTCCGCAAC
>NZ_JAMYOX010000155.1:0-511 GCF_040320025.1 Mesorhizobium sp. M0808
GTAATTGATCAGGCTGGTACTGTTGGAAGGCTTGATCAGCCTCGTCACCCCAATCTCCAGCATAGCTCACTGTCACGCGGCCAACGTGCCTCCGTAGCTAACATCTACGTCAGCGTTGAAGAAGTACCCTGCGCCACGGGATGTTTTGACCAGGCGAGGGTTGGCCGCATCAGCCTCCAGCTTTCGGCGCAAGCGCATGATTAGGACATCGATACTTCGATCGTACACCTCTTCTCCACGCACACGGCTCGCGAGCAAAAGCCGTTCTCTGGATAGCACGTTGCGGGGGTTCTCCAGAAATGCGATCAAGAGATTGAACTCACATGCGGTAAGCTTGACCTCGCCACGCTCCGCACAGATCAGTCGCCGCTGCTTCACGCTGAGCTTCCAGGCCCCAAAGCGAAATGAGCGCTGCTCTCTGGTTCGCGGACTAGAAATGCGCTGGCGTAGCGCTACTCGAATGCGGGCCAAGAATTCGCGCATCCCGAAAGGCTTGGGAATGAAATCGGTT